>PBMZ01000064.1 GCA_002722955.1 Planctomycetaceae bacterium | reverse complement strand
CCGCCGCCGCCGCTTTGTTGATGGGATCGACAGAATCCTTCGCAAACGCCCCTACTAAGGCGAAAGGCCTCGGTGATCCTGGATCACTGCAATCGCTACGAATTGAACCGAATCTTGATGGCAAAGGTGTCACGATTCGTGGGCGAGATGCCCGGCAGCAGCTTTTTGTGACGGGAGTTTACTCGTCCAAGCAGCTTCGCGATCACACTCACAATGTGAAATTCACGTCATCGCCCGCTGGAATCGTTGAAATCGATGAAACCGGACTTGTCCTACCTTTGAAAGATGGCGACGTCACTGTTTCGGCAATCGACAAGAGTGGCAAGAAAGGCGAACTCAAGGTTCACGTCGAAGGCGTTGACAAGCAGATTCCAATCAACTTCAAGAATCAAATCGTCCCGATCTTCACCAAGCTTGGCTGCAACAGTGGCGGATGCCACGGAAAGGCCAGCGGGCAAAACGGCTTTAAACTGTCATTGCTCGGTTTCTATCCCGAAGACGATTACGAGTTTCTCGTCAAGGAAGGTCGCGGTCGACGCTTGTTCCCGACCAGTCCTCATGACAGCCTGTTCTTGACCAAGCCGACTGGCAAATCGCCTCACGGTGGCGGTAAGCGGATGGAAGTTGGCAGCTACGAATACCGCATGATCTATCGCTGGATCGAGCAAGGCATGCCTTACGGAAATCCCGAAGACGCTGTCGTCACGGGAATCAAGTGCTTGCCAGAAGGCCGCGTCATGGATCGCGGTGCCGATCAGCAAATCACTGTCTTGGCCACTTACAGCGACGGCACGACGGAAGACGTGACTCGTATGGCTCTCTATGAAGCCAACGATCCGGAAATGGCCGAATCGACCGAAACCGGTTTGATCAAGACTTTGGACCTCGCTGGTGAAGTCGCCATCATGGCTCGGTATCAAGGTCAAGTTTCCACGTTCCGTGCCACGATCCCGCTGGGAGCTGACACGGCTGGAATGCCTTCACCAGGCAACTTCATCGATGAAGCTGTTTTCAACAAGCTGCGAGTGCTCGGGATTCCGGCCTCGAAGATTTGTGACGATGCTACTTTCATGCGTCGCGTCTTCATCGACATCACTGGCACCACGCCGAACGCCGAAGCTGCCGAGAAATTCTTGACGAACACGGATGCTAAGAAGCGAGAGCAGCTCGTCAACGAATTGCTTGAAACTGCTGACTATGCCGACTACTTCGCCAACAAGTGGAACATGGTGCTTCGCAACAAGAAGCGAAACAATGACGATGTTGGCGGCACGTATGGTTTCTATCGCTGGATTTGGAACAGCATTTACGAGAATAAGCCATACGATAAGTTTGTGCGTGACATCTTGACGGCCTCGGGCGAAGCCAGTTTCAATCCGGCCGTTGTGTGGTACCGCGAAGTCGATCAGAACAACGAACAAGTCGAAGACACGGCTCAGTTGTTCCTCGGCCTTCGTATTCAGTGTGCTCGATGCCACCACCACCCGTTCGAAAAGTGGAGCCAAAACGATTACTACGGCTTCTCGGCATTCTTCAGCCGAATCGGCAAGAAAAACGTGAACGTCCCAGGTGCGAATCGCTCGTACCGTGACCGCCGCGTGTTCCATAATGAAGGTGTCGCCTCAGCTCGCAACCCGCGTTCGCAGGCAACCTTGAAGCCGACCGGACTGGGAAGCGAACCTTACGACATTCCCGCCGACCGGGATCCTCGTTCCTATTTGGCCGATTGGATGGCGAACAGGGACAACCCGTTCTTCGCTCACGCGTTGGTTAACCGCTACTGGAAGCACTTCTTCAGCCGCGGTATTGTCGAGCCGGAAGATGACATGCGGGAAACCAACCCACCGTCGAATCCGGAGTTGCTGCAGGGCTTGGCGAGCCACTTCATCGCCAGCGGCTTTGATCTGAAAGACCTCGTTCGCACAATCTGCACGTCGAAGACGTACCAACTCAGCAGCTTGCCGAACGACTTTAACTTGAAGGACAAGCAAAACTTCTCGCGTTACTATCCCAAGCGATTGACGGCGGAAGTCTTGTACGACACGTTCCACCGAGCCACCAACACGACGCAAGGTTTCAGCGGTCTTCCCGCCGGAACGAAGGCCGTTCAGTTGCCGGATCCCTCGGTTGGACCGTACTTCTTGAAGGTCTTCGGACAACCTCAAGCTGACACGGCTTGCGAGTGTGAACGATCTCAAGAAGCCAACTTGGCTCAAAGCTTACACTTGCTGAATAGCTCGGAAGTGCAATCCAAGATTTCGAACGGTTCTGGTCGAGCTGCCTTATTGGCGAGCGACAAAGAACGTTCACACGACAAGAAGATTCGCGAGTTGTACTTGTGGACTTACTCACGTGAACCGAACGAATCCGAATTGAAGATTGCTCTGGCTCATATCGCCAAGCATGAAGCCAACGTCAAGATTGCCTATGAAGACATCGTCTGGGCGTTGATCAATACGAAAGAGTTCTTGTTCAACCACTAGCCATAGCAATGGCATGGTAACCCGAAGCGTGAGCGAGGGGCGCTCAATGGTGTTATCAACCTAGCGATTGGCCAACTCGTGTAAGCGTCCCTCGCTGACGCGTCGGGTTACTAGATTAGCTTCAGCGAGCAGGTGCATTCCTGCTCGCTGTTTCTATACTGCTGGATTTGCCAACTTGGTGACATTCAGCAACAATCACACCAACAAATTGTGCTTTCGCCAGGTCTCACCATCACGGTAGAATGATGGGCTTGGTGACAGCATTTTTGCCATCCAACAAACGCTGTTGTTCGTAGTGGATTTCGCCAGGAATCCCTTCGTTCAATCAGGATTTCTGGCGAAGTCCACTACCAGCGTCCCACCGTTGTTGATCGTTGAATCATGTGATTGGCATGTTTCACGATCGATTCACTACAAACACAACACTGATTCGTTCACGGATGGGCACGAATCAGTGTCAAGCCGCGTGGTAGCTTCGAGGCCTGATCGGTTTCCACTACTGCAATTCGGTTCAATTTGAGGGGGATTTCCATGCGACGCTTCGCGTGCGTTTCGCTCGTGCCACGCTTGTCATTGCTTGCTGGCATTATCCTTTCCGCTTCTTATGCCAACGCTCAGCTCCCACAAGCTAGGCTAAATTCAGTCTTCCCGCCCGGTGGCCAGGTCGGCACCAGTGTCGACATCGGTGTCACTAGCTCGGCTGATAATGAAGAGTTGGGCAATTTCACGTTCAATCATCCGGGTATCAAATTCGTCAACAAAGACGGAAAGAACACCGTCACGATCGATGCGAATGTGAAGCCTGGGATCTATGAGGTTCGCGCGACTGGCATGTTCGGCACGACGAATCCTCGAGCTTTCGTTGTTGGCCGACGAAAGGAAGCTCGCGAGGCGGAACCAAACAACAATTCAACCCAGGCGACTGCCATTGAGCTTGACAGTGTCGTCAATGGTCAAGTCAATGGCGGTGCTGATTTGGACTTCTTCAAGTTCACGGCGAAGAAGGGGCAACGTGTCGTTGTGACCTGTGCCGGCGGAACCATTGATTCTCGAATCCGGCCCACAATCGAAGTTTACAACAGTAAGCGACGTCGATTGGCCTTTGATCAACATCAAGTTTTCCGCGATCCCAGCGCTGCGGTCGTGATTCCCGAAGACGGTGATTATTTCGTTAAGGTCTTCGATTACGTTTTTGGTGGCAGCGTCGATCACTTCTATCGCTTGACTGTTCACACTGGACCACACATTTCTTACGTCATCCCTGCTGCCGGTCAACCGAACACGACTGGCAAGTTCACGCTCTACGGTCACAATCTTCCCAATGGAAAGCCCGCCGGTGTGAAGCTTGGTGGCATCGAACTCCAAAAGGCTGAAGTTCAGATTCCAGTGCCTGCTGTCAGTGGTCTGGATAGTTCGATCTATGCTCACTCGCGACAGTCGACGATCGATGGCTTTGCCTATCGCTTGGACACTCCAAAGGGCGAGTCAAACGCGGTTTTGATCGGCTTCTCGAACGGCCCGATTACGATCGAGCAAGAACCGAACAACGAAGCTGCACAATCGCAAAAGATGCAAGTTCCTGGCGAATATGCCGGGCAGTTCCAACAACGCGGCGACATTGATTACGTTTCCTTCGACGCGAAGAAGGGCGATGTTTATTGGCTCGAAGTTGTTGCTCAGCGACAAGGTGTTCTTGCCGATCCGTATCTGATTGTGGAACAAGTTGTTAAAGACGCTGAGGGCAAGGAGACGACGCCGAAACGCTTGACCGCTCAAGACGACAACGGCAACAACCCGCTTGCTAATCACTTCGACTTGGATACCGATGACCCAGTTTACAAGTTTACTGCTCCGGCAGACGGCACTTTCCGAGCTGTCATTCGTGACCGCTATTTCGAAGCACGCGGCCGAGTCGATTTGACTTACCGGTTGATTGTTCGCAACGAGGCTCCCGACTTCCGTGTCATCGTAGTTGCTCAAGCTCCTTTGCAAGGAACGAACAATAACACTGCTGGCACATGGCCGGTTGGACTTCGCAAAGGTGACCAGTTCGCCGTGCGAGTCGCGGTCTTGCGACAAGATGGTTTCAACGAACCCGTCGAAGTCTCCGCCCAAGGATTGCCCAAGGGTGTCACTTGCAAACCAATCATGATCGACCCCAAACAGCCGAGCGCCATCTTGGTACTTGAAGCCGCCGAGGACGCTCCGGTCGGAATGACGCTGGCCAAGTTCGTTGGCCGCGCGATGACGAAAGACGCTACGGCTGAGAAAGCTTACACCGATTCAATTGCAGCTGTGACGGCCGCGAATGCCGCGATCACGAAGGCAATCGCCGACGTCGCCAAATTGACGCCCGCCGTCAAACCGGCTAAGGACGCAAAGAATGCGGCGGAAGCAAAATCTACGGCCGACGCAAAAGTTGCCGCCGATGCCGCAAAAGCTAAGGTGACTGCCGATAAGGCAGCGACGGACACTGCCGCCGCAGCAAAGGCGGCTGTGACGGCTCAAACCGCTGCCGCAAAAAAGTTGACCGCAGACACGGCTGCTGCTAACAAAGCTGATACCGACTTGAACACAGCTTCAAAGAAGGTCAATGACGCAACGACCGCACTGACCAACGCAACGAATGCTCAAAAGGCTGCCGATGCGAACGCGAAGAAGCTTGCCGACGCTGCCAAAGCAGCAGCCACTAAGCTAGAAGAAGAAACGAAGAAGCTTGCCAACGATCCGAAGAAGGACGAGAAGCTAGCTCCGATCGCCAAGGCAAAAGCCGACGCCGACAAAGCGGCCGCTGATGCTGCCAAGGACGCTCAAACCAAGCAAGCGACTGCTGTCGCTGCCAAGAAAACGCTCGACGACGCGACAAAGAACCGAGCCACTGTCGATGCCAATCGCAAGAAGGCTCGCGAAACGGTGACCGCTTCGACGAAAGCCAAAGCGGCCGCGGACAAGAAGGTCTCGGACACCGCCGCCGCTGCCAAGGACGCAGCAAACGCGAAAGGTATTGCCGACAAGAAGGCCGCAGACACTGCGAAGGTCGCCACTGCGTCAGCTGAAGCATTGAAAAAAGCCGTCGCTGCATTGACGACTGCTCAAAACAACGTGAAAGCTGCCAACGACACGAAGGTCTCAACCACTGCCAAGTTGCCTTCGTTGACACAAGCCGTCAAGACGACCAACGCAGCTCGCAAGAAGGCCATGAAGCCGATGGACCGAGTGGCTCGAGTAGGCACGATTCAGTGGACCGGTAATCAAACTCAACCAGCTATCGCTCGCGTTTGCAGTGCGTTGACCGTCTCCGTGTTGGACGAGCAAGCTCCATTCCAATTGACGACTGACGTCTACAAATTCGATGTCAATCGAAACCGCCAAATTTTGATTCCCTTCAAACTCAAGAAACGCAACGGATTCGACAACAACGTCACGCTGACGTTTGTTGGTCAGCCGAAGAATATGCAAGTTCAAAACAAGCCGATCAACAAAGGCAAGGACTCGGAAGTCTTGCGAATCTTTGTGCCGGCGAACGTCGCTCCCGGAACTTATTCACTCTACGTGCGAACGCAAGGACAAGTTCCTTACCGACGCAATTTGAAACGATTGGAGCGAGCTAAGGAAGCTCAAACCAAAGCGACTGAAGCCGCGAAGGTGGCCGCCGATGCGTTAGCGAAATCCAAGACTGCCAACGACGCGGCTACTAAGAAAGTCACGGATACGGTGAACGCTTTGAAGAAAGTAACTACTGATCGCGACAATGCGAAGAAAGCATCTGATGCCGCAGTCGCCGCTGAGAAGAAAGCGACAGATGCCAAAACTGCTGCTGACAAGGCAGCAACCGATTCAGCTGCTAAAGCCAAGACGGCGTTGGATGCATTCAACGCTGCCGACAAAGCCGCAAAGGACGCGACTGCTGCAGCTGCAAAGGCTGCAGAAGCTGACAAAGCGAAAGCTGACGCCGATGCTAAAGCGGCCACTGCGAAAGCTGCGGAAGCCAAAAAGGCCTCGGATGCCGCAGCCGCTGAAGTGAAGAAAGCGACCGATGCTCAAACCGCTGCCAAGAAGGCTTTGGAAACCGCTCAGGCCAACTCTGCCAAGGCTGCTCAAACATTGAAGACAGCCGAAGCCGCTGTCACCAAAGCGGATGGCGAAAGCAAAGCGGCAACTGCTGAAAAGACAAAGACCGACGCTGCCTTTAAGGCTGCAACCGAAAAAGACAAAGCCGCGAAAGCGACTAAGACGGCTGCCGACAACGAAGTCAAAGCCGCGGATGGCGTCGCGAAAGCCAAAAACATCAACATCTTCCCGCCATCAACTCCGTTCGTCATCAACATCAAGCCGGAACCGGCCACCTTGGCTGCGGCAGTTCCTGGCGGTGGTGCGATCAAGCGTGGCAATAAGATCGAAGTGAAAGTCACGGTCAACCGAGCCAATGGCTTTGCTGGCCCGGCGACTTTGTCGTTGCCGCTGCCTCCAGGAGTCACCGGCTTGAAGGCCAATCCGGTCACGATTCCAGCGGATCAAAAGGAAGGCGTGCTCGTGATTGAAGCCGCCGGAGATGCTACGGAAGGCGCGCTGGCCAACATGGTTGTTCAAGCCAAAATGGAATTCAACGGCGAACCAGCGGCCGTTGACCAACCCATCACGTTGAAAGTTTCGAAGTAAGTTCAATGCGTGAACGTCCCTCGTAATCGCGTGGGATTACCATACAGATTTTGGAGTTAGCAATGCGAAAAACCGTATTGGCCGTGATGCTCGGCGTTGCCGTGATTAGTGGCTCTGTCCAAGGTCAGGACAAGAAAAAAGAGAGTCAACCGATCGAGCCGAAACAAGTGAAGCTTGGTCGGCCTGTGGACTTTGACGAAGACATCATGCCGATCTTGGATCAAAACTGCATTTCGTGCCACAACTTGGGGCTCGCGGAAAGCAAGCTTGATCTGGAACAGGTCGAATCAATCGTCAAGGGTGGAAAACGTGGTCCGGCTGTTGTGCCGAAGGATCCGGATAAGAGCTTGCTGTATCTCGTTGCGGCTCGCAAGAAGGCTCCACACATGCCGCCGTTGCCAAATAAGGTCGACGCTTTGGCTCTGACGCCAGAGGAGTTGGGTTTGCTGCGGCAATGGATCATCGAAGGTGCCAAAGGCAGCGAAGGTTCAACCGCCGATATGGTTCAATGGCAGCCGATTCCCTCGGGAATGAAGTCGATCTATTCGGTCGCCATGTCTCCCTGGGGGCGATTCGTAGCCGCCGGTCGAGCCAACCAAATCACGATTTATGAGCTTGGGTCGGGGCTGGCTTCAGCACCGCTTCAGGATCCCGCTTTGACGACGATCCAATTCGACGGAAAAGCCATGTATCCCAAGGGTGCGGCTCACCGCGACTTCGTTCATTCGTTGGCATTCAATCACGATGGCACACTTTTGGCATCGGGTGGTTATCGGTTGATTAAGTTGTGGCAACGTCCACAAAACGTGAAGACCGCAACCATCAATGTTGGTGCCGAAATGACGGCTGCTGCCGTGAGTGCCGATGGCGCTTGGTTGGCGACGGCTGGAACCGACAAGGCGATAAAAGTTTGGAGCCTTGCCGATGGCAAAGCCGCGAAGACATTAAGCGGCCACGGTGATGTTGTTGCTGGCTTGAGTTTCTCGGCTGATGGCAAGCAACTGATTTCGGCATCGAAAGACAAAACGATTCGCGTCTGGAATCTTGCCGATGGTAAGCAAACGGCGTCACTGGAAACAGCCGCTCCAATCAGCGCGTTGGCTGTGTCTCCAGATGGCAAGAACATCCTGACGGGACATGCCGACAACGTGATCCGGATTTGGGCTCCGATCGTCGCTCCAGCAGAAGGCGCCGAGCCGCAAAAGCCCGTCCGCGAAGTCAAAGGGCACGGTGGCGCGATTAATTCGTTGACCTTCGTGTTGCCCGCAGCGGCTCAATTCGTTTCGGGAAGCGCCGATTCGACAGCTCGAATTTGGAACTTGAGCAACGGCGGACAAGTTCGCTCGATCAGTGTTGGTGGCCCTGTCCTTTCGGCTGCCGTTCGTCCTGACGGGACGGCGATCGCTGCTGCCACGTCGAGCGGTCATGCACGGCTTTATGACATGAACGGCAAGCAACTTGCCGAAATGAAGTTTGATATTGCTGTTCAGCGTAATCGCCTAACAGTGGCTGACGACCAAAACGTCGGACGTCAGCAAATCGCACTTGCCGACACTGCTGTTAAGGCTGACGAGAAGAATCTGAAGGATCGACAAGATTCGGCCAAGAAAGCCAAGGAAGCCAAGGACAAGAACGACAAGGCCTTGGAAGAGGCCAAGAAGAAAGCTAAGGAAGCCAGCGACAAGTTGGCGGCCGCGAAGAAGGAATTGGAAGGCAAGCCGGAAGACGCTGGTTTGAAGAAGAAGGTCACCGACGCTCAAACCGAGGCGACCAAGCAAACCACGGCCGCGAAGCAAGCAGAGGACTCGAACAAGTCCGCCGCTCGTTCGTTGGACTTGGCGAACAAAGCGATCAAGACAGCCGAAGGCCGACTCGACGCCAGCAAGAAGAAGAAAGCTGGCTTGGAAGAAGCTCAAAAGGGAATCGACGCGAAGCTCGCCGAAGCTCAAAAGGCTGAAAACGAATCGGCCAAGCCGCTTGCAGGCATCGCTTTCACAGCCGATGGAAGCAAAATCGTCACTGCTGGCGATGATGGCAAGATCCGAATGTGGGATTCCAAGACCGGATTGCCGCTTGAACAGCTCAGCGGACACGGTGCTGGTGTTTCTAAGTTGACTGCAATCAGTGCTGGCCTGGTTCTTTCTGCATCGAAAGACAAGACGGCCGTCGTTTGGGATACGAACCCCGCTTGGAAGCTGATCGGCCAATTCGGCCCAGCTAAGGACACGCCGACGGAACTGGGCAGCTCGCCCTTTGTCAACCGCGTCTTGGCATTGGACTTCAGCAATGATGGCAAATGGTTGGCAGCCGGTGGTGGTGATCCATCACGGTCGGGCGAACTGATCATTTGGGACGTCGAGAAACAAGTCGTCGCCAAAGAGTTCACAGACGCTCACAGTGATACTGTGTTCGGCGTCGAGTTCTCGCGAGATGGCAAGTACATCATCTCCGGAGCCGCCGACAAGTTTGTCAAGATGTTCGACATCGCGACTGGCAAGCATGTGAAGTCGTTCGAAGGTCACACTCACCACGTGCTCGATGTTAGCTTCAAGGCGACAGGGGCCGCCATCGTGAGTGCCGGAGCCGACAACGCCATCAAAGTATGGAACGTCAACACCGGCGAACAAATCCGAACGATCAGCAACTACTCGAAACAAGTCACGTCGATTCAATACATCGGCGTTGGCGATAATATCGTCAGTTGCAGTGGCGACAAGAACGTCAAATTCCACACGGCATCCAACGGCCGTAACTACCGTTCGTTCTCTGGTGCCACGGATTACGTCTACGCATCAGCCGCTAGCCGAGACGAAAAGACCGTCGTTGCTGGTGGAGAAGACGGAATCTTGCGAGTCTGGAACGGCACAAACGGCCAAGTCTTGCACAGCTTCGAACCTCCGAAGACAGAAGCTGAGAACACTCAGGCGAGTGCCAAATAGTTATTCAGATTGACATTTGAAAAAAGCGGCAAGCAAACCCGCGTTTGCTTGCCGCTTTTTGTGTGCGCATTGGTATCAAGTCATCAGGTGAGACGGGACGATCGATCGCAAACGGTTGGATTTCTTGCCGAGGGTGGCGGGGTGGCTTGAATCAGGCTCGTGAAATGGCGAAACTCACAGCTTGATGATTCCATAATCCAGCAGATCACCATAAGCCCGTGCTTCTCACATGCGGTTGGTGAATAACGGAAATGAATGATGTCCAGCGAACTTCGCAAACGAATTCTTGATGAGCTTGAAGCTCTTGTACTGATAGACCCTCATACACACATTAATCCTCATGCGGCGGCTTCGAAGAACCTCGGGGATATTATGGGGTATCACTACTACACGGAATTGGCGCATTCGGCTGGTTTGCCGCGCGAGCAGATCGAAGAGCCCGGTCTTGATCCCAAGGAAAAGGTCGGCCGCTTGGTGACGAAACTGGACGATTTGGAGAACACGATCCAAGTCAGTTGGCTGTTGGAGATGTGTCGCGAATTCTTCGGGTTCGAGGACACCGCAATCAACGCCGACAACTGGGAAGCTCTCTACGACAAGGCCGAGGCCACGATGGCTCAGCCGGATTGGGAGCAGCAAGTCTTGAAGCAAAGCGGTTTGGAGCAGGTCTACTTGACCAACGACTTCGACGACCCGTTGGAAGGCTTTGACACGTCGCTTTACATTCCCTGCTTGCGAACCGACGACTTGGTCTTTCACTTTGGCAAGCCGGAGACGCGCGAGCGATTGCAGAAGGCCACCGGTGTCGAGGTCAAGGACGCGGCAAGCTTGGTCGATGCGATTGGACGCTTGTTCGATCACTTTACCAAGAACGGGGCGAGAGCTTGTGCAATTTCGTTGCCACCGGACTTTTCGCCGCAGCAGGTTGAACTGAGTGATGCCGAGGCCGCGGTGCAGTTGGCCTTGTCTGACGAGATCAGCGCCCCCGACGAATCGGCGACGCTTAGCCGTTTCGTATTCTGGACGCTTGCCGAAATGTGTACGGAGTACAAGCTTCCGTTTGATTTGATGATTGGAGTCAATCGACGCGTTTATGAAGGCGGGGTGTTTCAAGGTCAGGACTTGTTCGATAAGCGAACCTCGCTGATCTTGTACCGCGAGCTGTTCAACGCATTTCCCCAAGTGACGTTCCCGATTTCGGTGCTCGGTCAGACCAGCAACCAGGAATTGGTCAGCTACAGTTGGATCTTCCCAAATGTCGTGACGAATGGGCATTGGTGGTACTCGAACATTCCCGCTTATATCGAGCAGGACTGCCGCAGCCGACTGCAAGCGGTGCCCAAGACCAAGCAGATCGGATACTATAGTGACATGTACAAGCTTGAGTTCGCGTTGCCGAAGTTTGCGATGTACCGTCGCATCTTGGCCAAAGTTCTGGCCGAGGATTTCGTCATCGAGCGTGGCTGGTCCGAGCAGCGAGCAATCGATCTGGGCAAACTAACTCTTCGCGGAAATGTTGAAGCCGTGTTTGGTGGGTGATATCCTACAGGTGAGCCAAAATCGTTTGGCGCTCAAGTGGCAGGTGCTTGTGTGGGTAGAAATGGAATTGATCGCTCGTTGCGGGCAATGTTTGAAGCGAGTTCGAAATCGGTATGGCTAAACTTATCGTCCTGCAAGGCGGCCAGGCTACGGCCCACCCCATAACTGAAGAAGATACCATCATTGGTCGGCATCCCGCGTGTGGCTTGCAGCTCCACTCGAATACGGTGTCGCGCCGCCATGCGCACGTTTTCCGTGAAGAGGACGGCTACTACTTGGAAGATCTGGGTAGTGGCAACGGGACGTTCATCAACGGAAAGCAAATCGCTGAAAAGACGCGACTCAAACATCAAGACCGCATTAAACTGGGACCGATGCTGTTGAGGTTTGAGTCCGAGGACGCTCCGGAATCAGCCGCCGCCGGCTCGCCCATGCCGCGTTCAAGCTCTCCCGGCCACTTGGAGCAAACCGACCTCGACGTTGACTACAAGTCGGGCGACGACGATGACGCCACGATTATGGGCACTGTGGCCACCACCGGCGGTTTCGGTGTCCTGGATGTGCAACCCGAAGCAAAATTGAAAGCTGTTCTCAGCATCAGCCGTAGTTTGGCAGGGACGGTCGAGGTTGAAAAGATTCTGCCAAGAATCCTGGACACGCTGTTTGAAACATTCCCGTACGCAGACCGCGGCTGCATCCTGCTCAAGGATGACGAGTCCGGCGAAATGATTCCGCGTGCCATCAAGCACCGACGAGCCGACGAAGACGCGTCGGTGAAATTGAGCCGCACGATTGTCAGCAAGGTGCTTACCGAGAAAAGCGGTATTCTTTCCGCCGACGCCGCTAGTGACACTCAGTTTGAAGCAAGCGAATCGATCTCAAGCCTATCGATCCGCTCGATGATGTGCGTCCCGCTACTCAGCCTGGAAGGTGAGCCGATGGGGATTCTCAACATCGACACGCTCAACCCGCTGAACCAATTCCAGAACGAGGACCTCGACTTGTTGATGGCGGTTGCCGGGCAAGCGGCGATGTCTTACGAAAGTGCACGTCTGATGGCGTCGTTCTTGCAAAAGCAAAAGCAAGACAACGAAATGGAAATTGCTCGCGGCGTCCAACGGGCGTTGCTGCCAGATCAGTTGCCCGAATTGGAAGGCTACGAGTTCTACGCATCGTACGATTCCGCTCAAGCCGTTGGCGGCGACTACTACGACGCGATGACGTTGAGCGACGGGAAAATCTGCCTGTCGTTTGGTGATGTCGCGGGCAAGGGCGTGCCTGGTGCCTTGATCATGTCGCGGATGTCCAGTTGTGTGCAGAACACGATGGAGTTCGTTTCGGAAGTCGCGGATGCGATTGGGCCAATCAATAATCACATGTGCGCAAACGCGGTTGAGGGCCGTTTTGTGACTTATTGCTTGATCACGATTGATCCGAAGACGAATCTGATGACGTTAGCCAACGCGGGGCATATGTCACCGATGATTCTGAAGCCAGACCGCACAATTGAGGAATTCCACGAAGATTCGATCGGTTTGCCGGTCGGTGTCGTTGAAGATTACCCGTTCGATGTTGTCACGCGGACGGTCGAACCGGGCGAGACAATTGTTCTCTTCACCGACGGCGTCGACGAAGCCATGAACCCAGCCGGTGAGCTTTACACCCTGGAAAGAATGCGCGACTTCATTGCCAAGGCGTCACCCAAAGCCGACGAACTGGGCAAGGCGCTGCTTGCCGACGTGCGCCGTCATGCCAACGGCCGACCGCAAAACGACGACATCACGATCATGACATTTGGCCGCAACGCGTAAAGTAGCCATCACTCTCCGAGTGATGAATTTTTCGCGGTTGATTTAGCAATTCACTCGGCTAGTTTCTAAGAACTGGCGGAGAAGCTTGATGGCAGGCTCATCACTCGGAGAGTGATGGCAACTATGGCGAATCCCGTTACTATATCTTTTGCCGCACGCGATATGCTCTCGGTCCAGACACGTCGTTAACTAGTCGGACAACGTATTCTCCAAGCGCTGCCAGCACGACTAACGTCAGCCCTTGATAAAACGACAGTAGCACGATCAAACTTGTCCAGCCTGGGACTTGCGTGTCACCCGACAGCTTGCGGAAGACGAAGTAGACTCCCACCAAGAATGACGCCAATGCCGTCACTAGGCCGATTCCACAGAGCAGGCGAAGGGGGAAGGCCGAGTAATTGAAGATGATTCGCCAGATTAAACGAGCGATGACGACGCCCGTGTAATTTGACTTTCCTTGGGCTCGTGCGTGATGCTCGACATCAACGTTGGCAAACGTCTTTCCTGTCATCAGCAAGATGCCAGGTAGGTAAGGATACGTTGTCCGAAACTCGCACGCGGCATCAACGGCCTCGCGGCGGATGATTCGAAAGTTCGTTAGCGTCAGCGTTGCCGGTTTCTTGAACAGTTTGACGTTCAGCCAATTGACGATTCGCGAGCCGATGCGGCGAACGAAGCCATGCATCTTTTGATGAAAGCGACCGAAGACAACGTCATCACCTTCTTCCGCCTTGTTGACGAGATGCTCGATCTCTTCCGGTGGGTTTTGCAAGTCGTCGTCCATCGTGATGACGTAATCGCCGCGAGACTCTTGCAGGCCACACATCATTGCACTGTGTTGGCCATAGTTACGCATTAGATCGATAGCGATGACGTCATCACGATTGGCCTTGAGCTCCCTGAGCACGCGCCAGCTATCGTCGGGGCTTCCGTCGTTGACGAAAATGATCTCGTGAGGATACTCGTGTTGAGCAAAGAACGCGTCGAGTCGCTCAAGCGTCTTCGGCAAAATGGTCGCTGATCGATATACTGGGATGACAACCGAAATCATCGGTTTTCGGTTTTCGTTGTCCGCACTCATTGAATCGCCTTGAAATGAATTCGATGGCTGACGAAACCACGCCTCGATCTTTAGAAGAACGACTGCCCGCACCAGTACGTGCTTGGCTTGGCCCGTGCATTGTAGTCATTGTTGGCGTATTACTGTTACGCTGGAGTTGGCTGAAATGGGCCGACTTGCTGGTGGATTCGGGGCAACAGCTTTACGTTGCTTGGACGAACGCGCTGAGTATTTTCGAGCAACGTCAGATTTGATTCAAAAGGAAGCGGATTCCAGTGCCACGCTCTTGTCGCTGCCAGACGGACCATGTTTAAGTTCTTGGCCCGAGAAAACCCTTGCCTTTGATAAATTACCGTGCATGGAGAACCACGGATTCTCAGCTGGAGTCAAGAAAATACGCCCGACTTCATACTTCTCATCCATCCGAATTCGCTTTCCGTTCTTCGGACGAGGCTTCGGAATCAACATTTTCGCCTGGATTTGATGTTGTTGCGTCGAAAACAGTAGCCGGAACAGCGGTTCGCTTGTTCCGGACTACTGGCAGAATGTGTCCACATATTTCCCGAAATGCCACCAAGAAGAAGCTGGAATGGCGCTTGCCTGGCCCGGCCCACGTGATGCATTCAGGGCATGTTGCCGAAACGCAACAAACCCCTATCTCTACATCAGTTGCGCCGACCGCAACCGAGGGTTGTGCGTGTTCTAACGATCGGCTCGCAGTTGGCGAAAACTGGCAACATCGGGCGTCACTTTTTTCACCAAAAATGCTCCCCCCTCGCAACATCGACCTAGTGTGGCGATGAGGTGAGCCCCTGGACTCACACCATGTTTTTCAGGGGCGAATGAATGATGCCAAAAAGCAACATTGAACTTGAGGGGGAAAACGGATGCGTCTTTTTCCGTGGCTCCGTGGCGTACAATCACGATTGAACCGGTCTCAAAGGTCTACGGCGACTTACCAACAGGTCGCTCAGGCGATTGAAAAATTGGAAGACCGCACGGTCTTGTCGGTAGCGGCGTTCTTTATCGGCAATGAACTCTCGGTCTTATCCGACGCTGATGACGACATCACGATTCGGGAAGATGCGAGTAATATTGGCTTCGTTGAGGTGCTGGCTAATGGGACTGCACTGACGACTTTGCCAGCGATTGATGCAACCAACGTGACATCGATCGTCGTTCAAGGTGGTGATGGCGACAACGTCATCGACCTGAGCGGTGTCAACTTGACGTTGTTCGACAACCCTGGTGGAACATCAGTTAGCGTCTCTGGTGGCGATGGCGATGACTCGATCACCGGATCATTGAATCTGGACGACGTCCTAAACGGTGACGATGGCAATGACACGTTGTTGGCTCAATCGGGCAACGACACTGTCAACGGCGGCGACGGAGCCGACCAGGTGACCGGTGGCGCCGGCGACGACAACCTGACCGGCGGCGATGGCTCAGACACCATGACTGGCGACGCCGGCGACGACACCATCGATGGCGGTGACGGCGACGACAGCATCGACGGCGCCATTGGCGACGACAACTTGTTGGGTGATACCGGTGTCGACACCATCAACGGCGGTGTTGGCAACGACACCATCGATGGCGGTACAGGCGGTGACACGATCAACGGCGACGATGGCGATGATAGCATCAGTGGCAAGGCCGGCGATGACGTCATCAACGGCAACGATGGCAACGACACCATTAGCGGCAACGCCGGCTTCGACACCGTGCGCGGTAACGATGGCGACGACAACATCAATGGCGGCGGCTCGAACGACATGCTCTTCGGCGATGACGGCAACGACCGAATCGTCGGCGCGATGGGCGATGACACCATGGAAGGTAACGACGGCAACGACTTGATGTTCGGCGGTGCCGGCCGCGACTTGATGTACGACAACTCAGCTTCCGGTTTGTCGTTGAACTTCCTAGGTGACGACACACTCAAGGGACAAGGTGGCGACGATACCTTGTTTGGACTTGGCGGAGCAGACAACTTACAGGGTGGCATGGGCGATGACTTGATCGACACGCGAATCGTGCTGATCTCGATTGGCGCCGATATCACGATCCCAGAAGGCGATACAGGCACGTCGTTGGCGACGTTTACCGTGACATTGTCGCAAGCATCATCGCAGACGGTCTTCGTTACTGCCTCGACATCCGACGGCACGGCCATTGCTGGTGAAGACTACAACGATACAACCGAAGTCTTGCGGTTCGATCCGGGCGAGACGACTCAGACATTTAGCGTGCCGATTATCGGCGACACGGTGGTTGAAGGCGGCACGGAAATCTTTTTCGTGAACCTGACCAGTCCCGTCAACGGAATCTTGTTCGACGATATCGCCCAGTGCGACATCGTTGAAGAAGAGACGGGAATCGGCGACTTGGACGTGTTCTTGCTGTTTGATGACACGGGAAGTTTCTCCGGTGAAGGTCCCACGTTGACTACGGCGTTTCCGAGCATCATTTCGCAATTGCAAGCTTCATTTCCAGGCACGCGCCTTGGTTTCGGTGTCGGCCGTTTTGAAGATTACGGAGGCACCAACCGGCCGTTCATTCTGAATCAACCGATCATCGAAGACTCGACACCGATGTTTGATCAAGCCATCGATGCGGCCTTGCAAAGAATATCACCAGGTCGTGGTGGCTCATTTCCGGAAAGTGCCATCGAAGGTTTGTTCCAAGTCGCTACAGGAGCCGGTTTCGACACCGATGGCGATGGCTTGTCGGACAATACGGGAGTCGCAGGGCAGTTTACCACACAAACATCTGTGACCACCAACCCAGATGTGCCCGTATACTCGACCTTCATGCCGGACCTAACCGGCGATCCCAACGGCCCGATTTTGCCTCCGACCGTACCCGTGCCGAGCGTCACTAACGGTGTTGGTTTTCGGCCTGGAGCACAGCATCTCGTGCTGTTGGCAACTGATGCACCGTTTACGATCGAGCCGGATGGCATTGATCCTTACACAGGTATTGGTGGTGTGACGGTGCCGGCGATCGAAATAAATACAGGTGCTGGTCTTACAAGTCCTGGTGGTCGAGGAGCAACGGTCCAAGCCACGATCGACGCGTTGATTGCCGAAGACATCCAAGTCGTCGGTTTGGGAGCTGCTCCTCCAGGCAGTCCAAACGCCACTCCGCTGCGACAATTGCGAGCTTTGGCGACCTTGACTGGAGCCGTCAATCAAACTCCGAACATCGTTGAAAGTAACATCAACATGGGATTGGGTGATCCCGATGATATCGCGCCAGGCGAGCCGCTTACCTATCGAATCACGGTTGGCGACCCGGTTGCTTTGGCTGATGCGATTGTTTCCGGTATCACCAGTGCCGCGACAATCACTCCACCTCCTCCTCCTCCACCACCACCACCACCTCCTCCAGATGCTCCTCAAACCCTGTAGATACCACTTCGCCGATGTCCGCACTGCACTCCTCGCATCGGAGAGCACTGTTCGTCTG
>PBMZ01000063.1 GCA_002722955.1 Planctomycetaceae bacterium | reverse complement strand
GCACCTAGTAAAAAGATGGCCAGCGTTCGCCAAAAGGCTGGCGCAGTCGTGGGAGCCGATGACTTCGTTGGTGAAGCAGGACTCGCGTCGATCGCGGGAATCTCACCAAGTAGATTCGTGACCTTTTCAGTAAGCTGAAGACGGTCAAGTATTTCATCTCGAAACGCTTGCGACTGGCCAAGCCGCTCACGAATGGTCTCCTTTTGAGCGTCGGAAATCGCATCCGTCTCATTGTCTTGAAGCAGCTCAACAAGCAAGCGGTCAATCGAGTTTTCTAGCATCCCTGTTCCCTTCCCCCGGCGAATCACATCAATCCCTGATTATGTGATACAGGGTGAGGGGTGGTCAACAGGCAGCATGTTGGAAATGACCAATGACCAAGCACCAATGACCAAATGGGAGGTTTGATGGCTCATCTTTCATTATTCATAGGACATTCTTGAGCCCATTTACCAATCAACACTCTTGATGAGTTGCACCTTTCCGGTGCGATAGTCGATGTCGAGATTGTGTGGTGCCAAGATATCCGTACCAACAAGGCATTCGCTTCCAGGCCCCACCAATGCTTGGACTTTTACTGGTTCTCCGAACCGCTCAATCTCGATGAAGTATTCGGTGTAAGTCCAGCTTTGTCCCGCCGCTAGATCTGCGTGAGTCTCACCTGCCCACTCGGCGTTACCCGAATCGAAGACATCCTCTCCGATAATCAACGTACCTTGAAAACCAGTATCGATGAGAAAGTCGAGTGGCCCGTTGCTTAATTCAATGGTGATCCAAGCAGCGTTCGTCGAATCAAGATGCCCGTCCATGGATTGCACCCCCCGTGCGAACGACACTTCCTCCGCCAATGCGAATATAGAAAGCGGGAAGCATTCCAAAGCGTGATCGAAACAGATTCGAGGCCTGACCGATCGTCTTGGCAATGACGTATTCACCAGAAGTCGGCTCTAGGGCCAACAATTCTCCATGATGTTCGCGCTCCAGCTGGTCGCGTAACTCTTCGTACATACTGAGCGCGTGTTCGCGAAATTCCTGACGCTCTTGATCGGTGGGTGGCATGATTCAACTCCATGACATCACTCTTGATGGCAATGTCATAGGCTACCACATTCCCGATTGGTTGATGAAGGTCGATTCTTCGTCGGAATAGGGAAGCGAACTCAGCCAGCGTCAGAAGCCGCCGCTGCCGCCGCCGGATGGTTCGATACGGCGGACTCCACCGCCGGTTCCTCCTGTCGGGGCACTAGAGATTCCGCTCAGGCGGTCTCGGCGTGAGGCGTAGCGGATGGGAAAGGATGGCCAGATGTTGTTCGGATAGTCGCCGAATGTGGCGCGAGGGCCATCGAAGATCTTGTTGTTGGATAAGACTTTCTCGCTGACGTACTGAGTAAAACCGAGCCATTGTCGGTCCGGGGCGACGCCAAACAGATTGTTACGTTCGGGAGTAAACCCGACGAAGTTGCGTGGGAAAGGTGCCGTGTGCAGCGCGGTTAACAGGAATGCTGCCGTGATATAACCGGCGGCAAGACCACAAGCCCAACGACCTAGGTTGTGGACCAGGCCATTGACTTGGATGTAACGTGGCGAGATACGCTCGACCAATTCCCTCAAACCAAAAACGAGAACGGCGAACAAGCCGACCAAGGCAATTATGTCACCGCGATACGACCAGGCGCCCGCCGTGCCGAACATCGCTGCAACTGGCTCGAAGAAATTCATGGCGATCAAACCTGACAGCAAAATGCAGAGCAAGTTCAATCCCGCACCCCAAGCACCTTCGCCGGCAACACACCAAGCGACGACTGCGATGATGACCAATAAGACGATGTCGATAATCATGAGAAGCTGTTAGCTACTAGCGTTTAGCTGGTAGCTATTCCTGATTGATGGATGGGAATCAAGTTGTGAACGTTTTGAAATCGTGTCGTTGCTTAACAGCTAATTGCTAAAAGCTACTTAACCACTCGAAGTAATTCGTCAATCGAAGTGACTCCGCGGACGACCAGCCGAAGCCCTTCTTCCTTCATGTACAACATGCCGTTCTTGCGAGCCTCGGACTTGATGGCCGAGATTCCTGCTGCTTCGCGAATCATGTCTCGCATTCGGTCGTTCATTTCCAAGAACTCGTAGACGCCGATTCTTCCGCGATATCCCAAGCCGCCGCACGATGGGCAAGTTTCCTCGGGGTCCTTCGGAACTCGGTAAAACTTGTTGATTTTCTGTGCGGGCAAGTTGGCTTTCTTCAGAAACTCTGGCTTTGGCTTGTAGGCTTCTCGACAAGAGTTGCACAGTCGTCGAGCCAAGCGTTGGGCCAAGATCGCCGACAGAGAACTGGAAAGCATGAATGGCTCAACGCCCAAATCAATCATCCGGTACAAAGCGGTAATCGAATCGTTGGCGTGAACGGTCGAGAACACCATGTGGCCCGTGTTGGCCGCTTGGCAGGCGATGTTGGCTGTCTCACCGTCACGAATCTCACCCAGCATAACGACGTCGGGGTCTTGCCGAAGAACACTGCGAAGCGAGTTGCCGAAGGTTTGGCCGGCCTTTTGATTGATCTCGATTTGCGTCACGTCGCCGATCTTGTATTCGACCGGGTCTTCGATCGTGATGATGTTTTGTTCGAACGGGTTCAGAGCATTCAGACTTGCATAAAGCGTGGTTGACTTTCCGGCACCGGTCGGACCACAGACCAGCATCAGACCGTGTGGCTGACTGATGACTTCCATCAAGCTCTCTTGCAACTGCTTGCGGAAGCCAAGGTCTTTGACCGTGCTGACCGAATTGGATTGGTCGAGAATACGCAAGCTCATCTTTTCGCCGGTTCGAGTTCCCTGTGTGGCGACACGAAAATCGATTTCGCGGCCTTCACACAGCGCCCGAAAGCTACCATCCAACGACTTGCGTTTCTCGGTGATGTCCATCGCACCGAGTACCTTGAAGATATTGATGACCGCGTCGCCCAAGGAACGATCGAATGGCTCGACCGGATACATGACGCCATCGATCCGCATCCGAACCGCGAGCTCGTCATCTTTCGGCTCGAGATGGATGTCCGTGCATCGCCGCAGCAAAGCGTCGTAGACTAGCTCTTTCGCGGCCATGTACCCGCGCGAGGCCTCGACTTGTTTCGAGCGTCCGCCGTCACCGCGACCGGAAGTTTCTTGCTTGCCGATAAACTGCAGGTCCGGTCCCACGGCTGCTTGGACGACTTTGCCACCGCCCAGGTTGATTCCTATCAAGGCCAATTTGCGAATCAGCCAACCGTGAATGTGGTGCTTTGTCATGACCTTCGCGGAGTCCGGGACCATGCTATTGCGTTCGCGGACATAAAGACCCAACGGCACGCCTTGCAAGACACCCATTACGATGAAGCCGATCATGAATGACGGTACTGTCAAGACCGCAAGCACACTGATGATGCCACAGCCGAAGATCATAGAGTTCCAGTAATCGCTGCGAACTTGAAGCGCTGTGCTGTCATCGTTGACCCAATAGCTTGTCCAGGACAAGAACATGAAGGCCAGCAAGATCAGAATCAGCCCAAACAGGTTGAAATAGAAACCTGCATTGCCGGGACCATTCCCGCGAAAGAACGGGTTTGGCGACGGTGGATATCGGCCAGCCGCTGGTGCCGCCGGCACAGCGGCAGGCGCAGGAGCTTGTCCCGGAGATGCCGCTGATGGATCGGCCGCAGCGTTATCAGGTGGCGCTGAGCCAGGGGTTGTGTCTGGAACCTGCGCCATCAAGAAGGACGGAACGAGCAACAAGAAAAATACAAACGCGAACTTGTTCACCGCGAATTCCTCACAATATCAAACACCCATCGACAAAAGTCTTTGGGTCGTAAGACACGAGTGTACCGCGGACGACTCGTCCCGCAGCCACCTCGAGCTTTCATGCACAGACAAAACAAGTATCGCGAGAAATCCGCTGGACTTCAATTCTGCTGCCCAATGGAAGGCAATTTTCGAGGTCAGCGGGGGTAGCACAGTCCCCTCAATCGCCTTGCGGGCTTTGGCAATAACGCCAATAATGAATCCAGAGTCGACCGCGAACGAACGCGTTGTGGCAGGCACAATGTAGGTCAACTCATCATCATGAGGATGTTATGAGCGGGCCGAACGACGACATTGTGGCAGGTCGACCAGACGGGAGCCCAAATCCTCTCGGATCTCGCAATCCACCCGACCAGAAATCTCCAGATCACTCTTCAAGTGATTCTGTCGAATCCGATGCGCTCGAAGAAATCGCCCAGTACCAAGTCGTTCCACAGCCCGAGCCCACCGCGTCCGAATTTGCCGCTGACCCACTCGACGGCGCCGATCAAACATTGGATCGCCGGCCGCCGTCTCCAAGTGGCCAGAGAACTCTCGGCCGTTACGAGATCACAGAAACACTGGGCAGAGGTGGGTATGGCGTCGTTTATCTTGCCAATGACCCACAGTTATGCCGTGCTGATCAGCGATCGTACACATCGGCTCGTCGATCGATTCTTTGAATGCGAGAGTCTCGGAAGGCAACGCGTTCGAGGCGTTGCTGGAAAGCAGGAGACGTTCAGCGTGCTCTCTGAAAAGAGTGCGTCCAGCCGTGTGGATGTTGACGAATCGGCCATGACACCGCTGGTCGGTCGCGACCGAGAAGTTGGGTTGCTCGAGGAGCGCTGGGAGCTGGCCTCCGAAGGGACAGGCCAAGTTGTCTTGCTGATCGGTGAAGCAGGGCTTGGCAAGTCGCGTTTGCTGCGTGTGTTGAAGGATTACGTCGCCGACCATGCTCCCGAGGAAACTCAACCGGTCATCGAGTGGCGGACGACTCCACAACACCAAAGCAGTAGTCTATATCCCGCAATTGAGTGCTTCGAGCGGTTGTTGAATTTCTCGCGGGAAGTCTCCGACACCGAGAAACTCGACCGGCTGATGAAGCATTTGGCCGAGCTGAATCTCGACGGTGACGAAGAAGTCGGTCTGTTGGCCTCGCTACTTTCGATTCCACTGGATCATCGAATACCGGCACTGACGCTGACGCCGCAAAAGCAAAAGGAAAGCACACTGCTATTGCTGCACGATTGGCTTCGCGAGATGTCCGATCTTCAGCCGATTCTGTTCATCATCGAGGACCTGCATTGGATCGACCCCACAACACTCGAACTTGTCGAGACGCTGGTCGAGGAAGGCGACCGTGATCCAATTTTGATGCTGTTGACGTTCCGGCCCGATTTTGAAACGCCATGGAGCAGCAAGGCGCATCACACAGGTCGCACTCACGCGGCTCACGAAACGTCAAATCGGCGAGATGATAATGCTCAAAGCGGGCCTAAACGAGATCCCGCAGCACATCATCGATCAGATCATCGAACGAACCGACGGCATCCCACTGTTCATCGAAGAGTTCACGCAGATGATCGTGGAATCCGGCGCGTTGCGGCAAGCTGACGGCGCCGCCGAGATCTCAGGATCATTCCCCGTTCAAGAGATTCCGGCCACCCTCCAAGATCTGCTGATGGCGCGGCTCGATCGCATGGCCAGCAACATCGATGTCATGCAGTTGGCCGCAACACTGGGCCGCGAGTTCACCCTAGAGGTCATCCGCGCGGTTTCACCATTGCCCGACCTCGAACTTGAAGAGGAATTGAACAAGCTGGTCGAATCCGAAATGCTCAATCAACGCGGGCGAGCACAACGGACTCGGTATCAATTCAAGCACGCATTGATTCAAGACGCCGCGTATCAATCGTTGGTCAAGAACAAGCGCCAGCAATTTCACGGTGTCATTGCCAACACCTACGAATCTCAGTTTCCAGAGATCGTTCAGCAGCAGCCCGAACTCTTGGGTCACCATTTCAGCGAGGCTGATGATGCCAACAAAGCAATCAGCTATTGGCTGAAGGCTGGCAAGCGAGCCGTCGAACGCAGCGCCAATGCCGAGTCGCTCGATCATCTCAGCCGCGGACTGGCATTGATTGACGATCTTGACGAGGGCTCCGATGCCGATGGTCTCGAGCTGGATTTGCGAGTTGCTCGCGCCGTGCCATTGACGGCGACTCAAGGTTATGTGGCCAAAGACGTCGAAACGGAGTACTTGCGGGCTCGAGAACTAGCCACGGGATTATCGGATGTCGAACGGCTGTTGCCAGTGCTTCACGGTTTGTATCGCTACTACGTTGTTCAGGCCGACAATCAAAAGGCGATCGAACTGGGCGAGGCAATCTTGCAGTCATCAGAACAACTGAACGATCCTGAGCACGTTATGGAGGCCAATCGGTCGCTGTGCTTGACGCTTTCGTTTGTCGGCCGATTCAACGAAGTGCTACAACACGCGACCACAGGTTTGGACTTCTACGACGCAACTGCTCACGCCGGGCATAAGTTCGTTTATGGTGCTGATCCCGGCATGATCTTCTTGACCTTTCAGTCTTGGGCACTGTGGAATCTTGGTCTGCCCGATCAAACGTACGACAGCGTCCAACAAGCATTCGAACACACCGAGACGATCCGTCATCCACACAGCCGCGCCTTTTGCTTGAGCTTTTGTTGCGGCACGCTCTTCAACTTGGGGCTGTGGGATGAGTGTCAAGAAGCCGCCGAAGAAGCCATCAATATCTCGTCCGAACACGGCTTCCCGTTTTGGCTGGGCAATGGCAACATCATGAAAGGCGGCAGCCTGATCAAGAGCGGACAAGTCGACGAAGGCGTCCCGCTAATTGTCGAGGGCCTGTCCAAATTCGAGAAGTCCGGAGTCGGCATGTGGAGACCGACGCACTTAGCAATCCTCGCCGAAGGCTACCAACAACAAGACCGAAGCGAGCGCGCGATGAAGTCGCTCGATCTAGCTCTCGAAATCGCAAGACGACGGCAAGGCGACGCGTACGAAGCCGAGCTACATCGGCTCAAAGGGGAATTCACACTGGCAGGCGATTCGACGGCAACCACTGATGCCGAAGCCTCGTTCCAAACGGCCTTGGATGTTGCCCGACAACAAAACTCGCGGATGTTCGAACTCCGCGCCATGACCAGCTTGGCCCAGCTACGAAAAAATCAGGGCAACGTCGATGAAGCAAAGGCAGCATTAACAGAACTGGTCGACTCGTTCATCGAAGGCCATAAGACACACGATCTCATCCATGCCAGGGATGTCTTGGATCAGCTCTAAGGTTGCACGGTTATCGGTTTCGCAAACGCTTGCGAAGTCAGCCCGGCGAAGATCAAACATAGAATCAGTCGAACCATGCGAGTTCCTTGGTGTTGTTCGTGGCACGATCTCGTGACAAGAAGACATTGTAACGAATCAGCAACGACTGATCTCATTGAGTGAGTTCAACGGCCAGAATTTCGCCTCGAATTCGTTTGTGGTATTGTGCATGTCTTACGAAGAAATCGTTCTTTCACCGCGTTCTTACTCCACAAATGGTGGGCCGGTTCGAGGAACTCCATAACCACTGTTTTTTCTTGATTGAGAAATGATGCGACCTACGTTGAAACAACTATCAATCCGAAATGTTCTGGCTCTCGTTACCTGCGTCTTGCTGGTTAGCTGGCCGCTGCTCGCACAAGATGGCGCTCCGAAGAAAAGGGGAAAGCGTGCAGCAAAGAAACGGCAAACCAAAGACGCCAAAGCTCAAGAAGACGTTCCGCCGCCAATCGGCAACACGGCGACTCCCGTCGATCGCATCACAGCCGCGAAAGGCTTCAAGGTCGAATTGCTCTATTCCGTTCCAAGCGCCAAGCAAGGCTCGTGGGTGAACCTTTGCACGGATAACAAAGGCCGCATTTTGGTCAGCGACCAGTTTGGCGGAATGTACCGATTCGCTCCGCCAGCCGCAGGCGAAGCCCTCGATCCCAAGACGATCGAAACCGTACCCGCAAACATTCGGGCCGTGAACGGAATGATTTGGGCCTTCGATGCTCTTTACGTCGGCGTCAACGACTACCAAAAGAAGATCTCATCCGGTTTGTATCGCATCACGGACAGCGACGGCGACGATCAACTGGACAAAGTCGAGTTGCTTCGAGCAATGGATGCCAGGGGCGATCATGGAGTCCATGCCCTCGTGCCGACGCCTGATGGCAAGGGTCTGTTCTTGATCACGGGCAACAGCACGAAGCCAACCGAGATGCCCGAGACTTCCCCGGTCCGGCAAGTCTGGGGCGAAGATCATCTGTTGCCAAGTTTTCCCGATGGTCGCGGTCATAACCGAGGCGTGTTGGCTCCCGGCGGAATCATTTATCGCGTCGATCCGGAAGGCAAAACGTTTGAAGCCTACGCATCCGGCTTTCGAAATATCTTCGACGCCGCCGTGAATCGCGATGGTGAACTGTTCACATACGACGCCGATATGGAGTACGACTTCAACGCGCCCTGGTACCGGCCAACTCGCATCTGTCAGGTGACCAGCGGCTCCGAATTCGGTTGGCGTAATGGCGCTGGCAAACGCCCTGTGTTCTACGCAGACAATCTTCCTGGAATTCTCGACATTGGACCAGGTTCACCAACTGGCATGACCTTCGGCTACGTAGCCAAATTCCCCGCCATGTATCAAAACGCCCTGTATGCACTCGATTGGAGTTGGGGCAAGCTCTACGCCGTCCATCTGAAACCAAGTGGTTCGGTCTACACGGCGACCAAGGAAGAATTTGTCACGGGAGCTCCGCTACCAATCACCGACGCCATCATTCACCAAGGCGACGGAGCCATGTACTTCACGATCGGCGGACGTCGCGTGCAGTCAGGTTTGTATCGAGTCACTTATGTTGGCGATGAATCGACGGCTCGAGCTCCCGAAAACGTGACGAACAGTACCCAACGCAACACTCGCCGCCGACTAGAAGCATTCCATGGAAAGCAAGACGAAAAGGCCATCGAAGCTGCCTGGCCTCACCTAGCTGACGAAGATCGATTCATCCGCTTTGCGGCTCGAACGGCCATTGAACATCAGCCCGCCGAGACATGGGCCGAGAAAGCGTTGACCGAATCCGATCCGGCGAAACAAGTGGTTGCGTTATTGGCGCTGGCTCGAGTCGCCGGCGTCTGCCCTCAACACCGCAAAGAGGACACGCCGAGTGTTGATACAGAGATGCGAGACAAGTTGCTCGCAGCCATCGCAGCGATCGATGCCGCGAAGCTGTCGCTCGAAAGCCAACTCGTTTTGCAACGAACAACACAAGTTACCTTGAATCGTTTCGGGCGTCCCGAGGAGTCGATGGTGCAAAAACTGATCGAACAAAACGATCCGCTATTCCCGGCTGAGTCCGCAGATCTCAACTGGCTACTTTGCGAAACGTTGGCGTACTTGCAATCGCCGACTGTTGCCGAGAAAGCCATCGCCCTGATTCAAACCGCGGCAACTCAGGAAGAACAAATGCAGTACGCTCGCTCGATTCGTCTGCTGAAAGCCGGCTGGACAACAGAACTGCGAACTGCGTACTTCGAGTGGTTCTTGAAAGCCGCCAGCTATCGTGGTGGAGCCAGCTTCGCGAAGTTCATCGAGTTCATCCGCAACGACGCTGTTGCCTCACTAAGCGAAGAAGAGAAGCAGTCCCTGGCCGAATTGCTGGCCAAGAAACCAGTCGTGAAATCGGCCCTGGAAAATCTGGGGGCGATCTTCGAAGGTCGCGAAGAGACAAAGTGGACGCTGGCTGAGTTGTCCGCTGCGGCCAAAACCGATTTAAAGAAACGCGACTTCGCCAACGGGAAAAAGATGTTCGCGGCCGGCGGTTGCTATGCCTGCCATCGATTTCAAAACCAAGGAGGCATGACCGGCCCAGACCTAACTTCAGCCGGCAGACGTTATTCTCCGCACGACCTTCTCGACCAAGTCATCAACCCCAGCAAAGTGATTAACGAACAGTTTTCAGCAATCACCGTTGCAACAGAAGATGGCGCCGTTCACACCGGAGTTGTTGTCAACCTTAACGGCAATCGACTGACTCTGAACACCGACCTGACGGACCCCAATAAGCGAGTCAATATTGACCGCAACACGATCGACCGATTGGCCGTCTCGAAAACATCGCCGATGCCCGTCGGTTTGTTCAACCGGATGAAGAAAGAAGAAGTCCTGGACTTGATCGCCTATCTGATCAGCGGCGGGGATTCGAATCATCAGTTCTTCAAGAAGACGACGGAGTCAACTTCAGGAACAAAGTGATGTCAAAAATCTCTAGCAGCTTCGTTCTACTCCTACTACTTGCTTCGACAACGTGCGCCGACGTCCGTGTTCCGCGGCTGTTTGCCGACAACATGATCTTGCAACAGGAAAGCAACAACGCCATTTGGGGTTGGGCTACACCGGGCGAGACAATCAAAGTCGTTGCAAGTTGGAAGGCGACAACATCAACAAAAGCCGACTCCAGAGGTCGGTGGAGACTCTTCCTCGAGACTCCCGCTCATGGGACGGGCCACTCGTTGAGCATCACCGGCCTCAACACGATCCACATCAAAAACGTGGCGATCGGTGAAGTCTGGCTGTGTGCGGGTCAGTCAAATACTCAAGCCGCTTCAGCTTTGTAAGGTGCGCTAACCCTTCATCGGTAACAGCCGTTGAAGTGAGCGAAAGATCTCCCAACCGCTCCATGTCGCGCATATGTTTGAGCCCAGCGTTCGTGATTTTTGTTCCGGTCAACGTCAGGGCAACCAAATTCAGCTCACTGATCTTCTTCAGGTCTCTATCGTCGGCCTTCGACTTGAACAGATTGACGTCAAAACTGGATTTATCGTAGCGGCGAAGTTCACCGCCAAGAGCCTGAATGCGGGCTTCGATAGCCTTTCGACGTTGCTCAGTCGGTGGATTTCGTTTGAGCGAAGCGCGTCCAACCACTCTTTCGACTGGTTGTTGGTCAAACCCACGGTTAGCACTCAGCGGAACAGCACTTTTCGCCGACGTGAACAACTCGTTGTCGCGGAGCAACCGAAGCTTCAACTTTCCTTCTTCTGTTTTCGTAATCTCAAAGTCGATCCCAGCGGTTGCCATTTTCTCATGCCAAGAATCGTCCTTGCTTAAACTTCCCGCGACATCTCGAGTGCTTCCAGACCGTAAGACCATTTGGGCAGCCTTTCGCGATCCACGGTTTGTTTTGTGGCTGTCGATCTCTGTTTCGGCGTGTCATCCGCACCGAATGAAGCGACGCGACAACCGCAAGCACCGCCGAGCACGTTAGCAGCCACATCACACCGGTCGCTCGTTTGATCGGAGCATGACTGCGATTTTTGTCAAACAACGATTCAACGCGGTGCTGCAAGCTGTTGTCATCGACCATCGCTGCGGACAAAGACAACGTATGACTGGCGTTACAAAGCCGTGCCACCTCCAGTAATTGCTCGGCATAGTCGCTGGCACGTTCACCCGCGTCGATCACAGCGGCGTCACATGCATGTTCGCTGCACTGCCGAAGCTGCCGCAATGCGAACCACACCAAAGGGTGAAACCAATACATTGTGCAAGCCAGACGCCCCACCAATAACCAAAACACATCGCGACGACGAATATGCGTCAGTTCGTGCAGCAAGACGCTTGGCTGCATCGGTTGATCCCAGTCGTTGGCCAGTTCGGGCAAGACGATGGTTGGCTGAAACATTCCGCAAGTCAGCGGTATAATCGGGCGAGAATGCTCGCGCAGGTCAATCTTTCTTCGAATTCGTAAGCGTTGGCAAAGTTCTGAAAACAAGCGAAAACATTGCCCACTCGTGATTAGTTCCGAGCCAATCCCGAAGTGCCGCGATCTGTGAACGCGAACGGCAAACAACACCGCCAACAGAACGAACGGAACTGCCCAGACAAGAACGACGAACCCATCCCACGCAGCACTTGCGGCTGCCATCAGAGGCGACATCAATGTGTTATCTAGTGAAGTCGTTGCAACCGGATCGTCCCAGTTTGAACCAGGGACAGCCGGCGGCTTCGATGATTCAGACGAAGTCACTGGCAGCGAGCCGCTCGGCAAAGCCACTTCGTCCGAATCTGTACTGCTCACGGATTCCGTGGTGGCGATGCTTTCCTAAGCTGGAAGAATTGGTATCGACCACGAAGGCAACATCCACGTCGCCAATGGCAACAGGATCAGCGATAGCATGGTGAACGCCCAGATTGAGTAAGTCGTTGCTGCCGACGCGCGTCGCAAGAGCCGTGTCGCTATCAGCGCCAACATCAGTAGCACAGTCGCTTTGATGGACGTATCGATCAGGATTTCAGCAGCTGTATCGATGAAACTGATCAGCGACATATCATTTCCCCTCGCTGCGAGCCTGTTCGATCAAGATCCTCGGGCGTCAGTTTGCTGGCAGATGCATCCAGAACTGCTGCGACGGTATCGCTGGCAGACCCAGAAAAAAAGACGTCCATCAGTCTATTCAAAGCTGACCGGCTAGCGGATTTGTGGGGTTGCGTCGCTTTGTAAACGTAGCGTTTCCCGTCTTGCCAGTGGGTCAAGAAGCCCTTGGATTCCAACTGCCGAATAATCGTCCTCACCGACGAATAGCTGGGTGGATCAGGCAATTGATCAAGCACCTCGCGAACAGTCGCCTCGCCCAAACGAAAGACGGCATCCATAATCTGCCGCTCACGCCGAGACAGTTCATGATTTGTGCGAGCCTTTGCCATAGCACTTTGTGCGTGAAAGTCAATGACTCAAGCTTTAGGGCATCAAGTCTCTTGGCAATCTGCGCAAACGACCGGCGAATTCACTAGGCAATTTAATCCTCGAGCAGATCATCTTCCGTTGAACGGCGTGATTATTCAACTGGTACATCCATCGGCGAAGTGACTGTCATGATCCTTGGCTTCAATAGAAAATGAAGCGTAATCACGAAAGTCTAGCTCAAGCCGTAAAACTTGACGGCGTTGTCGTGGAACAGCTTCCTGCGGAATCCGGGTGATTTGTCCTTCGTGATTTCTTTCAGGGCGTTGACCCATTGTTCGAAGGTTGCCTTTAGGCGGCACACGGGCCAGTCGCCCGCGAAGTAGGCTCGGTCCTCGCCGAATTTGTCCATGCAAAAGCTCATGTTCGTAGCCAGATCGCTGGCTTTCCAATCCTTGTCGGCAGTGACGATGATGCCGGAGATTTTGCAAACCATGTTCTCCATGCCGGCGGCCGCTTTGATGCCTTGACGCCACTTTTTGCGGAGTTTCTTATCCTTTGATGTGACGCTCATGTTGCCGCAGTGATCGACGACGAATCGTGTCTTGGGACATTTCTCGGCCAGCTTGACACCGTCGAGTAATTCGTCCGGTCGCATACAGAGATCGAAGCTCAAGCCCAACTCGCCCAGCAACTGAATGTTCTCGACGAACTTGGGTTCCAGGCAAAGCCCCTTCTTGCGGTCCGGATCGTGCAGAACTGTGCGGATGCCTTTGATGTAATCGTTCTTGGCATATTTCTTGACGTAGTCGGGGAACTTGTCGGAATGCGGGTAGCCACCGATGACAGCTCCGGCCATGGGATTGTCGTCGGCCTTGCACATCTCGATGACCCAGTCGGCTTCCTTCTCTTGGTAAGACTCCTCGACGTTGACTTCCATGAACACGGTTTTTACCACGTTCACGTTTTTGGTGGCTTCGAGGTAGTCTTTCATGAGGAAATCGCGGTTGATCGACTGCACGTTGTCACCCGAGAGCCACGGCAACTTCAACAGTTTCAGATCCCACAAGTGTTGGTGCGGGTCGACGATCGGAACCAGTTTGTCGGCGGCTTCGACAGAGTTGACGGCAAGCAAACCAGCGGCGGTAGCGGCAGAGGCAGTCTTCATAAAGTCGCGGCGATTCATATCAAGTGTCATGGTGTCATTCCCGTGAATAATTAAGTCGAGCGAATCAATCAGTAGGCCGATATCACTCTAACCGCTGCGCGTGGCAATTTGAATCGTGGCTTTGGCAAAGTTACTATCCGAGGACGCGAGTCTTCTTGTCACCTCGTTGAACAAAGTAATTGCGATGCCTGAGTCCACCGCGTTTGAATTGGATTACTTGAGCCCGTTGCCCGACAACAAGGACATGCGAATCGGTTGCATCGGTGCCGGCTTCATCATGGCCGATTGTCACTTGGTTGCTTACCGAGACGCTAGCTTTAACCCCGTTGCCATTACGTCGCGCAGCAAACAGCGAGCTCAGGAAGCCGCCGATCGACACGGCATCGCTAAGGTCTACGATCATTACAGCGAGTTACTTGCCGACGATTCGATCGAAGTCATCGATGTGGCTGTTCCGCCGGACAACCAATTCGGGGTTATCGCTGAAGCGGTCAAGCAACCTCATATCAAAGGCATCCTGGCTCAGAAGCCACTGGGAGTTGACTACGCCAAAGCCGCCGAGATCGTTCGGCTTTGCCAAGAAGCTGGTATCACATTGGCAGTAAATCAAAACATGCGCTTCGATCACTCAATCCGCGCCTGCAAAGATCTACTCAATCGCGGCGTGTTGGGAGAGCCCGTGTTGGGCACGATCGACATGCGCGCCATCCCGCATTGGATGGACTGGCAAGAGCGCCAAGGATGGGTCACGCTGCGGATCATGAGCATCCATCATCTGGACTCTTTCCGTTACTTGTTCGGCGACCCCGAGCGCGTATTCGCCAGTGTTCGCAAAGACCCGCGAACCTCAAAGCGGTTCGATCACGATGACGGCATTTGTCTTTATATCTTAGAGTACGAGAACGGCTTTCGAGCTTCCTCATGGGACGATGTCTGGGCCGGTCCCGCCAACGAGGGCGCGGCCAAAGACATCGGCATCCGATGGCGAGTCGAAGGCACGGACGGCATGGCTCGAGGAACCATCGGTTGGCCCGAGTACCCCGAACCCACACCCAGCACACTCGATTACACGACCACACAACAACCCGGCGTCTGGCATCAACCCCGCTGGAGCGAAGTTTGGTTCCCCGATGCCTTTCGAGGCCCGATGGCGGACCTATTGATCGCGCTGGAGAACAATACTTCTCCACAACTCAGCGGCGAGGACAACTTGAAAACGATGGCTCTTGTCGATGCGTGCTATCTTTCCGTCAAGGAACACCGAGCCGTTGATATTGCGGAAGTAGGATAGCAATAGAAGCCCGGCTTTTTGAAAAAGCCGGGCTTCTAGGATCGACGCCAACGCTTCATTCTAATTGTCACTCTCGACGTTGCAGCAAACCCTTGCCCTTTCACGGAAAACCGAAAACCGCGTATCAGTGTTGTGCTTCAACACTTAGCGAGATTTTTTTCTAAAGCACGTGTTCAAGGGCGAAAGTGCGGAAAACTGGTGTTGCTGCGTTTTCAAAAATAAAGAGAATTACTACTGCACACCTGAGTCCATTCGCCATGCGCGAATTCCCCCCTGGTGTCACATCTTTCAAAACTCCATTTTTACAAGTTGGCATTTCGCGACCAGGATGGTCGCTGACGAAATACCTTGAAGCTAATTCCCCTCTTAGCAGAGAAGTTAGCGACGAGGCATAAGCCGTGCGCCACTCATTGGTTTTTGTTGGGCAATGAAGCGTCAGTCGGCGTCAATGGACCTATAACAAATTCATCTGTGACTACGGCAAGCGTGTTTTTTCAGTACGTTTATTGGATTTGGGTGCCGAATGAGCGCTTTCGGTGTCCGTGGCAAGTGACTCTGTCATTTGTCTAGGGTGCCGAACGTCCGTCGCACTTCCCATCGAAGGAATGAAAGGGGTGCCATGGTCACCGGCCAAGAATTAATCGAGAAATTCGCGAATCAGCACAGTTCCGACGACTACCGTCAGGAGCACTGGCAGGGCTCGTTTGCCGAGTACCTGGACATTGTGCGCAAGACGCCCAAAGTCACGCGGACGGCTTATCAACGCCTCTATGACATGGTGCTTAGCTATGGCACCTACACGGTCGAGGGTGCGAAAGAAGACCTCACCCGATACAAGTTCTTCGACGATCCTGAGAACGACGGTCAAGACGCAATCTTCGGACTGACCAAACCACTGATGGCACTGGTTAACGTTTTCAAGAGTGCCGCCTTGGGATACGGCAGCGAACGCCGCGTCCTCTTACTTCACGGACCAGTAGGAAGTTCGAAGAGTACAATCGCTCGCTTACTCAAACGCGGATTAGAAAACTACAGCCACACTGAAGACGGTGCCCTTTACACCTTTGGGTGGCGTGAGGAAGACGGCAGTGTGACTTGGGACCCCATGCAGGGTGAGCCGCTTCAATTGATTCCTGCTGAGCACCGAGCAACTTTCTGCACGACGCTGAACGAGGGACAATCCGAGGATGCGCATCGCATCGAGATTAACGGCGAGATTTGCCCTCTGAGCCGCTTCATCTTCAAAGAGCGGCTTGAGAAGTACAACGGAGATTGGACGAAGGTCCTCGAAGATGTCGTTGTCCGTCGACTGCTGCTTTCCGAGCAAGATCGCATCGGCATTGGCACTTTCCAACCGAAGGACGAAAAGAACCAGGACAGCACAGAGCTGACTGGTGACATCAACTACCGCAAGATTGCCGAATATGGAAGTGAGAGCGACCCACGTTGCTTCAACTTCGATGGGGAATTCAATGTTGCCAACCGCGGCATGATCGAATTCATCGAGGTCTTGAAGTTGGACGTCGCCTTCTTGTACGACCTCTTGGGTGCCTCGCAAGAGCACAAGATCAAGCCCAAGAAGTTCGCGCAAACGGACATCGACACGGTCATCATTGGCCACACCAACGAACCGGAATACCGCAAGCTTCAATCGAATGAGTTCATGGAAGCCCTGCGCGACCGGACGGTGAAAATCGACGTTCCGTACGTTACGAAGCTGTCCGAAGAAATCAAAATCTACGAGAAGGATTACAACGAAAAGCGTGTTCGCGGCAAACACATTGCGCCGCACACTTTGGAAATCGCGGCCATGTGGGCATTGCTCACGCGGCTTGAGGAGCCCAAACATCACGGCTTGACGTTGATGCAAAAGTTGAAGTTGTATAACGGCAAATCCTTGCCCGGCTTCACCACCGACAACATCGCGCAGCTCCGCAAAGACGCGAAGAACGAAGGCCTACAAGGCATCTCGCCGCGCTACGTTCAGGACAAGATCTCGAATGCCTTAGTCGTCAATTCCGACACCACCAGTTTGAATGCTTTTATGGTGATCAACGAATTGGATTCGGGGCTCAAGCATCACTCGCTGATCGGCAGCGACGAAGTTCGCGAGCGTTATCGTGAGTTGGTCTCTGTTGTGAAGGAAGAGTACACCGACATCGTCAAGAACGAAGTTCAACGCGCCATCGCCGCCGACGAAGAGGCACTGGCTCGCTTGTGCTCGAACTATATCGACAACGTCAAGGCGTACACTCAGCGCGAGAAGGTCAAGAATAAGTTCACTGGTGCTGATGAAGAGCCGGATGAACGCTTGATGCGATCGATCGAGGAACGCATCGACATTCCGGTCACTCGCAAAGATGACTTTCGCCGCGAGATCATGAATTACATTGGCGCGTTGGCTTTGGACGGCAAGACGTTCGACTATCGCACGAATGAACGATTGCAAAAGGCCCTTGAAATGAAACTGTTCGAGGACCAAAAGGACACGATTAAACTGACTAGCTTGGTATCCAACGTCGTCGACGCGGATACTCAAGAGAAGATCGATATCGTCAAGTCACGGTTGATCCGTGATTATGGATATAACGACGAGTCAGCCACGGACGTTTTACAGTATGTGGCCAGCATTTTTGCTCGAGGTGACGCGAAGTCGGAAATCGCCGCATAGGGATGTCTAGAACGCAGGGAGGGCGAGGCCCGCTCTGAGAGATTCTCAGAACGAGCCTCGCCCTCTCACGGGGCAGCACGTGAGTGCGGAACCTCGGATACATAGATTGGGTCAACGAGCCTTCCGTGACTGACTGATTAAAACATCGGGGCGCGGTTGACTCTACCGGCCATGTACCAGCATAGAGGCCTTCGCAAGGACGCAAAGGCCACCCGGACATCCAGGAAGGAACCCTAAAGGGAGGGGCTGGCGATGGCTCGCAGCATCGACCGCGATCTCACTCGATTCAAAGACATTGTCCGTGGCAAGGTCCGGGACAATCTGCGCAAATACATCACTCATGGCGAGATGATGGGTCGCAAGGGACGACAGGTCGTCAGCATACCCGTCCCCAACATCGAAATCCCCCACTTCAAACATGGCCAGCGCGGCGGCGGTGGCGTGGGACAAGGCGAGGGTGAAGTCGGCCAACCCATCGGCCGTGGCCAAGACGAAGGCGACGGCCAGGGTCAAGCGGGTAGCGAGCCCGGATCAGGCCACTATCGCGAGGTCGAACTTGAGCTTGAAGAGCTGGCGGAAATGCTGGCCGACGAGTTGGAGTTGCCGCGAATTACTCCCAAAGGCCAAGACTCGCTGAAGAGCAAAAAAGACAAGTACACAACGATCAGCCAAAACGGTCCTCAATCGCTGCGTCACTTTAAACGCACCTACAAGAACGCACTGAAGCGGCTGATTACATCGAACGAATACTGTCCGGATAATCCAGTGATCGTCCCGATTCGCGACGATCAAATGTACCGTTCCTGGAAAACCGTTCATGATCCGCAAGCGAATGCGGCCGTGATTTACATGATGGATGTCTCGGGTTCGATGACCGACGATCAAAAAGAGATCGTCCGAATCGAAGCGTTCTGGATCGATACATGGCTACAAAGCCAGTACGACGGCGTTCAGACTCGCTACGTCATTCACGATGCGGTGGCTAAGGAAGTTGACGAGGATACGTTTTATCACACTCGGGAGAGCGGCGGCACGCGAATCTCGTCGGCTTATGATGTGGCGCGAAGCATCATCAATCGTGAGTTCCCTCCGAACGACTGGAACATCTACTGCTTTCAATTCTCTGACGGCGACAACTGGGGCGAGGACAACAACGGTTGTCTTAAGTTGCTGATGGACGAACTGTTGCCGCACTGCAACTTGTTCTGCTACGGGCAAGTCGAGAGCCCTTATGGTTCAGGTGATTTCATTCGTGAGCTTCGGCGCATCAACGATGACTTCGAGAACTTGATCCTCTCGGAAATCGACAGCAAGAACGCGATCTACGATTCGATCAAAACGTTTCTCGGAAAGGGACGATAATGGCGATCAGCGTTCAACGACCGTTGCCACAGCATCTTGCCGATATCCAGGACGAGATGGAGGAGCGCGCGGCCTCTTATGGCTTGGACTTCTTCGATACGATCTTTGAGGTAGTCGATTACGAAGAGTTGAGCATGATGGCCGCCTACGGTGGCTTCCCCATTCGCTATCCGCACTGGCGATTTGGTGCTCAATATGACGAGTTGATGAAGGGCTATTCGTACGGTTTGCAGAAGATCTACGAAATGGTCATCAACACGGACCCTTGCTATGCGTACTTGCTGAGCTGCAACTCGCTGACCGATCAAAAGCTGGTCATCGCCCACGTTTATGGTCACTGTGACTTCTTCAAGAACAACGCTTGGTTTGCTCCAACGAATCGCCGGATGTTGGATCAGATGGCGAATCACGCATCGCGAGTGAATCGGTATATCGACCAATACGGCTACGAAACGGTCGAGCGGTTTATCGATGCATGTCTGTCGCTCGAAGATTTGATCGATCCGCACAGTCCCCATATCCGCCGCACTGAACCAATCAGGGAAGCGGTTAAGAGTCCGCTGGCGAAACCGGAAGATGAACGCGAAGAAGAGCGTCGACGTCGAGCGGAAGGGCGCTTCGAGTCCAAGGAATACATGGACGCATTCATCAACCCGCCGGATGTGTTGCAGCAGGAACAAGAAGACAAAATGCACAAGCAGCGCGAGCGTGAAGAAAGCCGCTCGTTTCCTGAAGAGCCACAACGAGACGTTTTGTTGTTCATGTTAGAGCACGCGCCGCTCAGAGGCTGGCAACACGATGTCCTCTCGATTGTGCGTGACGAGGCTTACTACTTCGCGCCTCAAGGCCAAACAAAAATCATGAACGAAGGTTGGGCTAGCTACTGGCACTCGACCATCATGACCAAGCACGGATTAACGGACGCCGAGGTTATCGAGTACGCCGATCACCACAGCGGTACGATGGCCACGAGCCCTCAACGCCTAAACCCATACAAACTGGGAATCGAGCTATTCAAGGACATCGAGGAACGCTGGAACAAAGGTCAGTTCGGCCCCGAGTGGGACGACTGCGACGACATGCGAGAGAAGCAGCGTTGGGACAAAGATCTGGGTTTGGGCCGCGACAAAATCTTCGAAGTTCGACGAGTCCACAATGACGTGACTTTCGTTGATACGTACCTAACCCCTGAGTTTTGCCACAAGCATAAGATGTTTTCGTTCGCTTATAACGATGCTGCCAATTATTACGAGATTGCATCTCGGGAATTCGAGCAGATCAAGCAACAGTTGCTCAACAGCCTGACCAATCATGGACGACCCATTATTTCAGTGGTTGATGGAAACTACAGAAACCGCGGTGAGCTCTACTTGAAACACCTATTTCGAGGAATCGAATTAAAGCTCGATTACGCGCGAGACACGTTGACGAATCTGGAAAAGCTGTGGTCACGACCTGTGCATATCGAGACCACGATCGAAGATCACAACGTTGTGTTGTCGTTTGATGGTTCAACTCACGAGATGAAGCCCAAATAGCCGAGAGCCGATGCTATGAGTATCGCTAATCAACTTTCGAATGAGCTGAAACAACTGAAGGGATTCGCTTCCAGTCACGCAAAAGTTGTCACACTCGACGACGCTGATGGCAATCAGTTGTCGATCGATTTCAATGCTGTCGATTCGATGAGTTGTGCGTTTGAAGAACTTCGGCTGAATATCCCGTCTCTTGATGGCAGCAGCATCGAAACCATTGAGGACTGGGCAAAAGAACTCTCGAACCGCGTTACCTATCTACTGGAAAACATCGGTCCGCTGGAATTCGATCCGACGTTAAAGCAAGGCCTCGTCCGATCAACGCCGCCAGACAAGAGTGAAGACGGCACCAAGTTCTACGAGATTCTTCTCAAAGCCACCGGCAATGGCAGCTTCACATTGAAACGGTACGAATCCGAAACGGGAACACCCGGCCGCACACAAGTCAACTTGCAGATGACTCACGAGCAATTGCTTAAGCTCACAGAAGATTTGTTCGAAACGATTCCGTAAAGTAGCCATCACTCTCCGAGTGATGAGCCGTACGAACACGCTGTGCACAATTTCCCGTTCCCACCTCGCGCCGTCTCAAGAACAACTGCTTCTGGCCTTTCAATGATCTCACAGAAAGGCTCATCACTCGGAGAGTAATGGCTACTGTGCAACTGCTTCTCGCATTGTGTTACCAGAAAGCTGTCGAAAGCGAGCCTGTTGTCGCCGAGCGTAGGGATAGCCCAACCAGACGATCCATTGGGCGGGTCTCGAAAACACGTCGATGCGATAAGTGACGACGTTGGTCTCGCGGTTCCATTCGACCAAGAACGTTTCTTGTCCGCGCTCCATGTGACCTGGAAGCGTGCCGTACGTGAAACCGAATTGCTGCCGGTCGCCGATTTCTTGATCGATGACGTCGATGATCCGAGCCGGATTGATGGTACAAAACCTGTTGGGCAGTAACTGGTAAAGTACCAAGACTTGCGAACCAACTTCGATGATGGGTTGTGGTGGAAAGATCTCGACCATTTCCGCTGGAAACATTCTCCACTCGCGGATTGCTTGAGATGCCGCGGCGAATGCAACCTCTCCTTGACCAAGCTCTAGTTGAAACACGTCTACCACAAATCCACGCGGTGGCTCTTTCGTGTTTGGGTACGTCAACTTCGTGCGAGTTTGTGCTGTCAGGAATCTTGAGAGCGCCTGGTTGGTGGGCCGCACGATCGTTCGGGCGGTGACTCCGTACGTTGATTGTTCCGAGAGTTGCTCACTGATTTCATGCAAGGGTTGGTCACCCGGCGACCACTTTCGCACGTCGAACAACTCGAACAATGCATTCCATTGAGAATGCGTCCAAATTGCTGAGTCGTTGTCCGTCGATTCGTTCGATGGCGACGAGCACAACGAGACCTTTGGAACCGAATCCTCGCCGAGCATTTTTTTTGTTGAAAAGTGCAGAGACGGAACTTCCCGATGCCCACACGTCGCATGCAAGAGCTTGCGAATCGGAAACACGCGCGTTCCCGACTTTTGCCGAAAGTGAATGGAGTCTTCGACGACTCGCATTGAAAAGAGCTGTTCCAGACGAACGTACCAATAGAGCATTAGGAAGAAGAGCATCGAGATCATTAGAGTGACCGGCACGAGTCCAAGTAAATTCGCGATGAGGACCTCGACGATGTCTTGTTGAATGATGCCTGTAACAAGACTGAATGCCACACCCGCGAAGAAGATCACCAACATGACGATCGAGGTTATGATCGCGGCAAACACAACAACCTGACGGCGACCAGAGATTGCATGTTCCTCAAGCAAGCAATCGTGGCGAGCGGCGTCTGCCAATCCGACGCTCTCGACACAGGACCAACAAAAGACGTTGGGACCAACCTCAACACATTCGCCGTGTTGCGGGATCTGAATTCCGCATTTCGCGCACGAACCACCAGTCGAAACGCTCGATTGGATGCGTGTGGTTGCCTGCTTGTCGCTTTCGGAGTTTGTGATCAGCATGCAAAGTAGTCCTCACTCTCCGAGTGATGAGCCTTTCCTGTAAAGACATCGAATCACGAAAACCGCTTGTAAGGTCAACGAAACCCGTTTAATGCCCAGCCGGATGTGTTGCTTGCCAGGAGCTGCGAGGCTCATCACTCGGAGAGTGATGGCTACTTTGTTGATGAGGCTTTTGGCTTGGCCGAGAGTTTCTCGAATTGTTTGCTGTTGATGGAGCGTATCTTTTCGCCCTCGGCGACGACTTGGATTTCGCCGCGAAGCTTGATGGTTTTGGGCCGCATGCATTGTTTGTCGCTGCAAGCTTGATAGCGGACCTCGATATCCAGGGTTTCTTTCTTCGAAACGGCCGATGCCGGCACTTCTAACTCGCCATAAATTCGGACTGCGTCCTCGTAAACTTTCAGTTCGTCTTCAATCCCCTGGACCTTGAAGTCGTGGCCTTGGGGGTAGCGCACATTGGTCAGTTTTGTTCCCAGTTTGGCTTTAATCTTCACAGACGTGGGAATCAAATAGTCGGGGTGTGACGGGTTTTGGTTGATGTGCCAGCCAGGTTTGACGTTTAAAACCACGGCTAGTCGCGTTCGGTTTGCGGGGGTCAGTTTGTCGCTGGACAAGTAGACCTTAGCGGCAACCAATTCCACCGTCTTCTTCTTGGTCGTCGATGTTCCATTCGCCGTGCCGCCAGCGGTGACAACCGTTGATGTTTCCGAAGGAATGTTTGCAGAGGCGCCGCCATCGTCAGGGTCAGGCTGTTGCGGCTTAGCCTCGGAGTCCAAGAACTCGGCTGTGGCCAAGGCCATGTTGATCATGCTCCGTGGGTTGGTTTTCATGGCTGGTGCGAAGAGCTTCAAAATGCTTTCGGCCCGCTTGCGGTACTCGGCGTCGCCTGTTCGTTCCGCCAAGCGAAGCAAGTTTCTAACGCTAACGCTATTGCCCGAGGGCAACACCGAATCGTAGGCGTTCTTGGTCCGAGCCAAGAGTTCCTCGTGATGATGCGATGTGTAAAAGAAACCGTCGCCGGTCTCGTCCCAGAAAAGTTTGATTTGATCGTCTGTCAACTTCTTCGCGGTTGAGAGCCATTGGTCTTTGCCGGTCGCTTGGTGTAAAGCGAGTACTCCTTCGGTCAAGAATGCATAATCGTCCAGGTACGCGTTCAGCTTGGCGGTCTCGGCCCGGAAAGTTCTCAGCAGCCGACCCTTGTCATCGCGCATGTTTTCCAAGATGAACGCCGCCGCCTTCTCGGCCGCGGTTATGTATTCTGGATGCTCAAGAACCGAGCCGGCATTAGCCAAACCGCGAATCATCAGGCCATTCCAGCTGGTCAATATCTTGTCGTCCAACAGCGGCGTTTTTCGCTTCTTGCGTTGGCTGAGCACTTTTTGTTTCAGTGGCTTTAGCTGTCGTGACAACTCCGCGGCACTCACGCCCTTTTCCTTGGCGATCACAGCAATCGGCTTCGGCAAGTGAACGATAAAGCCATGCTCGAAATATTGCTGCTCCTTAAATCCGAACACGGATTGGAACAGCTCAACATCAGCGCCCAAAATCTTCTCGATCTCTTCAGGCTCCCAGACGTAGAACTTGCCTTCGATGGCGTCGGTTTCCGCGTCTTGGGCCGAGAAAAATGCGCCTTCGTCACCGGTCATCTCGTTGAAGACGTAGGCTGCTAATTCCTCGACAACTTCACGATAGACGGGGTTCTTCGTTTGCCGGTAGGCCTCGGTATAGACGTCCAAGAGCTGTGCGTTGTCGTACAGCATCTTCTCGAAGTGCGGCACCATCCATGCTCGGTCCGTGCTGTATCGGTGAAACCCACCAGCCAGATGATCACGGATTCCGCCGGCCGCGATCTTGTCGAGTGTCAGAGTGATGACCTTTTTGGCATCTTCGTCACCGACACGAACTTGGTACTGCAAGAGTGCCAGCTTGGCGGGAACGGGGAACTTTGGTCGGTTCGGGCTTCGCTCGCTGAAGTCGACGCCTCCGTAGACGGCATCAAATGAATCGAGCAGTTCGCCAGCCGCTGTCTTGACCAATTTGCGATCGACATCGACGGGCGTCAGCGAGAGCCTGGGCTTCATCGTGCGGCGCAGATGATCGGTGATCGTGTCGGCTGTCTTGACGACGGATTCACGTTCCTTGGTCCATAGGGACTGGATGCGATTCATGACCGACGGAAAGCCGGGCATGCCTTGCTTGTCCTCTGGGGGGAAGTAGGTTCCGCCTGCGATCGGTTTTCCCTCGGGAGTCAGAAAGATCGACAACGGCCAACCGCCGCCTTGATTCGAACCGCTCAATTGCAAGTAGATGTGTAGGCCCGTCATGTAGATGTCATCAAGGTCGGGCCGCTCTTCTCGATCGACTTTAATGTTGACGAAATTCTTGTTCATGAACTTCGCAATCTCATCGTCCGAGAAGACCTCGCGTTCCATCACATGGCACCAGAAGCAACTGCTGTAGCCGATGGATAGAAAGATCAGCTTCTTTTCTTTCTTGGCTTTCTCGAAGGCTTCCGGGCCCCAAGGATACCAGTCGACGGGGTTGTGAGCATGCAGTAGCAAGTATGGGCTGGTCTCTCGCGCCAACCGATTTTCTCGACCTTTGGCATGTTGTTTGGCCGGCGGCTTTGCCTGTGTTTTCTCTTCCTTTGGATCGGATTCCGTCTCGGCGCCGATTGCCGAGCCAGCCGTCGATGGCGGCGCCGCGTTGTTGCAACCCCAGACTGCTATCAAAGCCAAGCAAGACAACAAGCACTGCGTTGAACGAAGGGCAGACATGGCGAATCTTCCAAGTGTCGGGAACGGGGCGTTTCGATCAGATCTGATTCTAGGGGACGCGTTGGAATAGAGGAAGATTTGTCATTGGTCAATTGGTCGTGAATAAGGCGAGCCCGACGATTAGAAGCCCGGCTGTTCGGAAAAGCCGGTCTTCTGATCGTGCTCACAGACCTCCTATCTTCACAAACCAGTCTTGTGGGAAACGGGCCCACGAATATAATTACCGAGTTTTATCAGAGACTGGGTTAGGTCTATTGACCCAATCTTTGAACAACTTGTCTGACATCATCGCGAAATCCAAGAATGACAGGGACGTCAATGGATCCGCAACTTGCTTCGACAACACCCGCGGGCGCATTTTCTAAGAAATCGCAGGGCTCACGAAAGCATCACCGCACGGGCATCCGCAATTGGCTGTTTGGCAACTCGTCGCTGAAAGGCGTCGCCATTCGGTTCTCGGTGGATTTTCTGGGTGCCAACTTGATGTTGATCGTTGCTGCCATCCTTAGGTTGGCGTTAACTGGTCGCATTGGGCTCGAGAATCCCGTCGGCGTGCTGCTGGGAAAAATCACAACACTTTACTGGATCAACGTCGGTTGGTTCACAGCGACCGCGATCTTGCTGTTTATGGTCAATGGCGTTTATCGCCCTGTGCCAAGTTCGCAAGTGGGCAAGCGTCTGATCAACGTGGCGCGAGCTTGTGCCATTGGTTTCATTCTGCACATCGGCCTCGGTCTCTATCTGGGCAACAGCATGCCCACTGTCGAGGTCGCCGTGCCCGCGTGGGGAATGCTCTACTTGTGGGTTTCCGGCAGCCGATTTTCTCGGATGTACGTGGGCTCGAAATATCGCATGGTGCGGCGTAACGAAACGGTCCAAGAAAAGGTTGAGGACGTCTTGCTTGTCGGCGGCGCTGGCTACATCGGCTCGATCCTGACAAGACAACTGCTCGATGCCGGTTACCGAGTTCGCATCCTGGACTTGCAAATGTTCGGCATCGACTCGTTAGACGGAATTCTGAATCATCCGCGACTCGAAGTCATGCGTGGTGACTTCCGCAACGTTGAGGACATCGTGCGAGCTCTTCGTGGGATGGACGCCGTTGTTCACTTGGCCGCCATCGTTGGTGATCCCGCGTGTGCACTGGATAAGAACACGACGATCGCCGTCAACTATGCGGCGGCGAAGATGATGGCACAACTTGCCCGGGCAAACGGTATCTCGCGCTTCGTGTTTGCTTCGACGTGCAGTGTGTACGGTGCCTCCGATGATATTCGTGGTGAGACCTCGGACCTCAACCCGGTGTCCTTGTACGCGACGACAAAGATCGATGCCGAGCGCGCGTTGTTGGAAGCCACAGACGAAATGTTTCAACCCACGATTCTGCGGTTTGCGACGGCCTATGGCTGGTCGCATAGGCCGCGCTTCGATCTTGTCGCGAATCTGTTCAGTGCTCAGGCTGTCACAGACGGTCGCATTCGTATTTTCAACGGCGAGCAATGGCGGCCCTTCATTCACACTCGCGATATCGCCAGAGCCTGCGTGATGGTTCTTGAGGCACCCGTCAAAACCGTTGGCGGCGAGGTCTTCAATGTTGGCGACGACAGTCAGAACTACACACTGCGTCAGCTTGGCGAGATCGTTGGGAACGCTCACCCCGGCACGATTGTGGAAGAGATTACCAACGAAGAAGACCCGCGAAATTATCGCGTCAGTTTTGATAAGATTCAGGAAGCCATTGGATTTCGCGCCAGCGTGACGTTGGAAGACGGTATCCAAGAAATGGTCGATGCCGTACTATCTGGCGAGGTTGCCGATTGGCACGACTCGATTTACAGCAATATTCGTCACTTGGAAGGTGAAGGTCTCTCGGTGTTGAAATTCGACGCAAACGCGGCTCGAAACGAAGATGCGGAGATGCCGGCGACTCGCGAATTCCTGGCCCGAGCGGCATAACTTCGGAATGACCAATGACCAAATCCCAATGACCAATCACACACTGTCTTGGTCATTGGGATTTGGTCATTGGTCATTCTCTGTATCACTAGGACAACACGATGCACGTTTTGTTTTGCCACAAGAACTTCCCGGCTCAGTTCGGACACATCGCTCGCTATTTGGTGAACAACAAAGGCTTTCAGTGCTCGTTCGTTTGTGAGCTAGAGCCTGGCGAATTCGATGGCGTGCGCCGCATTCAATACAAAATCCAAGGCGGCGCGACCAAGACCGTCCACTACTGTAGTCGCACGTTCGAAAACGCCACATGGCACGCTCATGCGGTTTACGAAACGATGAAGCGGCACGCTGATATCAAGCCCGATTTAATCGTCGGTCACAGCGGCTTCGGCTCGACGTTGTTCTTGGCGGATTTGTATGACTGCCCGATCATCAATTACTTCGAGTACTACTATCGAGGCAAGGACTCGGACCTCGACTTTCGCTCGGAAATTCCCACCAAGGAAATCGATCGCCTGCGTTCGCGTACACGGAACGCGATGATTTTACTCGACTTGCAAACGTGCAACGTCGGTTATGCTCCGACTGAATGGCAGCGAAGCCTGTTTCCGACCGAGTACCATCCGAAATTGCGATCCATCTTCGATGGTGTCGACACCAGCGTTTGGTATCGTCGTCACAACGTGCCGCGGCAGATCGGAGAGCGTCAGATTCCCGAAGGGACGAAGATCGTCACGTACGTTTCTCGCGGTTTCGAAACGATGCGCGGCTTCGACATCTTCATGAAAGTTGCCAAGAAAATCTGTGACACGCGGGACGATGTTATCTTTCTATGCGTTGGGTCTGATCGCGTTTGCTACGGCGGAGACTTGAACCGCATCGAGGAGAAGTCGTATCGCGAGCATGTCTTGAAGCAGGACAACTACGATCTGGACCGGTTTATCTTCACGGGCCGCGTTCACCCTGAGGATCTTGCCAATATCCTGAGCATGGGCGATCTGCACATCTACTTGACCGTGCCATTCGTCTTGAGTTGGTCGATGATGAATTCGATGGCTTGCGGAGCCACGGTGCTGGCATCGAACACTGCTCCCGTGCAAGAGATGATTAAGCACGGCGAGAATGGTTTGCTGGCCGACTTTTATGATGTCGACCACTTCACAGAATTGGCCATGCAAGTTCTCGATGATCCACAAGGTCACCGTTACCTCGGCGACAACGCGATGGCGATGATCCAAGATCGCTACACGCTCGAGAAGTGCTTGCCGCAAATGCTCGAACTCTACGAAAGCGCCATCAACGACCGCACCAGCGTTGCTGCGTAGGCTGAGTTCTCTAAGTTCGAGCGCGAGCTTTGGCAGGCCGCATGAAATGTTCGAGCTTCATGTTGTGATCGAATTCAGACGAATCTTCCGGCGTCGAGCTGCTCGTCTTTTCCTTGTGTATCAAGTCAGCGACACAACGCTTCGTTTCTTGTGAGGCTCAAAGCGCACGATGAATCGGGGGTTGTACCCAATTGCGATGAACTCAACGATTTTGTCGTATGCTCGAACCATACGTTGGTAATACGATCGAGAAATAGCCTCGAGGCTTACTCAGATTGCCGCATAGGCCTTTCAGTGCTAAAGTGGAAGCTTGCATCAAACCCTGTTGATTTGAGGTCTACTTGATGTCCACGTCAGATTTTTCAACGAATCCAGCTTGTGCTTCTCGCCGACACTTTCTTGCCAGCAGCGCAGGCAGTCTCAGTACTGTTGCGTTGGCTTGGATGGCTCAGCAAGAGTCCGCGCGCGCCGAACCCTCGAAGCCCGACTTAGAGAAGCGGCTGTTTGATACCATTCCCAAGGAAACGCATCACGAGCCGCAAGCTCAAGCGATGATTTCGCTTTGGATGCAGGGTGGTCCGAGCCACTTGGATTTGTTCGACCCGAAACCGGAAATGGCCAAGTACGATGGCAAGCCATATCCTGGCAAAATCAAGTACGACAACGCCGCCCAAGCTAGCTCGAAGGTGCTTCACAGTCCCTGGCGATTTTCACATCACGGCGAATGTGGGATGGAGCTTTCTGAGCTGATCCCCAACATCGGCGAGGTCGCGGATGACATCTGCTTGATCCGCTCGATGTACACCGGAGTCAACAACCACGGTCAATCGATCATGGCGCTCAACACGGGCCGAGTGACTGCTGGGCGGCCTGCACTGGGCAGTTGGTTAACGTACGGCCTGGGTAGCGAAGCCCAAGACCTTCCCGCGTTCTTGGCGCTCATCGATCCGGGGCAGTTGCCAGTCCTCGGCGTTCAGAATTGGACCAACGGTTGGTTGCCGTCGGTCTATCAAGGCACGGTCATTCGACCGACGGAACCGCGAATCTTGAACCTCAACCCTCCGCCGCACTTGGCCGGATCGCCGCAAGAACGCACGCTTAGCTTTCTGAGACGGATGAACCTACGACACTTGAAGAAGCGTCCAGGCAACTTGGACTTGGACGCTCGCATCGCCAGTTATGACTTGGCGGCGAAGATGCAATCGTCAGCCAACGAGGCGATGGACATCAGCAAAGAGACGAAATCCACACATCAAATGTACGGCTTGGATGATCCGGCCACCGCCGATTACGGCACACGCTGCTTAATCGCCCGCCGACTGGTCGAGCGCGGTGTTCGCTTCATCCAAATCTACACTTCCAACCAATTGTGGGATAACCACGGCAGCATCCTGAGCAGCTTGCCAAGCGCGTGTAAGAAGGTCGACAAGGGCTCGGGCGCATTGGTCAAGGATCTGAAGCAACGCGGAATGTTGGATTCCACCGTTGTTCACTGGGGCGGCGAAATGGGTCGCTTACCCGTGATTCAAAACGACACCGGCCGCAAGAAGATCGGCCGCGATCACAACACCTACGGCTTTTCGATGTGGGTTGCCGGCGGCGGTTTCCGCAATGCTCACGTCCATGGCACGACAGACGAGTTTGGCCACAAGGCCCAAGACATGGCCGTCAGCCACAGCGATTACCACGCAACACTACTTCACCTATTCGGCCTCAACCACGAACACGTGACTTACGAACGCAACGGTCGCGAGCAGAGTTTGACCGACGGCCAAACGTGTCGTGTTGTGAACGAGCTGCTGAAGAACAGCGTTTGAGTGGTGGGCTCCAGAACTAGATCGTTTAACCCGTAGTCGAAGGCGAGGAACGAAACGCCTAGCCTGCGGCTACGGGTTAAACGAGGCTACGCTCCGAAATGCCAGGCAACGCTGCGAATGCAGAGCCCTACTGATCCGGAAAGTCCGGCACATTGCTCAAGTCGACAAAGCGTTCGACGACGGCGTTGTCGAGCATCTCTTGGCGAACGCGTGCTGTCTCCGCCATGTAGGCTTCGTTCTTGAGCTTCGCTTCGATCTTCGTTTGCACGTCCGAAAACGGCACGAAACCTGGCGATTGACGCTCGAGAACTTTGAGCAACATGTAACCGCGGTCGCTCTTGATCACACTGCTGTAATTGCCAATAGGAAGTTTGAAAAGCAGTGCTTCCTTGTCCTTATCGAGCAGGCTGCCGATCGTCGTCCAATCCCAGATGCCTTGCTCGGATGCTCGCAGTCCGTCCGAGTATTTGGCACAGACTTCGCCAAAGTCGGCTCCTTCGCGAACTTCCTTGATGGCCTTGTTGATCCAGCGAGCGGCTCCGGTCTCATCGCCGTGCTTCCTGGTCAACACCTCGAGCTGCTGCCAGCGAACCTTTCCAATGATCTCGTAGTCATTCTTGTTGGCTTCGTAATAGTCCATCAACTCTTGTCGCGAGAAATCCTTCTTGCCGTTCGTGGCACGACTAGCCACAAAATCGGCCGCCATGCGGACTTCGCCGAATTGTTGTCGCAACCGCTTTAAGTTCGATCCGTTTTTCTGTAACTGCTCGTCGACTTCGATTCGAGTCGTCACGTTGAACGTCTTCTTCAACTTGGCCACTTCTTTCTCAAACTGACTGTCGAGAAAGACATCGATTTGCTGAACCTGCTCAGGCTTCAACTCGGATCGCATCGCTTCCAGAATCGACAGCGATTCGATGCGTCGCTGCAGTTCTCGCTTCAACACCATCTTGCGTTGCATTTGATAGACGTAAGGTGGCGCTTGTTCTTTGATCTTTTCCAAACTTGCAGCGAATGGCAGCAATAACTCGGAGGCGAAGATCGGTGTTCCATTCACGGTGGCGACGATTTCAGGCGTTGCCAGTGAGCTGCCTTCTTCAACTTCCGCAATGGTGACGGCTTCACTGCCACCTTCATTGGCGGAAACATTGACGATGTCACCGGGCTCGCTGCCGTCAACTTGTGGGTCAAGCACATCGTTGATGAACGCGCTGTCTTCACGCTCGGTGCGGCGTTGTTGTTCAACCAGAGACTTTCGTGGTGGCGGTGGCCCCACAACCGGGTCGTCGACTTTGCTGACTCGATCCGATTGGCACCCAATGCCCAATACAGCAACAAACAAGAAGAGGGCTAAGTAACCGCGCATGGGATTCTTCCTTGAATCTCGATCCTGTCAGCCTGCGAGGTGCAGAACCGAACATGGCCCAGTTGACGATGAGGGAGCGCTGATGGAAACTGCCGGACTCGGACGAGTACCGTCAATTTCCGTATGAAGTGTCCGCGAAATGAGGAGAGCAGCGGATTATAAAAGTGCTGTTAACACGGCTGCAACACCGTTTTTAGAAGCGATAGCAGTTCGTCTATCGGCATAATCTCGCTATCCAGTACAAGATACGCATGCTCGTCATCCACGATTCGCAGATCGGCCCCGCAACCTTTCTCTAGTTGACGTATCCTCTGTGGATTACGGTATCGGAACACAATGTACTGATCCTCGGGGTGAATATCGTCGATTCGCCACTGCTGCGCGAGGACTTGTAATTCTTTCAATTTCAATAATTGCTCGGCATCTTGAGGCACGGGACCATAGCGATCCCGCAATTCGTCGGCAACTTCCTCCAAATCTTCGAGCGACTTTACCAGGGAAAGCTTGCGGTACATCTCGATCTTTTGCCGTCCCGGCGGAATGTAAGAGTCGGGGATGTACGCTTTGACGGGAAGATTAATCGACGTGTGGTGGAACTCGCGCGGAGCTTCATTCTTCAAGCGTCGCACAGCGTTTTCGAGCAGTTGGCAATACAGCTCGTAACCGACGGTCATAATGTGACCGCTTTGTTCCGTGCCCAGGATATTGCCGGCACCGCGAATCTCGAGGTCCCGCATTGCGATCTTGAACCCGGCGCCGAGTTCGCTGTACTCCTCGATCGCCTTCAATCGTTTCGCGGCGGTTGTGGTAACTGTCCTGCCCTCTTCCAACAGCAAGTAACAGTAAGCTCGGTTTCGGTATCGGCCGACGCGGCCTCGCAGTTGATGCAGGTCAGCCAGCCCGTATATGTTGGCTTGGTGAATGCAGATCGTGTTGGCGTTGGGAATGTCTACACCGCTTTCGATGATCGTTGTGCAGACCAAGACGTCCGTGCGACCGGTGACGAACCGCCACATGGCGTCTTCCAAGTCGTTGCCGCTCATTTGTCCGTGAGCCACATCGATGGTCGCTTCCGGTACGATCTCACGGATTCGATCCGCGACGGCGTGAATGTTGTAAACGCGATTGTGGACGAAGTAGACCTGCCCGTTTCGATTCAGTTCTCGCACAATCGCCTGACGCACCAAATCGCCATCGAAACGGCAGACTCGTGTGACGATCGACATGCGATCCTGTGGTGCCGTCTGCAAGTTCGAAATGTCACGGATACCCAACAGCGACATGTGCAGAGTTCGCGGGATCGGTGTCGCGCTGAGCGTCAACACGTCAACTTCCAATCGCAACTGTTTCAACATCTCCTTGGCCGCGACACCAAAGCGCTGCTCCTCGTCGATGACGATGATGCCAAGGTCCTTAAATCTCACATCCTTTTGCACTAACCGATGCGTGCCCACAACAACGTCGACACTCCCCGCAGCCATGCCCTCAAGTGATTGCTGCAGTTCCGACTTGGCCTTAAACCGAGAAAGGCAAGCAATCGTGATTGGGTACTCGGCCATCCGCTCGCTGAACGTGCGAAAGTGTTGTTCGGCAAGGACCGTCGTCGGCACGAGCACCGCCGCTTGACGGCCCGAGTCAACGACCTTGAAAATCGACCGCATCGCCACTTCGGTCTTTCCATAGCCAACATCGCCGCAGATCAAACGGTCCATGGGGCGGTTGCGTTCTAAGTCATCCTTGCAATCGTTGATGGCTTGAACTTGATCTTTCGTTTCGGTGTAAGGAAACGAGGCTTCGAACTCGAGCTGCCATTTCGTGTCTGCGGGATACGACAATCCCGGTTTGGCTTCTCGCGCCGCTTGTAGTCGTAACATGTCCGCCGCCAAGTCGTGAACGGCTTCAGCGACCTTCTTCTTTTTCTTCGACCAGGTTGTCGTGCCCAACTTGGAAAGCGTCGGCACGGATTTCGCCGCGCCAACATATTTCTGTACCAAGTGAATCAGCGAAATCGGCACATAAACGTGAACTCGATCCCGGAATTCCAGAACGAGGTGTTCTTCTGTCGCACCATCTTTTTCCAGCAGCTTCATACCACGATAGCGACCGATGCCGTTGGTCAGGTGAACAACCAAGTCGCCTTCGTTCAGATCAAGGAAGCTGTCGATTGCGCGCGACTCGATGCGTCGTTTGCGCGTCTTGCGGCGAACTTCTGTGCGACCGAACAACTCGTGATCGCTGATCACGATCAACTGCTCGAAGACCAAGCGGAACCCGCGCGCCACTCGCCCGACGCAGAATTGAACGCGTTCGGTGATTCCGCTATCGCTATCCTCGAACAGCTCCGTCAACCGGTCGCGTTCGCCTTCGTTGTGGCACGCGATCAATACGTGCTCGTCCTGACCGACGACGCTGGCCAGTTCTTGCAGAACTTCACTTTTGGGCCCGGTGAATCGTTCGATGGATTCGATTTGAAGATGGCAAGAGATCTCGAAGCTGTCCGCCGACAGCGGAGCGATGCTGACAGAAGGAAAATCCGTACATCGAGACAACGTGGCCTCAACGGTGTACATGCCGCGTGGATTGCTGAGCCGATCCAAGTAATGACGGCCCTCCTCGACGAGTTCTTGCAATTCGACCAACCCGACCCAAGCATCGGAAGGCAACGCCTCGCAGAAGTGCTCGCCCGTGGTATGAGATGACGTGTGGTTGCTGCCATCCTCGACTTTGACGGGAGCAACCAGTGTTAAGCCAGCTTCATCCAGGTTTTGGATCGTGCGCTGACTCTCGACATCAAAACAGCGAATCGATTCCACCTCGTCACCGAAGAACTCGAACCGCAACGGATCCAGCGCATCGGGCGGATAGACGTCGACGATACCTCCATGAACACTGAACTCGCCTGGAAGCTGAATACCGGTAACTCGATCAAAGCCCCGATCGTGGAGCCACTTCAAGAAGTCGTCGGGTTCCAGCTCGTCGCCTACCCGAATCGTGCGGGTTGACTGTTTCAACTCCTGGCGACTTGGCACGGGTTGCAAGAGCGCGGCGATACTAGTGACCACGATTTGTGGCGGACTGGGCGCAGCCAACGCGCGGAGGACTCGCAATCGACCGCCGAAAATCGAGTCGGTAACGTCGTGTTCTTGGGGAAGTGTTTCCCAGGCAGGAAAGACAAGCGGCGTGGATTCGACAAAGGCCGAGAGATCGTCGGCAAACTCATCCGCGTCTTTGACGCGAGAAAGGACAACAATGATTGTCGAGGGGGCCTGCTCTGCCAATGCCGCCGCGGTCAGCGCGCACGCTGAGCCCCAGGCTCCATCGACAGCGGCACTGTGACCGTTTCGCAGTGCCGCAACAACCGCCGAGAAGCCTTCGTTCTGATGCAAACACAGCACCAGTTCCGATAGCTGAGAATAGGTCTGCAGTTGTTCGGTTGGCATTCGTGCCAAGTATTCTAGTGGCTGAGCCTAAAATGGAAACAGAAGCTCAACCTAAAGCAAAATCGGTCCGGCCACCAAGACGTAGATAATCGCCAGCACGATCTGAACGGCGGCGAAGGGCACGGCCGCTTTGACGAAGCCCATGAACGAGAGGTTCAGCTTCTGTTTGTGGATGATCGTCATCGCAACGACCGTTGATGCCGAGCCAATTGGTGTGATGTTGCCGCCTAAGTTGGCTCCGAAGATGACGCACCACCAGAACGGCGATGCGCTCATTTCCGGTTGTGCGTTCACGACGCTGAGGTTGGTCTCCAAAATCTTCGCCAGCATGGCCGCTAGCGGGATGTTGTCAGTGACAGAACTCGCAACCGCCGAGCTTGCCAAGAGCAGACTGGATGCAGCGCTTTGCGGAAGCTCTAACATCGCGCCAATCCCAGAACCGATCATCTCCAAAACTTGAGCGTGTTCCATCGTGTTGATGACGACGAACAGGCCCGCAAAAAAGGCCAGCAAATCCCAGTCGACGACCGAGTAAAACTTGTCGACCTCGTGCTTGTATGCCAACAACATGATGCCAGCAAACATCAGTGCGATGAAGCCCATGCCAAGCTGATCCAAACCAAACGGCAACGCCGATTGAGCCGACAAGCACGCGATGAAAGCAACCAAGGCCGCGACGGACATCCAGAAGAATTTGGCACTGGGAATGCTTTCGTTCTCGTCAAAGCCAGCGACCAATTCTTTCGCCTTATTGCTTTCCTCTTCTGTTTTGTAGCCGGAAATCTTGAAGATGACCTTGCCCATCACGAGCGTGGCAAGCGTCGCTAGAACAACATACGGCGCCGCGACGATAAAGAACTTAACGAAGCTGATCCCTGCCGTCTTCCCAACAATGATGTTGGGCACGCTACTAATCAGCGTCAGCAATCCGCCAACGTTCGTCAGCAGACCCTCGACCAATAAGAAGCCCAGTAGCAAGTCCTCGCGTTCTAGCTTCTTCAGGGAAACGGTCGTCAGCGAGCCGATGATGATCATGGCCGTGACGTTGTTCAAAACGGCGGAAAAGATCACTGTCAGCAGGCCGTAATAAATCAGCAGCATCCACGGGTTGCCGCTGGATTTCTTGGTTAGCTTGATCGCCAGCCAGGTGAAGACGCCGGATCGGCTCGTGACCTCAACGAATAAACTAGCACCCAGAATGATGGTGATCACTCCCCATTCGATGGCGGGTACGTAGATCGGTAAATCCATCTCGTGACCGTTGGGCAAATGGACCTCACCGAACGTCAGCAGATGCAGCAGCGTCGCGGTGATCAAACACACACCCGCGAAGAATCCGACGATGATGGATTTTTTGGCGTGAATCTTTTCCTCGAAAGCCAACGCGGCGACCATGGCGACCAAGATGGCTGCGAACAGCACGGTAACCCAAGTTGCCACCTCGTGTTCCGGTCCGTGTTCGGCGTCAGCGGCAAGAAGAAATAAGCTCGTCGAGTTCATGTGGCAACGTCCTTTGATGTTGCGGGCTTCTCGAGAATGATTCGTTGTTTGCGTTGAGTAATACGTCTACAGCAGCAACAAAGCCGTGTCGACCATCTCCACAGCCAGCGTATATGCCATTCCATGCATGGCAAGCTGTTCCTCATCCTTCGTGTTGATGACAATCATGTCGATTTCGTGGCTCTTCACCAATCGCTTGTAATCGTGCAGTCGATGGCCGCGTTCGACGATCGAGTGTGCTTTGATGCTGGCAACGTTTTGACCGAGCCCCTCGATGCAGCCATCGATGAAGTTTTGTGCGTCGCTGGTCAATTGGGCGCTAATTTCCGTGCGAGCTGTCTCGGTGTCGAGGCCGGGAATCTGTTCGATGACCCTCATGTATCGCTCGAAGACCGCGTCGTCCTCGATATGGCAAAGGTACACTTCGCCATCCGGAGCCGCCATCGCAGCGCCGAAGTTGACTAACCGATTGTCTCCCTTGATGTGATCCGTGATGACCATGACCTCACGGCAGCGGCGATCATCGATCGAGACGGGATTCGCCTTCGTGCCCGCTAACAGCAGCACGGGGGCATCGACCGTTTGCGTCAAAACATCGACATACGCACCAAGGCTCTCGCGGAGTAGCGTGGATCGTTCGTTGAGATGCCGGTGAGCGACGATCAAGTCAGGCTTGATCTCCTCGACCTTGGTCAGCATCTCGGCGATGTTCGAGAAATCAGCGCCGGAGACGATGCCCCAGTTTTCGGCCTTCGTCAAAGGGTCGGCGAATCCACGGACGCCAGCCATTCGATTTGCGGCTTCTTCGGTCGTGCCGTCGGTGATCAGAGCGACTCGGTTAACGCCAAGCTGCTCATAAATGTAAGGTTCCCGTTCGGCTCGCCGAAACATGGATTCAAATTCGTCGATCGCGCTTTCACGATGCATGGGAGTCCTCGGGTGGAGAAAGCATTCGGCGTGAGAATGATGTCAGGGATGCCAACAGTATAGTTATTGTTTCTGTCGTTGACTATGGGTTTAAGCAGGCGGCTGGGAAAGTCGATTGAAGACACGCAGCAAGAGATCAATCCAATCACTCCAAGCGTAGATCAAAGTCCACAGCGCCAATGTGGAGACCGCGATACACGTCACGGAAAGAAACTTTTCCCCTTCGCCGTGACCTCGAACGCCCAACAGCGCTAATCGGATCACGAGGATTGCAGAAATCAGGGAAAGGATGGTCTCGACGACCACCACCAAGGAAATCGACATTCGATCCCGATCGCTCTCGTTGACAACGACAGCCAACATCACCGCGACGAGGCTGAGACCACACATCCAAGCGCAACGCCTTGGATGTTCAAACACGGGGGTCTCACCATTTGGTTCGTCGGGTGATTCCATCGCTTTGGCACTTCAGTCATCACTTCCGGTAGCCGCCGCATCAGCTTTCGGCGGCCACGGAAAGAAGACACTCGTGGTTCGCTGGTACTCGCGATAGGCATCACCGCGACTTTTTAAGGCTTGGCGTTCGGTTGGAGGCACGCCGGTGACTTTGGTGAGGAACCAAAGCATGCAGATGGGACCAAGCAGATTCAGCCACCACAGCGGGCCACCGAATGCCAACAAGACATAACCCCACCAATGAATCCACTCGAAAAAGTAATTTGGGTGCCGCGAGTAATACCAAAGCCCGTCACGGCAAACCTTGCCTTGGTTATCAGGGTTCAATCGAAACGAGTTCAACTGTTTATCCGCGATCGACTCGCCCAATGAAGCAACCAGCCAGACACCAATGCCGATCCAGTCGGTCAGGCCAAGCGGCTCGGAATTCGTGGCGACGTTCAGCATGGGCAAGGCGAACAGCATGCTCCAGAAAGCTTGAAGCTGAAAGAACTTGAACAGCCACGCTTGCGAGCCGTCACCCTTTGTCTCTTTGAGTTCTTGATAGCGACCATCCTCGGGCATCTTAAGAACGCGGTAGAAAATGTGGCCGCTTAAGCGAAACGCCCAAATGCCAGCAAGCACGCCCACAACAATCCGCCGCTGGCTATCCCCTTGGCTGAGCACGGCAAAGTAAACCGACAGCAGACCGACTCCGGCAGCCCAGGCAACATCGACGATACCCGCGTCACCGCCCTTGTATTGGTAATACCACAGCAACGACATCACCACGACCATGATGCCCCAGCCGCTCAAAGCCAAAACTAGTGGACTCATTCCGTTTCCTGTTCCGGTGGCTCGCTTGGTAACTCAGTCAGTTTCGAGACATATAATAGCAACGGCATGGCAATCGCCCACTCGACCGAGATAGCGGCCATCGTCAGGCCAAACGGATCAGCAAAGGTGACGGCCTCTAATCTTGCCCCACCCCAATACGCGATCGGACCGGCAATCACCCCCAGGACCGTTCCCAGCAGGTAGCGTCCCGACATCCATTTCATCGCGTTATGAAAAGTGGCGACGAAACCTAACCACAACGCCACCATCCACAGTGGACTAGGCCCAACTAGCCGTGCTTCCGGCGAGAAGACCAAGATTCCGGCACTCACCAAAATCGAATCGGCAAGGTATCCGAGCACCGCCCCGGCAAGGAATAGCTTAATCTCGCCTTCGCGGTTGGGATGCCAAACCAAATGCAGCCCCAGCCAAACAATCGTGGCGATCACACCAGTCCACGGATAACCATAGGCTCCGCCGAGCACGCAGGCGAACCACGCTGCTTGGAAAACCACAAAGTTGACGATCGGTTGATGCATGCTCTCAGTTCGCTAACCACGATGTTCTGGTCAAGTTATTTCAGCAGCATCCCACTCGGACGACAACACCGCTTTGCATGGGAGCAGTCAGTTTTGGTATTTTGGTCTGGTGTCAATTCTTGGAGGTAGCAGCATGGCTCTTCGAACAATCTTGCCTTTGACAACTCTGGTGGCTCTCTTGTGCTCGCAAGCCTCAGCACAGCAAGCTATCGAGTTCAATCGTGACATCCAGCCGATCTTGTCGGACACGTGCTTTCAGTGTCACGGTCCCGATAAGAACAATCGCGAAGCCGACTTGCGTTTCGATCAGCAAGAAGGTCTGTTCTCAAAGCGAGACGGCGGCTCCGTCGTGATGCCCGGTAAGCCAAAGCAAAGCCTGCTGATCGAGCGAATCACTTCCGACGACCCCGACTTGCAGATGCCGCCAGCAGATTCGGGCAAGGAGTTGTCGCCGAGACAGATCGAGCTACTGACACGTTGGATCGAACAGGGAGCCAAGTGGGAAAAGCATTGGTCCTTGATCCCGCCTCGTAAGCGCGACTTGCCCCAAGTTCAACACAAAGCATCAGTTCGCAACGGCATTGACAACTTCGTCATCAAGAAACTTGAAGACGTTGGATTGAAGCCGTCGCCTGAAGCGATCAAGACGGCGCTGCTGCGACGCGTCACCTTTGACCTGACCGGATTGCCACCGAGCCTCGAAGAAATCGACGCGTTTCTCGACGATGATACTGATGGCGCGTACGAAAGAGTTGTCGATCGATTGTTGCGTTCCAAGGCCTATGGCGAACGCATGGCAGCGCGTTGGCTCGATGCGGCTCGGTATGCCGATACCAGCGGTTATCAAAACGATGGCCCGCGGTATATGTGGCGCTGGCGCGATTGGGTCATTCAAGCGTACAACTCAAATTTGCCGTTCGATAAATTCACGGTCGAACAACTCGCGGGCGATATGCTTCCTCGTGCGACGCTGGACCAACGGATTGCCAGTGGATTCAATCGCAACCACCGAGGCAACGCGGAAGGCGGCATCATCGCGGAAGAGTATCACGTTGAATACGTGGTCGACCGCGTCGACACGACGGCCACTGTTTGGCTGGGTCTGACGATGGGATGTGCTCGCTGCCACGATCACAAGTTCGACCCGATCTCGCAAAAGGAGTTCTATCAAGTCTTTGCGTACTTCAACAACGTCCCCGAGAACGGTCGCGCGATCAAAGAGGGCAACTCACCCCCATTCATGAAGGCGCCGACTCCCGGCGACGTCAAACGGCACCGTGATCTGAAGCGAGCACTAAAGGCTATCGAGGACAAGTTTGAAGCAGCGACATCATCGATTGCCGACGCTCAAGCGAAATGGGAGCAAGGCTTCAATCCCACACGCATGGATTGGGCTCCCGACGAGGGCTTGCTGGCGCGATTCCCGCTCGATGGCAACGCGACCGATACTCAGAGCCAAAAGGACAAACCATCGTTTGAAGGAAAGCAAGTCTTCGCCGACGGCGTTCTCGACAAAGCGGCCGCGTTTGACGGTAACAGTTTTGTCGAAGCCGGGACGCACGGAAACTTCACTTACTTCGATCCATTTTCGATCAGCGCCTGGATTCGTCCCGAGAAACTCAGCGGCACAATCGTCTCCAGAATGAAGCGAGAGACGCGCGGCCGCGGCTATTACTTGCATTTAGAAAACGGTCACTTGCAGGCTAATTTGGTCGTCCGTTGGCTGGACGATTCCTTGCGAGTCGAAACGCAGGAAAAGATCAAAGCCAACGAATGGACGCACGTCACCATGACCTACGATGGCTCGCGCGTCCCAAGCGGCATCACGATCTATATCAACGGCCGCGCCGCAAAGCTGAAGGTCAACCAAGACTTCATCAATCAAACCTTCTCGGCCGATGACGTTCCGATTCGGGTCGGCGCTGGGCATTCCAACTTTAGCGGTGCCATTGATGACGCTCGCATTTATTCCCGCAGTCTTTCGGAGAAAGAAGCGTTGATTCTGTCCGCCTCGAAATCGATCGACGAAATCATTTCAACAGACAGCAAGCAGCGCAGCGTTGCCGAAACGACAAAGTTGAAAGAGTACTACCTGCGCCAAGGGGCCGACGAAAACGTTCGCAAACTCTACGGTCAACTGCTGGGGGCAAGGGGAAGAAGAGGCGCGTACTATGCATCAATACCAACGGTCATGGTGATGCAAGAGATGAAAACACCGCGCGACACGTTTGTGCTCAAGCGCGGCGAATACGACAAGCCCGGTGAAAAGGTCAAGCCTGGCGTGCCCAGCAGCTTGCCAAAGATGACGTCGAACTTGCCCAACAATCGCTTGGGCTTTGCTCGTTGGTTGGTTGACGGCAGCAATCCATTGACAGCTCGAGTGGCCGTGAATCGATACTGGCAGATGTATTTCGGCCAAGGTCTCGTTCGCACGGCCGAGGACTTCGGTTCACAAGGCGAACGTCCCACGCATCCGGAGCTGCTGGATTGGCTTGCCCGTCAATTCGTCGAGTCCCGTTGGGATATCAAAGCCATGCAAAAGCTGATCGTAATGAGCGGTACGTACCGGCAATCATCGCGTTTGAGCCGTTCGCTCTATGAACGAGATCCCGACAACCGCTTGCTGGCCCGCGGCCCGCGAGTTCGACTATCGGCCGAGATGATTCGGGATCAAGCCCTCGTGGCAAGCGGGCTCTATTACAAAAGGATTGGCGGCCCATCCGTCCGCCCGTACCAACCTGCCGGCTTATGGAAAGAGATCGCAACCGTCGCCGATTACAACCAAAGTCACGGTCGCGATCTTTATCGGCGCAGCCTATACACGTATTGGAAAAGAACGGTTTCGCCGCCTTCGATGATGACATTTGATGCGTCGTCACGGGAAACTTGTGTTGTACGGCCGACTCGAACCAAT
>PBMZ01000062.1 GCA_002722955.1 Planctomycetaceae bacterium | reverse complement strand
GTGGTGATCGGCTAATCCCGTCTTCCGACAGACTTTTCGCAAGACCTCTAGTGGCAAGTAAGTCCACGCGACGGCGGAGAACCCGATTGCCACTGCCATCGTTGCTTCCGAGCCGCTCGCAACGCGTAGAAGTCGAAAGGCAACAAAAGCGATGATTCCCGGCCAAGCAACCGACATCAAAGTGGTCACCCAAGCAGCTTTGATCGTTGGATAGTAAGTTGTACAAGTTCCCTTGCGAGACGCATCACTGGCCTCGGCTAATTCCTGCTCAAAACGATTCTTGAGCAATACCAAGACCGCCAAGGCTATGATCACGGTGCCGTAAAACCAAAGATTCGCCCCCAAGTCGTCCATCAATCGTTCGTGGACTTCATCCCAGTCGAAGGAATCGGGCAACCAATTTTCGGCTTCACGAAACGCTTCGCTCGAGACCAATGGGTCATCGCTGCGAATCCATAAGACACGCTCGTCGATGTAAGTCGCGTATCGTTCGGTTTTGGCGATCAATAATTGCTCTGTCTCGTCAAGCTCGAATAACGTGTCGAGCAAGCTGTTGTAGCTGCGAATGACTTGGTCAAGATACTCGACGCGGCTGTCAAACACATGGCGAGCGGCTTCTTCGAGGCTCTCGACTTCGGCAGCCTTCATGCCGCTTGGTATCTGTTGCATGAACTGTTTGACTTGCTCATCACGGTTCGCCAACTGTGCTCGCTGATCGTCATAGTCGAAAAGATCGAATTGGGTGTCTTCGATCAGTTTGCGTCTGTCGTATACGTTCGCCCGAAGCAGCGAAACATCGGGCAATCCGGTTCGTTGGCCGCGCAACAGGGCTCCGACGGCACCGCTAAGGCCAATGCTGTCGACTTTCTTTTGTGTTGTGATGAACTGACGCTGAATTTTCTCGAGGAGAAGTTTGGCCTTTTCCAATTGAGCTTTGGCGGTGTTGATTGGAGCGGTTTTCTCGACTGCCGCTTTGGCCAAATCAGCATTGATGGCGGCGTCTTCTCGCAATAAGGGTTGAGCGGCAATGGCTTCATCGCGGGCTCGCTTTAGGGCGGCGGCGCTTTCCTCGGCTCGGAGCCGGTTGATCTCAGCGTCAAGCTGTTTGAGTTGCACTTCGGCGAGCGCCACTTCTTGAGTGTGCACGTCTCGCTGAAGACGAACAAAGTCAGCGGCTTCCTCGGAGTCATATTTTGATAACTCGTTCTGAAGTACTGGTAACTCGGCCTCTATCAATGCGCGGCGAATCTTGAGCTCAGTGGTACGAGCTTGCGTGAGAAGCTTTGGCTCATCTGGTGGCGCTGGCGTCGTCAGCTGTTTGTCCAGGTCCGCCGTTCGTTGTGCCGCCGAAAGCAGCAGGCTTCGGATTTCCTTTCGGCGAGTCGCCCGCGATGCGGGCTCACCTTCGGATTTGGCAAGGGCGGCTTTCAGTTCCGTCAGCTGTAGGTCATGCTTCGAGCGTTCTTGTTCCAACTCGGACAACGTCGGAAAAGATGGCAACGTTGGCTTGGCGTCCTGCAGCTCGTCAAGTCGGCGCTTGAGTGAAGCGACGCGCTCCTGGACATTGTCAGCTTCCTTCTTATACTGCGCGGCGGAAGTCGTTAGCTCGTCAATTCGCGCCAGGCCCTCAGTCGCAACTTTATAGTGCTCGGCGGCTTGTGTTTTCTCATCATCACTTAGATCGTCGGAATCTGCTGCGGCTTTTTGTTGAGCCTCGATCGACTCGACAGTGATCTGCTCTTGCTCCGACGGCTGCAGCAACAAGGCTGTCCGCACGTCTTGGGCGGACACAGCCCCAAGCGTCATCAGTGAGATCGAGAAAGCGATGAGCACACGCATGACGGATTGTCACTCCATTTCAATCACTTTGCCGGGATTCATGATATTGTTGGGATCCAGCGCGCGTTTGATGGCCCTCATGACATCAACGCCAGCACCATGCTCCTTCTTCAAGGATTCGAGTTTCCCGATACCGATACCGTGCTCACCTGAGCAAGTGCCGTCCAATTCAAGTGCGTGGTCGACGATGCGTTGACTGAGGCTTTGGACCTCTGCCAACTCTTCCGGTGAATTTGGGTCGATCGGAAAGACAACATGAAAGTTGCCATCGCCGACGTGTCCGAATAACGGTGCCGGGATGTTGGTGCTCTCAAGCTCGCGTTTAGTTCGCATGATGGCCTCGGCTAGTTGCGAGACCGGTACGCAAACATCTGTCACATAACCAACCGAGCCCTCGCGAAGTCCCAGCGTTGCATAAAACCCATCGTGGCGAGCTTGCCAGAGTCGCTGTCGGTCCTCTTCTTCATACGCCCATTGAAAATCGGCGGCGCCGTAACGCTTTGTGATTTCCATGACGTACTCGGTGTCCTCAACGACGGCGGTCGAGGAGCCGTGGAACTCGAAGAATAACGTCGGTGTCAATTGGTAATCGAGCCCCGAATAACGATTCACGGCATCCATTTGAACTTCATCGAGAAGTTCAACACGGGCCATTGGCACGCCTTCGGACATTACATCGATGACGGCATTCACAGCGGATTCGATGTCTGGAAAAGCGCAAACGGCGGCGGACATGGCTTCGGGCAGGCGCGTCAATTTCAAAGTCAGCCCGGTGATGATGCCAAGCGTTCCTTCCGACCCGACCATCAGATGTGTGAGGTCGTAGCCGGCCGACGACTTTCGCACGCGAGTTCCCGTCTCGATGACGCTGCCATCGGCCAAGACAACTTTCAGGGCAAGTACGTTCTCTCGCATTGTGCCGTACTTCACGGCGGCTGTTCCGGAAGCACGCGTTGCAGCCATGCCTCCCAATGAAGCATCCGCGCCGGGATCGACCGGGAAGTGTAAGCGACTGGAGAGCTCTGACAGGTGCTCGTTGAGTTGCACGCGAGTCACACCGGCTTCGACGGTGGCATCCATGTCGCGCTCAGCGACGCGAAGGATGCGATTCATGCCTCGCAAGTCGATCGAGACTCCACCATGAATGGCTACGACACCGCCCTCGACGGCTGTTGCTGTACCGAACGGAATGATGGGTACTTCGTTCTTTGAACAAATGCCGACGATCGCAGCGACTTCTTCGGTTGACTCTGGATGAGCGACCGCGATTGGCCGTTGCGGTTCGTGGTGCGAGACGTCTTTGGCGTGCTCGTCCAATTCGGCGTCTTCAATCGATAGGCGGTCGCCCAGAATCTGACGCAGTTGCTCTATGGTGGATTCATTGTCTGTCAATGGTGGTCTCCTACTCCGTTCGAGAAATCACCGTTGGCAAGAAGCCCGGCTTTTCAAAAACGCCGGGCTTCTGTGCTCAATCACCGCTGAGGACGAGATGTCCGCATCAGCACGCCCGCCGGGAGAGTCTGACTAGCTCTGAAGATCGCGACAACCCCTATCTGTTGTCAGTTTTGCCGATCTTACCGGTTTGTTGCCAAATCGTAACTAGCAGCCTTTCGAAATCGGAAAAGTTTGCGCAAGTTCGCCGAAGGCCGTGGTCTATGCTTGAGCAACAATCCGTACAACCGACATTAGATTCGGGTTTTCACGGTTAGCGAGGCTGTAATCGTTTTTCTACGAAAGGAGTCTCGTCAAAAATGGAAGCCTGTTTTGCATCGCGAGGGAATCGAGGGGGAAGGGCAGAGTCGCTCTTCAATTCCAACGCGATGCGTCACATCGAGCTGGTTGTCACTTTTCTCACGTCTCTTATTGCGGGAGTATCACCAATGCGAACCCTGATCGCTGGAGTCGTCGCCACGTTGCTGGTTGCGGCCGCCAACTCAGCTCAGGCGTCCAATTACTGTGGAGCGGCCAGTTATCGAAGTTGTCCAACTAAAGCGTGCCAGCCTATTGGCTGTTATTCGGCGTGTAAAGTCGAGCGACAAACGTGCTACAAAACCGTTTATGACACGGTTTGGGAGCCCGTCGAGCACATTTGCATGAAGACCGTGTACGAAACCGTCTGCGAAGACGTGCCAGTGACGTGTTACAAAAACGTCACCGAAACGTGCGAACGTGAGGAAAAGTACACAGTGTGTAAGCCCGTCGTCGAGACGACTTACCGCGAGCACAAGTGGTGCGTGATGAAGCCGGTCTGGGAAACGTGCGAAAAAACTTGCACTTATACCGTCCGTAAACCGGTTTGGGAAACGTGCGAACGCGAGTGCCGACGTGTGGTGATGAAGCCCGTCGTCGAAACGTGTGAACGTGAATGCCGCCGCACCGTGATGAAGCGAGTTGTCGAAACCGTCAATCGCGAGCGATGCTACACAGTGATGAAGCCCGTCACTGAATGCCGCACCGTCCGCAAAGACATGGGACGATGGACTCTGCAGCCTGTGACAAAGCCGGGCTTGCCGATTCCGAAACTTGCCCCGACATGCTGGGGTCTGCCCAAAGTTTGTTGGGTGCCAGGACCTTGCTTGACGATGTACAAGCCTGTTTGGTGTCCGAACATTGTCGAACGCCAAATCACTTGCACACGCTACGTGCCGCAAGTCGTCCGTCAAGCTTGCCCAGTTCAAGTTTGCAAATGGGTTCCCGAAACAGTTGTCACGAAAGTCCCATACAAAACGTGCAAATGGGTTCGTGAAGAAATTGTGACGAAGGTCCCGTACAAAGTTTGCAAGTGGGTCAACGAGACTTGCGAGCGAAAGTACAACGTCCGAACTTGTAAGTGGGTTCGCGAAGAGAAGTCGTGCAAGATTCCTGTCCGCACATGCAAAATGGTCCGAGAAGTTTGCACTCGCAAAGTGCCTTATTGCGTGACGAAGCGAGTCGCGTACAAGACGACCAAACGAGTCTCTCGCTGTGTGGCCAAGCAGGTTCCCGTCAAGTACACGACATACGTGTGCAAGCGAGTTCCTCGCCAGGTTGCTTATGAGACTTGCCGAATGGTTCCGTCACCGTGTTCTCCTTGCATGACTTGCAAGCCACGCCTCGGTCTCGGCTGGTTGTTCAGCGGACTGCGAACCTGGCGACCGATGCAAATGTGGAGTCCGTGGAAGGGCTGTTCGACTTGCTCACCATGTGGCCCCGCTTGCGGAAGCGGCTGTGCGACGGGCAACTGCCCAGTGACGAAATCCGCTCCTCCGATGAAGATCGAAAGCGAATCTCACGAAGTCGCAAAGCCTGTTGAAGCAGCACCTGCTGAAGCAGAGTCCGAAGGCAAAAAACCAGAAAAGGAAACCGTTCCGGCGGCTGAGCCAAAACCAGAAAAGTCCACGGACGCCTAAGATGCGTCATGGTGACTGTTAAATTTCAAGAGGCACGAGACTTCGGTTTCGTGCCTCTTTTTTCTTTCGAGGACGTCTCTCGGTTAACGCTGTCGCATCATGCTGCGATGGGTTTAGGGAAAGTCTACTTGCCGAGATCGATCGCCTCCGGCTGGGTGTTAAAACTGAATTATTTAACCATTAACACCACGAATTAGACTCTGTGAAAACTCGCGTTTGCCACAAGTTGTTATGAACGTGACGCTTAACTGAAATGTCGGTCATCTTCATAAATAGTCCGCGGGAAACGAGCGAATGTCCTTTTCCGGTTACTTCTGAGTTTGTCATCGTTTTCGTTGAGTTGGATCTGTTACTGGCGTCGCGCCACATTGAGAGGGTTGACGTTGTCAGTGTCGTAGTCCCGCGCAATCGTGTTTGAATGCCCAAACCAGTGACGATTCAGTGCCCCGAATGTGGTGCCAAGCTTCGTCTGAAGAGTCCGCCCGAAGGTGGGAAACGTCGTCCTTGTCCGAAGTGTCAGGTCCCGTTTGATCTCAGCGAGGCGGGTGACTCGGATACTTACGATTTGGACGCGCGAGGGGCTTCGTCTTCGCCCCAGTCAACTCGAAAGACGAATCGAAGACGTTCAGAGCCGCGCGAGGATCGTGCACCTGCCCGCTCGAAGAAGCCGTCTGGTGGTGGTCGTGTTGCCTTTGGTCTTTCAGCGTTGGCGGCGTTGGTAGTTGTCGTTTTGTTGGCTGTGGCGTTCTTGCCGGATGAGAATCCACAGCCAATTCGGAATCAGGACGCTGTCGCGCAGCAGACTTCGAACATAGTTGATGGTGGCAATGGCGCGGGAACCAATGCGTCACCAGTACCGAGTCCTGCGGAGAACACGTCGACGACGGTGGTTGCAGGATGTGATCCGATTGCAATTCTCGAGCAAGTTGAGCTTGATCGCGATACTGTTGCGGGATCATGGCGACACGAAGGGGAGTGGTTGCAGGCCAACGCTGGTGTAGCTCGGTTGCAATTGCCGCTAACGCCCAATGGTAGCTATTCCATTGAAGCCACAATGAATCGCGAATCTGGTGCCGAACACGCTGGCTTCATTTTGCCCGTGGGATCGGACCAGCAAGTGATGCTGATCTTCGATCACGACGACGGGGCTTCTGGATCGGGGCTAGTTGGTGGCAAGTCGTTGGCCGACGGCAACTCGACGCGTTTTCAAATGAAGGCCGAGATCAATCAGACGTATCAAGTTTCCATCGATGTCCAACAGAAGGGTGAGAACGTCAAGATAACAGCGCGAATCGATGGTGGCGAAGTTCTCACTTGGAGTGGAGCTGCGACTGAGCTTGCTCTTGCAGACGCGTCATCGTTGCCTTCCGCAAACAGCCTTGGGATCGGAGTCGGTGCGACCGCTGATGGTGGCATGTGCTTCACTTTCCAGAAGTTTCGTGTTGTGGCGCTTGAAGGAAGTGGCACGTCGACGAGCACGCCGCTTGTCGCGAACTCAACACCAAAGCCGACTGCACCTGAAGATCCCGTCAGTCCAGTGCGCAGCGATCCGAAGCCTAACGTCCCAGCGTCTATTCCAACGACAATCGCGCCGAAGCCTAATCCCGTCGTTTTCAATTTCGATCCGGATTTGGTCAACTATGATGGAGTCGTCAAGCCTTCTTAAAGCAACACTGCATTCGTTGCCACGGTCCAGAGACGCAGGAGTGCGGTTTTCGCGTCGATCAGCACTTGCCCAACGAGTTCCTAACCAAGGTCAACGTGACACGTTGGAACGAGGTCTTGAATGCCCTAAACAAAGGAGAAATGCGCCGGAAGGTGAACCGCAACCGTCAGCAGCGGACTCGGCCCGTGTTGCTTCTTGGATCGAATCAGAACGATTGCGAGCAGAACGAAGCACCAACACTGGCTGGGTGATGCTGCGAAGATTCAACCGACGCGAATACAACAACACAATGCGGGATCTGATCGGAATCAACTTTCAAGCCGGCGATGACTTTCCTGAAGATCCGCCAGTTGGCGGCTTCGACAACAACGGATCGGGACTGACACTATCACCGTTGCAGATTGAACTCTACGCCAAGGCCGCCCGAGAAATCCTTGACCGAGCCATCGTGACGGAAACGCAGAAACCTGCCTCGATCAAATGGCGGTTTCATCCAATCGAAGCTCACCATCCAGGCATTGAAGTTTTTTCCGACTGCAAAAGCGTATGGCGCGAACGCGGCATCAACGAGGTCGAGCACAACATGGTCAGGATTCCTGGTGGTGACTGGAACCGTGCCGTTTGGTGGGGCACAGAACATCTCCCGCGCGACGGCGACTACATCATCCGTGTTCGAGCGGCGGGGCACATTCCTACAGAACAGGAAGCTCAAACCGGTGCTCGAAAGGCATTGGCTGACAATTATCAAAAGCAAATCGCGGAGCAGGTCAAATAAGGCAACGAAGCAGTGGCAGAGGGACTGCGAAAGGAGTATGCGGTCCAACAGCAGGAACTCGACAAACACCTGTCATCCGACAACCACTATCAGTTTGGACCAGCGCGGATGCGAGTTCGCAAGCGAGTCAACCAAGTACCGTCTCAGGTCGATGAAATCGATGTCGCGAATCCGATCGATAAGCCACAGGTTTACCAATGGAAAACGTGGTTCGAAGCCGGTTACGGCAACGTGATGGTTTACAACAAATACGAAGTCCCCGCGAATTCGTACACGTGGACGTACATCGCGAACTACGGTCACTTCCCCAGACCGACGCTTTATGTTGATTGGATGGAGGTCGAGGATTGGGGCATCATAACCATCATGAGCTGTCTCATCATGGCGGCGATGATCATAAGGAAAGTCTACTTGCTGAGATCGATCGTTTTCATGTCTCAAAGGTAGCCCGATTTGCAGACTTCCTGAATCGCACTAAGGAAGCTGATGGCTCGATGCTCGACAACACGATGATTTTGTTCGGATCGGGCATGAACAACCGGTTGGGATCAGATCACTCGACCGAGAATCTGCCGTTGTTGTTGCTGGGCGGCAAAGGACTCGGCTTAAAGCACGACCAGCATCTAAAGTTCCAGCCGAACGACAATCAGAGAATGTCCAACTTGCTGCTGACTATGATGATGCGCCTTAAGGGTCAAGGTGAGGTCGTCATGGGTGTTGAATTATCGTATCGATCAAGACTCGCCGAAAGCAGACTCGCGAATTGATCAGACGCGGAAGAACCGTTTTCCTTTCAATTCGAAGCGAGGCAATGTCCCCGGTGAGACCGCTTCAATCTTGGCGTTGAAATTCAAACGACTCTTAATCGTAAGGGCCAGGTCATCAACCAATTCTTGCGATCCTTGCTGCCAAGATGATTCGACGGGCTCGATTTGAATGGCCACGTTTTGCATGGCTCGCTCTGTGCTAACTTCAATGCGGAACTCGACAATCGAATTGAACTCGCGAATGATCGCCTCAATACTCGATGGAAAAACGTTGTTCCCCCGAATTGTGATCATGTCGTCAGAACGCCCAAGGACTCCGCCTTTGAGCCGCGTTAGTGCGAGTCCATCTGGATGTGGGTCAGTGTCGACTTGCACAAGGTCACCGGTGCGGTAGCGAATCAGGGGAGAACCGACACGTCCCAGATTTGTGAGGACTAATTCGCCTTGCTGGCCAGGTTCGACCGGTTCGAGAGTGCTTGGATCGAGCACCTCGGCGATACATTCAGATTCGAGGATCGACAAACTGCACGGCGAGCCCACCGACTCGACGGCCAAGGGGCCGATCTCTGTCATTCCCCAGTGGTCGAACACGCGGGCTCCCCACTCTGTTTCAATGCGATTGCGAATTGCTGGAATGCTTCCGCCGGGTTCGCCAGCGACGATAAGTCCACGGACGGAGCTTTGTGACAGGTCGATGTCGTCATCAGCGGCAACCTCGGCCAATCTTAGGGCATACGTTGGCGTGCAACACAAGAAGGTTGCGTCGTTGTCAGCAATCAGCTTCAGCCTGGCCTGACTGCTCATTCCGCCGCCGGCCAAGCATAGATTGCGTAGTCGATTCGCACCTTCGAAGGCCGCCCAAAACCCAATGAACGGGCCGAACGAAAAAGGAAAGCAAAGACGATCCTCGGTGGTGAGACCAACCAGTCGATAGATCTGAGCCCAACATTGCATCCACCATTCCCAACTATCTGACGTATCGAGCCAACGCATCGGCTGCCCAGTTGTTGTCCCCGATGTTTGATGCAGTCGTGAATAGTTGAGGGGTTCGAATGTTAAGTTCGTGCCATAGGGCGGATGTGCCGTCTGGTCAGCGACGAGATCAGCCTTCGTCGTGAAAGGCAACTTGTGAAGGTCAGCGAGTGAACTGATCGAATCAGATTCGATGCCAGCTTCGTCAAGCTTGGCTTTCCAGAACTCATTCTGCGGCACGATCGAGTTAAGCAAGCTGCGCAGTCGACGCGTTTGCAGCGCTTCGAGAGCCGCTCGGTCCAATCGCTCCGGATGTGTTTCAACTTCTGACATTGCCTTGTGCTTTCGAAGTCAAGTCGAAAGGCGAGTGCTATTTGCCCATCATCCAAGCGGCCATTTCCGTGCTCACCATCAGAGCCATTGCGCCGCCTCTGGCGTCTCTTCCTAGGATCGCGGTTCGGTCGAAGTAGGCTTGTAAGTTTTTTTGTTTTCCTGTTCCCGTGCAGACATCGACTAAGTTTCCGTCGGGGCCGATTCGAGTGAGAATCGCATTCCAGGCTTTCTTGATGATCGGTGCGTATTCGTCTTCATCCAGCCATCCAAGCTGAACGCCTCGAATCATGGAAAACGTGATCATGCATGTCGAGGTCAGTTCGCGATAGCTTCCCGGATGGTCAACGACCTGATGCCATGCTCCATTCGGATCTTGGTGTTTTGCCAATGCTTGAAGGTGAGAAACATGGACATCGATGAATTCACGGCGGAGCGGGTCCTTGGCCGGTAGATCGGACAAGCACAGCGCGACCCCCAATGCCGGAAAGCCATTACCTCGGCCCCAAGCGGTTTGGTCCAATGGCGAGTGGCGATGCAAGCCGTCTTTGCGGCGATTCACTTGCAACATGAATTGCAGGTGCCGATAGGCCATCTGGTAATAGCGGCGATCTTTCTTCAAGCTGCCGACTTGAACCAGAATCGGACAGCCCATGAAAACGGCGTCACTCATCTCGCTGTGGTACGGCATCGATTGTTTCAGCGTTCCCGATTCGTCGAAGCCCAGGCTGGCGGCTTGATCAGCTAAGGTTGTGTATTTCGAGTTACCTGTTGTCTTCGCCAGCTCGCCGAAGATGAGATGCCCCGACAGGTTGCTGCCGGAGACTCGCTTACCGAGTGTTGGCTTCTCACCCGTCAAATACGGCGCGACCGTTTGCTCGACGCTCTGTCGATGACTCTTGTCTCCGCTCAATTCCGTAACTCGAAGTCGTGCGATCAAGGCCAGTCCTGGGATATAGGCGACGCTGTTCAGATTGTCGCCGTAATGATTGGCCAATTCCTGAGCGACTTGAATTGGCGTGCGCGCCAGACGACGCTGTATTTCTTGGCGGGCTTTGGAACGTTTCTCGGCTTGCGAACGATGAATTGCTGTCAAAAGCTCAGGCAAGAACTGCAGGGATGGCGAGTGAACTCGAAGTGCCGGAATCGTGCCCACTTGGCAGGCAGCGTGCTTAGGCAGGTTCGCGATGAGTTCGCCGTCGTTGACTTGATTGGATGCTTTGAGAGTAGCCGTGAGTCGCGGCGTGATTGCGTCTTTGGTGGCGAACCACTTCAGCTCACCGCCGGAACGTACATCGACAACAATGTCTGGTGCGTGCATGCCGATCCATCGCCAAAGGTAGGAAGCCTCTGGAGCGGTTTGACTGTTGTAAGCGTTGCCCTTCGGCGGATAGCCAACGTCCACTCGGCCTCCCGACAAGTTCTCCGATCCCTTGCTTGCCGCCCAGCCATCGGGATTGGCGATTGGAATTAGCGAGACTTCAAATTGAGGTCGCCAGGTCTTCGCAGACAACTGAGTATTGAACCACTGCATCGCCGCCAACGCATTGGAGACGGCTTTGTCGTCTCCATCCATGCCGCTGACCAACAATACGCGAGTCTTCTTAGTGTGATAGTCTAAGTCGCCTTGGCCGATCAGGACGGGAATTGTTGTTTGCTTCCGAGTGACTCCGATGGCGGAGCGAATGATGTGGGACGGCAGCTTGACGGTGGCGATCTTCGAGTTGACTCGGCGATTATGTTGATCGGCAACCGTTTCATCGAAAGCAGACCCTGCATTGACCGTGAAGAGCAGGGGGCAAGCAGCGAGCAGCAAGGCATTAAGTCGCATTTGGTATCTCCGACATGACAAGTATCACAAACCTCGATACTAGAATCTTCTGTTACCGAGTTTGCAAACTCAATTCAAGTTACACAATGTTTCGGTGGTCTTCAGTGTGAATCTTAGATGCCCGGCTTCTTCGAGAAGTCGGCTTCTAAGCTTGGTTGTGTTGCCATTGCGAACAGAATGTGTTGTCATCTTAGCCTCACCATTTCTTTACCTCGTAAACCTCAAGCTGAATCAATTATGGATCGCCAAGAACAACTGCAGCGCGTATTGGATTGTGGAATCGTCTCAATCATCCGAGCTTCCTCGGGTGAGCAACTGGTCAACGTCGCCAAGGCTCTTTACGAAGGCGGAATCGATGTCATCGAAGTGACATTTACCGTCCCCGGAGTCTTGGACATTATCTCGGCCGTGCGGGATGAGCTGGGCGATAAGATTTTGCTCGGCGCCGGAACTGTACTGGATACCGAAAGTGCTCGTGCGGCGATCTTGGCCGGAGCGGAATTCATTGTGACTCCGACCGTGAACGAAGATGTCATCAAGGTCTGTAATCGCTATAGCAAAGCCATCATGCCGGGTGCTTTCACTCCCACAGAAGTACTTAAGGCGTGGGAAGCGGGCGCGGACATCGTGAAGATCTTTCCCGCTGATGCCGTTGGTCCCAGCTACTTGAAGGCGATTCACGGACCGATGCCGCAAGTTCGATTGCTTCCGACCGGTGGCGTCAACTTGGATACGTTGCCGGCCTTCGTCAATGCCGGTGCATGTGCGGTCGGATTGGGTAGCTCGTTGGTCGAAAAGAAGGCCGTCGAAGAAGGCAACATGGATCGAATTCGCGACTTGGCCAGCCAGTACGTTGAGTTGATGAAGTCGGTGCGTACGGGTGGCTAGTCAGTTTGGATCTTCGCATGGAAATCACCTGGCCAGCCGGGAAAACTGTGCGATCAAGATGGATGATTTTGCTGATGTGCACCGTGGTCATTTTGGCGTGCCTCAATCTAAGCCAATCGCCCCAAACTCAATCAAGCGCTAAGAACCAACTCATCAACGAATTGCTACAACTGAAGCCGGCTTTCTATTTTCTGGTATTGATGATCAGATGTGGCGCATCACGGAACTGGCAAGCATAGAATTCAGCCTAATGCGGCATCTAAACCCAAGCTACTTCGACAAGTGTGGAGAATTTCTGACTCTAAAAGATATCGAGGACGTCAAGCCAGTACTCTCGCGGTTATCGGATCGAACGCTGATTGTGATCATGTGCGGTAAGGCGTATGAGCGAGATGAGAATCTCGACAAAATCAAAACGTACGCGAAACAAGCTGGCTTTCTTTTCTTGCTGATAAACAGAGGTAGCGCACGAGGAGTCGATGTCGAAGAAGTGATTGATCTTCAAGATCGATACTCGTTGATTTCGAAGTAAGAGTGAATCAACGCAAAGGTCGCATTCGCTGGAATCTATGACAGCAAGTCGTTCAACACGCGGCCATGCACGTCGGTCAAGCTTTGGTCTCGGCCGCCGTGTCGGAATGTGAGGCGTTCGTGATCGACGCCCAACTGATGCAAGACGGTTGCGTGGATGTCGTGAATGTCGGCTTGGTCTTCGACGACCGTGTTGCCGTATTCGTCCGTGGCTCCGTAAGCCATGCCTCGGCGGAAGCCGCCGCCTGCGAAGAAGATGGTGTAGCCGTCGACATGGTGATCCCGGCCGCCTGTCTTCGTGACTTTAGGAGTGTGCGGTGTGCGCCCCATTTCTCCGGCCCAGATCACGATCGTCTCGTCCAGTAAGCCGCGCTGTTTTAGGTCGGTGATCAAGGCGGCAACCGATTTCTCGGTCACTCGCGCATTTTTCTTGTGGTTGTTGACTAACTGTGAGTGTTGGTCCCAGGGCGAGTTGTTGCCATCAAAGCTGGGGCAAGTGATCTCGACAAACCGCACGCCCGCTTCAATCAATCGCCGCGCTCGAATCGCCTGCGTCGCGTACAAACGTTGATGCTCGTCTTTGGAGTCGACGCCATACATTTTCTGAATGTGCTCGGGCTCGGTGTTAATGTCCGAGATCAACGGAATCGCGCTCTGCATGCGAAACGCGGTCTCGTAATTCGCGATCGCTCCTTCGATGGCCGCCGAGTTGGCCGTTGTCTGCGCGAACTCGCGATCTTGCTGCGCGAGCAAGGCGAGTTTGCGCTTCTGAAGTTCGAGGGCGTCTGATGCTTTAATGTTGTCAACAGGCGCTCCCGTTGGTCGCAGCATGGTGGCTTGGTGCGAGGCGGGCAAGAACGAGCTGCCGAAGTTCTCAAGGCCGCCGTTTGGCACCCAGTCGTTGTTGAGCAATACGTATCCGGGCAGATTTTGATTCTCACTTCCCAACCCGTAAGAAATCCACGCACCGAAGCTGGGGGCTTGTCCCGTGATGCGACCGGTGTGCATCAATAGGGCTTGCTGCCCGTGTAATGGCAACTGCCCAAGCATCGATCGCACAACGCAAATCTCGTCAGCAACGCCCGCGATGTGCGGAAACAGCTCGCTGACAGGAAGTCCGCTCTCGCCACGCTTATGAAACTTCCACGGCGATCCCAACCAGACGCGATTCGGTGCAGACTGCGACCGAGTCGACACGGCACTTTCGCCAATCTTCTTGCCTTGATGTTTCGCCAGCATCGGCTTCGGATCAAACGTATCCACATGACTCGGGCCACCATCCATGAAGCACAAGACAACGTTCTTCGCACGTGGCGCGTGATGAGATTCCCCGTCGTTGGTGGTTCGCTCGCCCGTGAATGCCTGATCCGACAATAATCCGTTAAGTGCAAGCCACCCGAATCCAACAGACGACTTCTGCAAGAATCCGCGCCGTGATTGATCAGCGGCTATTCGACCTAAGCAATGCTTGCTGTTCATGAATGGTTGCCTTGACGGATTCTCGCGGGATTCATCAATACAATCGGTGAAACTTCAACACAAGATTATAGCAAGCCTTCAAGGGATAGTTATAGACAAGCTTAAAGTTGCCATTGCTCTCGGATGTCTGGATTGGCGAGAGACGGCTAGTTTAGTTTGGTAATCCGATAATTTGGATGCTCTTCGTCAAACAACTCCGGCAGCAATCTTGTTCCCAAGCCGGGGCGTTCGGGCAAGGCGGCGTGGCCGTCGGTGATGTTGACGTTTTCGTCGATAAGCATTGGGTAGAAAGTTCGGATGTGAGCCCTTACCGATTCTTGGTAAGTGATATTCGGAACCGACGCCGAAATCTGCAGGCCCGAAAACAACGTCAAGGGACCGGTGCAATCGTGCATCAGCGTTGGGATGTTGTACGCTTGAGCGAACTCGGCAACTCGGCGGGATTCGCTGATGCCACCGACCCAGGTTGGATCGGTCATGATGTAGTCCGCACCGCCGCGTTCGAGGACCAAGCGATAGTCTTCGCGACTGATCAGCATCTCACTGACGGCGATGGGCACGCCTGCTCGATCGCGGAAATCGGCGATGGTGTCGACGTTGTCTGGGCGAATCACGTCTTCCATCCAAAGTGGTTTGATTTCTCGCATCGCTTCCGCGATTCTCAAAGCTGCTGGCAATGAAAAGAAACCGTGACCGTCGAGCATGATCTCGATCTTCATGTCGAGCTTTTCGCGGATTTGATGCATCGGTCGCAGTGCTTCTTCGAGGTCTTCCCAGCCAACGCGATGGCCGCCCGATTCAGCGTAGATGCGATCGAGCGACCAGAACTTCATCGCTTTGTAGCCTTCGGCGAGCAGTTCTTCCGCTAACTCGACCGGTTGATGCACGCTGTTCCAATTGTCTTCCAGCAGGCCAGGCTTGCCAAGCGATCCGTGTCCCGGCCAGCCTTGGCTGTTCAAGTCGCCTGCGGGGCGTCTTCCGTATCCAGGCCCGCCGCAACTGTTGTAAACAGGGATTCGGTCGCGTACGGGACCACCCAAGAGTCGCCAGATGGGCTGTTGGCAGATTTGCCCGGCGATATCCCACAGCGCAAGGTCAATGGCCGAGATTGCTCGCAGTTCGCAACCTCGGACGCCGAAGGCTGTGCAGCGCTCGTAAAGAAAACGCCAATGGCTCTCGATCGCCATCGCATCCGAACCCAGCAGCCGCCGAGCCATCCAATCGTGGATCATGGACGCGACCGCGTGCGGGATGTAGTAAGTCTCGCCATGACCGATCACGGGCTCTCCACCAACCGTGCCCGCGTCGGTATGGAGGCGAAGCAACATCAGGCCCGGCATAATGTCGTCGGGGATCAACGTTTCGACGGCAGTGATTCGAGGGCCGCGTTGATACGCGTGTTCTTGTAATGGCGAGGACGCTCGACTGATGAATTCATTGCTCATAATTGGCCGAGTCTATCCGAGCGTTGGCTACGTTTCTAGTTCCTAGGAACATAGGGGCCATGGACACTATCGAGTAATCGACGCTTCTTTGGTCGTCGGCACGTCTGAATGGGCTCGTCCAAGCGTTGATCAGTGATCGCAGCGCGTCAAACGGGGAACGTCTGGTGCTTCAAACAGAAGATGAGTGCTCAGAATTCCAATTGGTCATACAGCGGCAAGTGGCGGTAATAGACTTCGAGCATTAGCAGTTTGATTGATGTTGCGTAGACTCGGCCGCCGGCTTTTTCCCAGTTGTCTTTGGGGGACCAAGTGCCGGCGTTGTTTCCGTTTTTCTCTTGGGTGCTGATTAAGATTTCTTTGGTTCGCTCGTTCCACTGGTTCCAATAGTCGCCTTGCATGTGGTACATGGCTTGCGTTGCGTAGTACCAGTAGTATGACGTCAGCCTTTGTGTTTTCTGAGGTAGCGATTTTAGGATGAAATCGGCTCCGTAGCGCATTTTTGGGTCGTTGCGAGGCGTGCCCATGAATTGCAGGCACAATAGGCCCTCGGCGGTCATGGCGGGAGTGGCGCTGCGGTTGGTGTAGCCGAACGTGCCGCCGGGCCCGCTTTTGGATTCGACGGAATTCAGCCACTTCTTGACTAAATCGTAGCTGGCGGACGGGACGGATAAGCCCGCCATTTCGCCGCTTTTGAGCGCCATCATTTGCCAGCCGACGACCGATGTGTCGGCCTTTTCATTCGGATTGTAACGCCAGCCGCCGGATGACTTGTGCTGAGCCGCCACGATGAAGTTCAACGCCTTTTGAGCTGGCTGGCGAAGTTCTTGATCCTGCGACATCGCAAACGCCTCGCAAAGAGCGATCGCGGCGATGCCGTGGCTGTACATTCTTTGAGAGTGACCTTTCACGTTCAGTTCGCCGGACTCTTGTTGGCTCTCGAGCAATCGCTTGATGGCCTTGCCCACGTGATCGCGATACTGGCCATCGATGTTGTGCGTGTAGCCGGCCGCAAGAAACGGAAGCAGCCCGAGCCCCGTTCCCGCCGTCGCCGACTTCGTATTGCCTTGATGTTTCTGCAGGTCCCAACTTCCATCGTCGAGCTGATTCTTGGCAAGCCATTCAAGGCCCCGGTTGACAGCACGTTCCGTTTCCTCGGACCCGCCGAGCAACTCGATATGCTTGCGTCGCGTATCACCTTGTCGCAGCGTGAATAAAGCTTGCAGGCCAACATTGTCCTCAGCAAGGGCGACCTTCATGGCTCGCGCGCGTTTTCGGTTCAATCGAGAAGCGATCGGGCTGAAAGCCGGTGGCGCGTTGTTTTTCTTTTCACTCAATTCACCAACGACGATGCGGTTTTGGATTGAGCTTGAAGGGCCGCTCATATCGCGGCGAGTCGTCACGGAAGCGGTCAAGGGAACGCCGCTTTGGCGCGCAACAGTTGAGTCGTCAGTTGCCAATTCAGACTCGGCGACGGCTGTTTCTTCACCCACGGAGTCCGCAATCTCAGCATCTACTGACGTTGAGATCTCCATCGGACTTGATTTGCCAGTGCGGCGTCGTTTCAGCGGGCTCCGCGATGCATTGCGGAGCGTCTCCGGTGACAAACTAGCAATTCGCTCAGCGGCAAGCTTTGGTTGTTCGGCCTTCAATCGCCCAGCAACTGCGTTGGCAATGTTGTCCGTTCGAGTCCGAAGCTCTGACGTCTTGATAGTCACTTTGGCTGTTTGATCACGCTTCAAGTTGGCATCGACGGACTGAATTGGGGCCGTTGTCAATTTCGGCTCATCGGTTGTTGGTGGAGATGTTTCTGTCGTCGGGTCCGTCACAAGTTCGACGTCTTGCCGTCGCGTGGGGCGTCTTCGTTTGAGCCGGGAGTTTGGTTTGAACGGACTTGCCAAGGCAACTTGATCTTGCATCGGCGCCGACTCAACATTCTGTGCACGTGAAGGCTGTGCATTTGGAAGTGTCGTCGGCGACGAAGCGGGTTGCTTGGCGATTCCGACCGTGGTTGCCGATGAGCGGTCCAGTTTGGGACGTGTACCTGCGATTGACGTTTCGGTTGGGATCTCCGTCGCGGCTGGTTCTTCCGCTTCTGCATCTAATGAAGCGACGGCGGTTACACTTTGTTGCGAGCGACTGCGTCCCGGAAGTCGACTCGGCCGGTTTGTTGCGATGGGCAATTCGGTATCTGCGGCGATCACGGATTGCGTGCGTTTGCTTGGCCTGCGGTTCGGCAAGGGCGAGTCCACAGTTTTCGCCGCTGCTGCCGCGGGTGAAGGTGTTTTTGTGTCGACGGTTCGATCAAGGTCCGCGTTCTGACTTTGAACGGACTCTAATGCGGCAATCGTTTCGGCATCAGGAAGGTCCGGCAAGTTCGACTCCGCAGCAGCGACGGTGGCGTTACGTTTCCTTGGCCGCTGTTGAAACGGATTTGAGTTGGGTTGTGCCGGCGCGGTTTCCTCGACGCGGTTGACTGCTGAAATTGGTGGCGCGGCGTCGGGGCGTGTTGTCGGTGTCTCGACGGGTTGGGCTCGATCGGGTATAGCCGTTGAAAGTGAAGGCTCCGTTGCAGCGATGTCAGGTGTTGGCTCGACTTCTGGCGGAGACTCTTCGGGAAGTGCCTCGGTCGGAAGCTCCATGTCGGGTTCGTCGGGCAACATCGCAATCTCGGCCGCGCGAGTTGGACGGCGTCGCTTCAACGGTGAATCGTTCGTCGGCTTCGTTGCCTCAGTCACGACTGGTTCCGGGGCAATGAACATGACTTGGTCTGGCGGCAAGGCTCGGGCTTCTTGAACGGAAATGTTGGCTTCGATGCGTTCGGTTCGCTCGGGCACGCTCGTGGGATCGGTGACTTGCCGGACAACTTCGGGAATCGTTTCGGCGTCGAGCGATTTCAGGTCGGCCACTTTCTCGTAAGCCTCGCGGCCATCTTCGTGCGATTGATGAGCGTTCTCGTCAAGCATCTCCGGCGCCGGCACCGAGTCCTCGAACACGTCGGAGACAACCGTTAACACTTCCGGAAACTTCCAAAGCGTCAACAGCGTCAGCAGCAGAAGATTGATAACCACGCTACCCAAAAAGAACCGCGCCGGCCAAAGCCGCGCCGCGACGGTGTCTCGTTTCCAAACCAAGCACGCGGCCACAGCCAACAGCAATAACGATAACAGCAACAGCCAGATGCCGCGGCGACTCGGCAAATGTGACGTGTCCCAAGCTTTGCGTCGCAGAATCTCGCGAGCCTGGCTTGAATACAGTCTGTCCGAGCCCTCGCGATTGCTCGAAAAGACCAACGTGAATCCTTCGGGCGATAGTGCCGGTTCGGTTTCATCGGCGGCGGTGTTGATGCCGGCGCCCAAGTTCACCGGCTCGCCCGGCAGCCCATCGATCAACGGAGCCCGATAAAGGTCGAGATTCCGCGACTCGCCCTCTCGCCAAATTCGATCGGACGCGAAGTACAGAAACGCGCCATCCGGCGAAACAAACGCGGCACCTTCTGAGGCGTTCGGTTGGTTGACCGTCGTCAACATCGAAGCAGCATTCCACGGGGAATCGACTGACTCACGCCGGGCATGCAGCAGGTCAAAGGTCACTCGATCACGTTGGGCTCGCAGCGTGGTTTTCCACGGCGGCGACTCGCCCTCGGCGCGTTGGCGTGGTCGCGGAGCGTCATTCCGATTCGAGGCGAAGTAAACAGTTCGCCCGTCCGGAGAGAGCGCGGGATCGAACTCGTCGGCACTCGAGTTGACTTCGGGACCGACGTTTTTGGGCGTTGACCAGCCTTGAGGAGTACGCTGCGATACATAAAGGTCTGTTCCGCCGAGCCCGCCGGCGCGGTTCGAGTAGAAATACAACTCACGCCCATTCGCTGAGATCACTGGACCAAGATCATCGGCGTTGGAATTCAGAGCAGGCAGGAGCTGCGGGTCTTGCCAAACACCATCGACTAACCTTGTTACAAAGATGTCCGTTCCGCCTGCTTCGACACGGCGGCTGAAGTACAGAGACGCGCCGTTGTCTGTTAGGTGCGGTGTCACAAATTGAGCCGCGCCGTCATCGCGGAACTCTGCGAGTTGTGTTGGAGTTTGCCAAACGACTTCGCGAACTATCGGCGCGTCGTCAGCCGCCCACTCCTCGAGTTGGTCGACGGTCACGATCTGATCGACTCGCCGAGGCAGCAGCCATGCGATCAGCAGAATTAGCAGAGCGGCGCCGATGCCGATTTGAACTCGCGACGAATTCCAGATCCAATCAACGAGTTGACGTAGACATTTGATGTACATCGTCGTCTCCTCGTTTTAGGTCGAACGCCGACCCCGACTTTACGTCCGGGGTTCTCGCGTTTTTGCACTACACGGTATGCAGGTAAGTAGTATGTAGTGCAGAGACGCGAGAACCCCCTGAGGTAAACTCAGGGGCGGTGTATTTTCTTTTGAGGAATGGTTTAGAGGCTGTGTTTGTCCAACGAATTTAGGGAGACGACGAATGGTCTCTCGAAGGCATTCGTCGTCTCCCTAAATTCGTTGGACTCTTTGGCGCGGCTTTGTTGGGGACTCCATACGAGTTTTCACTTCTGCAACGCCGCAATCCGATACCTCATTTCGACTCGATTGCAATATCCCATCACTCGGACGGCGTAGCGTAACTCGCTGGCTCCGTCGCCTCGGATGAGGGTGGATTGGTGGGGATTGTTCTTCTTGGCTTGGGCGATTAGCGCGGCTAATTCGGACTCGGTGAATTCTTTGGCGGCGACTTTATAACGGCCTTCGCTTGAAATGTTGACGATCAATTCGGGGGTCATCGACAGCGCTTGGGCCTTGGCGACCTATGGCAGCGTGATGTCCAGTTCTCGCCCGGCGTCGTGGTATT
>PBMZ01000061.1 GCA_002722955.1 Planctomycetaceae bacterium | reverse complement strand
GGTGCGTGTGCGGCAGAGCCTGTGGTAGAAAGACAAAAAGCTCACGATCGATTTCCCCAATCAAGAAGTCTCCATAACCGATTATTGACAAGGTGGTGCACAAGAATGCAACCGATGCTTCAATCATCCTCACGACGCGACGCACTGGGGAGTCTCGCTTGTGGCTTTGGTGGGTTGGCCTTGGCGGGGCTTTGCGATCAGTCGGCTCAAGCGACGGTTAAGAATCCGTTGTCGGCTAAGTTGGGGCACCATGCGGCTCGAGCGAAGCGGGTGATCTTTGTCTTCATGCAGGGCGGGCCAAGTCAAGTTGACTCGTACGACCCGAAGCCGTTGCTTGATAAGCACGATGGCGAGATGCTCGAGTTCCATAATGCTCGACGGCGCAAGGTTCAAGAAGAACGCGTCTTCAAGTCGATGTGGAAATTCCGGCAATACGGTGAGTGTGGGCAGCCCGTGTCCGAGTTGTTTCCGCATATGGCCGAGCACGTCGATGACTATTGCGTGATTCGCAGCATGCACACGGAAGGCGTCGCGCATGGACCGGCGACGTTGTTCCTGCACACGGGAGCGACGAATTTGATCCGGCCTTCTGTCGGTGCGTGGATTGCGTACGGTTTGGGCTGCGAGAACCAGAACATGCCGGCTTTCGTGAGCATCAATCCGCCGATGAGCAAAGGCGGCCCGCGAAATTGGTCGAACGCTTTCTTGCCGACGATCTATCAAGGCACAGCCATCGGTCGAGCGGCCACGCCGGTGACCGAGTCCAAGATTCGGCATCTCACCAACAATCACATGCAGCTGAAGCGTCAACGCGAGCAGTTGTCGTTGTTGCAATCGATCAATCGCGAACAACTCGCCAAGGCCGCTGGTGACCAAGACCAATTGGAAGCCACGATTCAATCGTACGAGTTGGCGTTTCGCATGCAGATGAACGCTCCGGAAGTCCTCGACATATCGGGCGAGACCAAAGACACACTCGACATGTACGGCATTGGCGAGAAAGAGACCGACGACTTCGGCCGCCAATGCTTGTTGGCTCGACGGATGGCCGAAAAAGATGTGCGGTACATTCAAATCAACTACTCCGACAACCGCCCGACTCCGCGTTGGGACCAACACTCGAACATGCGGGCCCATGAGACTCATGCCAAGGCCACGGACAAACCGGTGGCTGGATTGCTCAAGGACTTAAAAGCTCGTGGCTTACTGGAAGACACGCTCGTCTGGTGGGGTGGCGAGTTCGGTCGCACACCGTATTCCCAAGGCAAAGACGGCCGCGATCACAATCCGAGCGGCTTCACGGTTTGGCTGGCTGGTGCCGGTGTAAAGAATGGAACAGCGTACGGAAATACCGACGAATTCGGCTACGCAGCCGTCGAGAACAAAGTCCACATGCACGACCTTCACGCGACGATTTTGCACGCCTTGGGTCTCGACCACGAGCAGCTAACATATCGTTACGCTGGCCGAGATTTTCGGTTGACGGATGTAGCCGGACATGTCGTCGAAGATATCTTCGCGTAAACCAAGTACGACTATCGCAATGCTAAGGTCACAACATCGTGACTGATACCGATCGCGTACATCTTGCCGAGCAAATTAAACAGGAGTCTCAGCGTCTGGGCTTCGAGCTGGGTGGTATCGCTTCTGCAGTGGCGCCTGACACATATGCGAATTTGCAAGAGTGGTTAGGTCAAGGCTTCGCGGGCGAGATGGAATACATGGCTAATCGCGAGTCCGCGTATGCTCACCCTGATGGTGTAATGCCAAGCGTACGCAGCGTTGTCATGCTTGGCATGAGCTATGGACCGGAAAGCGGAGTGGCTGGGGTCGAGTGGAGCGAGCCCCCAGCGGGAAATCTGGGGGCTCGCTCCGCTCGACCCCAGCCACCCACGAACATTGGACGGGTGGCAACCTATGCTCAGGGAAGTCGTGACTATCACGATGTGATTCGTGATAAGCTGAAATCGCTTGCCAACATTGTTCATAAATTGAGTCCTGGTTGTCGTACGCGTGGCGTCGTCGATACGGCACCGTTGCTTGAACGCGACTTCGCTCGGTTGGCCGGGCTTGGGTGGTTTGGCAAGAACACGATGCTGATCAATAAGTTTGCGGGGAGTTATCTTTTTCTGGCCGCGTTGTTGCTCGACGTTGAGTTGCCCGCGGATCAACCGCACGAGACGGCTCATTGTGGGACTTGTACTCGGTGTCTTGAGGCTTGCCCGACGGACGCGTTTGTTGAGCCGTATGTTCTCGATTCTCGGCGGTGTATTTCTTATTTGACGATCGAATTGCGAGACAAGCCGATCCCGATAGAACTGCGGGACGGAATGGGTGACTGGTTATTCGGATGTGATGTTTGCCAAGATGTTTGTCCCTGGAATCGCAAGGCACCCGCTGGTATCGAAGACGAGCTGTTGCCGACGGAGACTCTTTCGAACGCCGACGCCCGTGAATTGTTGCAACTTAGCGAAGATGAGTTTCGTGAGCGATTTCGGCGAACGCCGCTGTATCGGCCGAAACGATCGGGGATTCTTCGAAATGCCGCGATCGTGTTGGGGAATTCGGGAGATGAACGAGCGTTACCAGCATTGATTGGGGCTCTTGAAGACCAGAGCGAACTGGTTCGAGGCGCCGCAGCGTGGGCTTTGGGAAAACTTGGCGGCGGCGATGCGGCAAGTGCGTTGCAATCGCGGGCGGAGCGTGAGAATAATGCTTACGTAATGGAGGAGATCAACGCGGCTCTAGAGCGAATCCCATGGTAACCCGACGCGTGGGCGAGGGACGCTCACGCGTCGGGTTACCATGGGAGAGACAAGGACAACACATGACGGACAAAATACGAATTGGCGTCAACGGCGCGGCTGGCCGGATGGGGCAGCGGATTGTTGCGTTGACGCATGCGGACGACGAATTGGAAGTAACCGCGGCCCTGGAATGGGAAGGTTGCCCGCAACTTGGCCAGGATGCGGGCGAAGTCGCTGGCATTGGCAAGGTCGGTGTCCCTTTAGAGGCAACCCTGGATGTCGAGGTCGATGCGATAATCGATTTCTCGTTACCGGAAGGCTTGATCGCGATCGCCGGCGTTTGTGCTGAGAAAAAGATTCCGCTCGTCGCAGCAACAACCGGTTTCGCTCCCCAACAGCGAGCCAGCGTTGATGCCGTCGCTGAAGTCGCGCCGTTGATCGTGGCTCCGAACATGAGCGTCGCGGTAAATCTAACCATGAAGCTGGTCCAAGACGCCGCGCGGGCGCTTTCGTCAGCGGTGGGAGGTGTCGACGTCGAGATCATCGAACGCCACCATCGATTCAAGGAAGACGCTCCCAGCGGCACGGCATTGAAATTCGGCGAGATCGTTGCCGAGCAAATGGAACAAACCGAACACGTCCATGGTCGAGAAGGCCGCATCGGCGCGAGACCTCAAAACGAAATCGGTTACCACGCACTCCGCACAGGCGACAACGTCGGCGAGCACACCATCGTCTTCGGCATGATGGGTGAAACGATCGACTTGACGGTGCGTGGCCACACGCGTGACAGCTACGCCTACGGAGCCTTGATGGCCGCGAAGTTTCTCAAGGATCAACAACCCGGCGTTTACACGATGGCGGACGTTTTGGGGTTTAGTTGATCATGGATTTCGGTGAAATTGCTGAGCGGCTGCGATGTCCGAGTTGCCGCCAACAACTGAGTTTGAATGACGAACAGTTCGTCTGTAAGGATTCATCCTGTCGGCGAAGTTTTCCAATCGTCGATGGCGTGCCGGTGTTTTTGGTCGACAAGTCAACGCAATTGCCAGATGATGAGTGGGCGAAAGTTATCGGTTGATTCAACGTTCAAAGAAGAGCGCTCTGACGGAAGAAGCCCTGCAAAGGAGACTTTCATGAAAACAACAATCACGTTTGCAATCCTAAGTTCCGTTTTGGTGGCCTCGCTGGCACAGGCAGAAGACGCAAAAAAATCGAAGGACGACGACAACCCGCGATACACTCGCCGAGCCATCCATGACCGCAACGGCATTGGGAAATTCTATCTCGGCCGTGAAATCGCCCACGTCATGGGCTACCAAGGAATTCCGTGGTTGGAACGCCCGGAGCGTGAGAAGGAAGAAGGCCTGAAGAAGATGGTCGAATCCTTCAAGCTGAAACCAGGCATGGTGGTTGCCGACATCGGAGCCGGAAGCGGTGTGATTACGCTACGAATGGCGAAACAGGTTGGTGCCAAAGGAAAGATCATCGCTGTCGACGTACAGCAGCAAATGCTCGACGCCTTAAATCGAAAACTCAAACGGCAAGAAATCAAGAACGTCGAACTGGTCAAGGGTACGCAGAAGTCTCCCAAGCTAAAGCCGAACTCAGTCGACCTGATCATCATGGTTGACGTTTATCACGAGTTCGAATTTCCCTACGAAATGACGATCGAGATGGCCAAATCACTCAAACCAGGTGGTCGCATCTGTTTCGTCGAGTACCGTATGGAAGATCCCGCAGTTCCGATCAAGCTGGTTCACAAAATGAGCGAAAAGCAGGTCAAGAAAGAAGCCCTCCAAAAAGAGTTCCATCTCAAGTTCAAAGAAACCGTTGATGTCTTGCCATGGCAACACATGGTTTTCTTCGAACGCAAGAAGTTCTGATTGCAACGAAAACACCAACTCGGAATCTGCCCTATGAATCGCCCACGCTTCAATCTTTTTCTGCTAGTGACGCTGGCTATGTTGAGTTGTTCGAGTCAGTGTCGCGCCGACACGAAGTTGATCTTCATCTCTGCATTCGCTCCTGGCGAGAAAGGCGCGATCCACGCGTTTCGGCTGGATCTCGAATCGGGTGAGTTGTCACTGACGCAAAAAGAGTCGAGCGTCGAGCATCCCTTTTTCTTGGCTCTCTCACCGAATCGAAAGTTTCTATATTCCATCCACGCTGAAAAGTTCGGTGGCAAGGACAACGAACACGTCGCCGCCTATCGCATTGTTAGCGATGACGGCAAGCTTGAACTCATCAATCGTGAATCGGCACTTGGAACGGCTGCTTGCTATCTAGACGTCGATCAGACGGGCAAGACCGTCGTCGTCGCCAATTACTCAACGGGCAGCGTTGCGTCTTTGCCCGTCAAGGAAGACGGTTCGTTAGCCAAAGCCGTCTCGTTCGTGCAGCACAAAGGGTCGAGCGTGAATACTCGCCGGCAGACGGCTCCGCACGCACACTCGATTGTTGTCGGTCCCAAGAATGGTTTTGTGTACGCCGCTGACTTGGGCACCGACCAAGTACTCAGCTATCGGCTCGATGCGAAGTCCTCAAAGCTGACTGTCAATTCGCAACCATTTGAAAAGACGCCAGCGGGTGCCGGACCGCGTCACTTAACGTTTCACCCCAACGGCAAGTTCATGTACGTCGTGAACGAGTTAACGAACTCGGTAACACGTTTCGATTACAACGCAAAGAGCGGTCACCTCAAGCAGTTGGAAACGATCTCGACATTGCCCAAAGACTTCGATGGCACCAGCTACTGTGCCGACTTGAAGATCACACCGGATGGTCGCTTTTTGTACGCCACCAATCGAGGCCACGACAGCATCGCCTCGTACGAAATTGCCAAGGATGGAAAACTAAGTCTATTGGCCATCAACAAGAGCCTGGGCAAGGGACCACAGAACTTGGCGATAACTCCCAACGGAAAGCTGTTGATCTGCGCCAATATGGCCGGCAGCAATGTGGTTGTCTTTCGCATCGATTCAAAGACCGGTGGCATCAATAGCCTCGGCAAACCGGTCGAGATGACAAGTCCCTCGTGCATCATGATTCGCTAGAGTCGGTCTTTCGAGAAGAGAATAGAGGCAAGCCACTATGGCTCGAAAGGCACTGGCGCGAAAGAATACTCGTCGATTGGGATCGATCTCGCGGTCGTTTCAAAAGGCGAGAAAGCGTCGTCAAGAGCGACGATTACTCACCGATCTCGAGTTTGCTTTTGCCGATCGATTGGAGTTCCTTAACGAATCTCATTGGGATGAAGTTGCCCGACATGGCAGCATCTTTCTGGATCGCCGTTATCTAACGACGTTGGCCGAAAGCGGTTTGCAGGATGTTTCGTTTCGGTATGGGTTGATTTATCGAACGCGGCAGCCGGTCGCTTGCTTTGCAATGCAGACGGTTGACATCGCCGGAGACCAATTGGTTCGAGCCGACGATCAGTTGACCGAAGAAGAGCAACGCAAGTTTTCCAAGCAAGTCACCCGCCGCGCTCTGAAGCGTGCTCATCGTCGAGTGACCGTGTGTGGCAACTTGGTCAGTTGGGGCATGGACGGTTTTGCTTTCGACCCGTATCAGCCGGCGGCCGAAATGTGGAAGGCGCTGTCTGAGGCCCTGTATCGCTTACGACGTGCGGACAAGTTGTACGGGCAGGCGGATTACGTGATGGTCAAGGACCTGGTAGCAGCATCTCAAGAAGACAGCAGTGCGTTCGAAGCTCACTCTTATCGTGCGGTCGAGACGGAACCAAACATGGTGCTCGAGATGGATCCGTCGTGGAAGACGTTCTATGACTATTTGGCCAGTCTGAACAAGAAGTACCGCAAGGCCGCGAAGACGGTCGACAAAACATTGAAGTCTGCAGGAGCTGTCATAGCGACGCTGGACGAATTATCGCCACACCGTGATGAACTCCATTCGATGTACGTTGATGTTGCCCGCAGAGCCGATGTCCGATTGGCGTCGTTGTCGGCGGATTTCTTGCCAAGCCTTCAAGGCAAGCTGGGCTCTGAACTCTTCGCGACGCACACCATTAATTCAGCGGATGGCAAGTTGCTCGGTTACGTCACGATTTTGCGAGACGGGGATACGGCCGTTGGTTACTATCTTGGTCTTGACTACGACAGCAACGAGAAATTGCCGATCTATCATCGCCTTCTGTTTTTGGTGATCGAGCAAGCGATCGAGTGGGGCTGCCAACGAATTTCCTTTGGACGAACAGCGCTCGAAGCCAAGTCGCGGCTCGGTTGCCAACCGGAACAAACATTCGTTTGGGTGCGTCATCGGATCCCGTTGTTGAATGCGGTTGTTCGTCAATTGCTTAAGGCGGTGCCGCATGCGGAGCCTCCCGAACGCAACCCGTTCAAGAGTGTGTGATCAACTGATGTCTTGACGGTGAGAATATTTCGAGGTTTTCATAGTAACCCGACCTGTAAGCGAACACGTTTGAGTATCCCTTACTCACTCGGGTACCATCGTGTAACGGACAGATTAGGCTGCATCAAATGCCACTCCAACGAATCGAAACAGGAGACTCTAATGTCGCAGCGACTTGTTTACTTTAACGGCAACTTCGTTCCTGAAAGCGAAGCTCGCGTTTCGATTTTCGATTCCGCGTTGATGTACGGCGACATGGCGTTCGAGATGACTCGAACTTATAACCATCGGCCGCATCGACTGCGTTTTCACTTGGAGCGGCTTTATGGAGCGCTGCGATTGTTGGAGATCGATTGCGGTTTGACCATTGACGAAATGGAACAAGCTACGCTGCAGACGCTCGAAAAGAACATCCCGACCGAGTCAGATGGCATGGATTGGCAGATCATGCACGACGTCTCACGCGGGCCGTTGGGCCTTTACGAGACTGTATTTCCGGAAGGTGTTCAGCCGACAGTTTCGATCAATTGCTGGCCGCTGATTACTCACATGGGAACATTCGCTCCGAAGTATGATTCGGGGGTCGAGTTGATGATTCCCGCGCAGCAAACGATCCCGGCCCACCTGTTGGACCTTAAAGCAAAGACACGCAGTCGCATGCATTATCGAATGGCCGAGTTACAAGCGGCTCGATCCGGCGGCAAGTGGCCAGTGATGTTGGATCCCGACGGCTTCTTATCCGAAGGTCCAGGATGGAACGTTTTCTTGATCAAAGATGGCGTGGTCTCGACGCCCGAAGCTCGCAATATTCTGAAGGGAGTCAGTCGCGGAACGGTTTTGGATTTGTGCAAGGATCTCGGTATCGAGCTGCGAGAGGCGAACTTAGGCCGCTATGAAGCGCTGATGGCTGACGAAATCTTTTGTACATCAACATCGTATGGTCTTGTCCACGCTGTTACTTTCGAGGGCCAGCAAGTGGGTGATGGTAAGCCAGGTCCAGTCTTTCAACGATTGACGTCAGCGTGGAAAGAACATGTTGGCCTGGATTTTGTGGCTCAGGCACATGACTATGCACTGCGCTTGCCGGATTGGTTGGCTTCACAGAAGGCGTGATCCGAACAATGATGCCAATGATAGAGAGTTCTCTGATGCGCTGAAGCGATCGTTTAACCGTAGCCGAAGGCGAGGGACAAGGGTGATGCTCCCAGTGCTACTTTTCCAGTAAAGTCGATCATGTTCTTGAACTCGGTTGTACTTTGATGAATACTAATTTTCACCAATTCACACTAATGTTGGTCTAACAGAAGTTCATTAGTGCGAATTAGCGAAGATTAGAGTTCCTAAATGTCTATCTCTTCTTAGCAACGACGACTGCGACCACTTCATCCTCATGGCAACGGACGGTCAATGTCGAATCCATAAATTGATGGCCAGGGACATGGCATTGGTACCGGCCGTCTTCGCTCAAGACCTCGATCTGTTGAGGCTTGAATCGTTCTCCGTTATTGATTGCTTTATAAACGGCCTCTTTCAAAGCCCACGTCTTTACAGCGTCGCTGTCATTGTGGCCGATGTTGGCTCTTTCCTACGGCTACGGGTTAAACGACCATCTGGTTATGGAACTCGTTTCCTTGTTGTCGGGCTGAGGCGCACACTAATCGGCAGCTCGCGAGAGCCTATCGTTAATGGCGCGGCCTAATCCTTCGTTCGGAAATTGATGAGCGACGATCAAATTGATGTCGCTGGTGTCAAGACGCCACAGCGCGGCGAATAAGTTTGCGGCGGCTTCTCGCAAGTTGCCGTCTTTTGAGAGGCGTTCGATCTTGACCGAGGCGATGTGTCCTGTGGGTTCTTGAAAGCAGAGTTCACCTACCCTCAGGCCCTTGGCTGGTAAAGTGATATCATCGTTTAAGATCACCAGTCGCGTTCTTGGGCTGTAATGTTGCGGCAACATTCCCGGAGAAGCGACTGCTTCGGGACGCTCGCTGACATCCGCTAGCTCCACGTTGCCAACGATCGCTTCGATTTCTTCTTGAGCGACTCCGCCGTGACGAAGAATCTGGCACGAATCATCGGTCGCGCGAACGACCGTCGATTCGACTCCAACACGGCACGGTCCACCATCCAAGATCAAATCGACTCGATCACCGAGTTGTTGTTGAACGTGTCGAGCTTCCGTTGGGCTGAGCTGTCCGAATCGGTTAGCGCTGGGTGCAGCGATTGGGACTCCTGCGCTGGCAATTAAGTCGCGTGCTTGCTCGTGACTTGGCATTCTAACCGCCACTGACGGCAGCCCCGACGTGACCAAATCCGGAACTCGATCAGTCTTCGGCAAGACAACCGTCAACGGCCCCGGCCAGAAGTGATCCATCAATGCGCGAGCTTTCTCTGGTACGAACGTCACCAAATCCTCAAGCCAATTGATCTCGGCAATATGCACGATCAACGGGTCAAAGTGTGGCCGCTGCTTGGCTTCAAAGATTTTAGCGACGGCTTCGGCCTCGAGTGCGTTTGCTCCCAACCCGTAGACGGTTTCCGTCGCGAACGCCACCAAACCGCCGCCTTTCAGAATTGTGGCGGCATGGGCAATGTCCGACGATATTTCGCAGCTTTGCTTCATGATCGCACGAGTATTGCTACAGAATCGCGGCCGAGCAAGCGAACGAACTGCTGGAGTGCAGGCGTTAGCCGCCATGTTATGACTTCGGCCCAGCCTAAGCGCCTAAAGGCTGGACTCCAGCGCCCGCTAGCCGCATGGTGACCCTCGAAAATCGTCACGTCGCGAATAAACTCGCCGCGCGGTCTCTGATGTAACGTAGATTGAGAGTGGAAGCGTACGCATTCCACTTTCAGCCCTTCACCGCGAGCCACTCATGCCCTTGCCGTTTTCAAAACGCGAACTGTTGATGCAGACTCTGGATCTGACCGGATTGAATCGATTGTTACGGTTGGTCGGCGCGTGGAATGGGCTATTGGTGCTGAATTATCACCGAATTGGCGAGCCGGATGGCTCCCTGTTCGATTGGGATTTGTGGAGTGCCAGCGGGGCGGACTTTGATGGCCAAGTTCGCTTTCTTGCCCGCAACTTCGATTTAATCGGACTAAACGATCTAGACGACGTTCTGACTCGCCCCCAACGTGGCAGTCGGCATGTCCTAATCACTTTTGATGACGGTTACCGCGACAATTTCGATTTGGCCTACCCGATCTTGAAGTCGCACGGAGCACTCGCTGCGTTCTTTCTGACGAGCGGCTTCTTAGATCGCCCCCGCATCACATGGTGGGACGAGATTGCATGGATGGTTCGATCAAGCAAGAAGTCGTGCTTGGGCGAGAATCCCTGCGTCGGACCATTGTCGTTTGACGAGCCAACACGGCAGCAAGCCATCAAGAAACTATTGCGAACTTATAAGCAGCTTCCAGGTGAGTCGACCGATTCCTTCATCGAGATCTTAGCCGAAGCAACCGGCAGTGGAAGATGTCCCAACAGCGAAGCCAGCACGATGTGGATGACACGGGACATGGTGCGTGAAATGCACTCCGGCGGTATGACCTTTGGAGCTCACACGGTGAATCATCCCGTGTTGTCATCGTTGACTGCGGAAGAACAAGACTTGGAGATTTGCGAGTCCCGTCTTCGCATCGAACAAGAGATCTGTCAAGAAGTCACTGCGTTTAGCTATCCCGTTGGAAGCAAAGACGCATTCAATCAAGACACGCGACACTGCCTAACGCGCCACGGCATCCGCTGGGCCTTCAGTTTCTACGGCGGTTTCTGGCGCCCCGGCCAACTGGATGCATACGACTTGCCCCGCGTGGCCATGGAATCCGATGTCACCTCTCCCGCATTGCGGTCGGTGGCTGCCTTGCCACAATTGTTCGCCGATTGACGTTTTGCCACGTAGGACGGATTGCCAATCCGTCCCACATTCAATCACTTCTGCCGCGTTCTTGCGTCCAGGAATGCTCCCAACGCTTTGGCGTAAGGTTCGTTGGTGAGAATGCGTTCGTACTCTGCCCCGATTGCGCCGATTCCTTTTTCGAGCTGCTCAAGGTACTCGCCGAATCGCTCTTTGTACATCTTTCGAATGCGGTGAGGATCAACCAGTTTCTTGTATCCCGCTCGCTCGAGACTGCGGAATTGCGTGGGGTGTTTGAAGGGAAAATCAATCTCCTCGGGCGCGATGACTTGCAGCAGGATCAGTTGGTGGCGCGAACTTCGGAATTGCTTGAGCACATTCAAGAGCGGTTCGACTTCATCGTAAAAGTCGCTGATGACGACGACCAAGCTACGTCGCTTCATTGTTGGCAAGAGACGTTCGAACACAGAGGCCAGGCTGGTTTCGTGTTGCGGTTTCGAGGTCTCCAGCAAAGATGCCATCTGCTGAAAGCTATTCAAGTTCGTCGACGGTTCGAGACGTTGCCTCACGTTGACATCGAATGTTGTGAGTCCCACGGAGTCTCGCTGCATCAACAACAGATAGCTCATGGCTGCGGCCAACTGTCGAGCATAGTCGAACTTGGCGATTGTCTCGCCACCGTAAGCCATCCTGCCGGAGCAATCGACGAGGACATAGCATCGCAAGTTCGTCTCGTCTTCGAATTCCTTGATGTAGTACTTACCCGTCTTGCCGTAGGCGCGCCAGTCGATGTGTCGAATTTCGTCGCCGGGGTAGTACTGTCTGTGCTCGACAAATTCGATGCTGGCGCCTTTGAAGGGGCTTTTGTGCTGCCCCATGATATAGCCTTCAACAACCAGTTTCGCGACCACTTCCAGCTTGCCAAACTTGGCCAACGCTGTTGGGTCATCCAATGGCACCGAGCCTGATTGTTTGCCTTTGGCCATAATGTTCTAGGAATGACCAATGCCCAAGCACCAATGACCAATTCAAGATGAGCATTGATGGTTGCTTGGTGATTCGTCAATTCTTTCCGAAAATATATTCTAATGCACCAATGCACGGCCGACTCTTCCATTGGTCATCGGTGCTTGGTCATTCTCACACATCCAGGTCCCGCATCGTTCCCGTGCTTGTGGCGAAGCGGTCAACTTCCAGACCCGTTTGCTGTAGCACGGACAAGTACAGATTCGGCAACGGATAGTTTCGCTTGCGGTCGAAGGCCAAGTGTTGGCCGTGTTTGAATCCGCCACCTGCCAACAACACTGGCATGTTGTGGTTGTTGTGACTGGATGCGTTGCCCAGATTACTTGTCAGTAAGACCGAGGTGTGATCCAACAGCGTGCCGCCGTGGTCATCGGTGTCCTTAAGCGAGCGGATAAAGTCGCCCCAACCCTGGAGGATTTCCATCTCGACCAAAGCCAACTGTTCGAGCTTCTCTTCATCCAACCCGTGATGGCTGAGCGTGTGGTATCCCTGATCAACTCCATCGATCGGAACAACTCCGCCGCTGCCGCCGAGATGGAAGCTGACAAAGCGAGACGAATCTGTCATCAACGCCAACCGGATCATGTCACTCATCAAACGTTGTCGAGCGACAAAGTCGTTGCGGTTACGAATGTCTACTGGTTTGCGGATGTCAACTTTTGGCTTTGGTCGATTAGCCCAAGCTTGCGTTTCGGCTAGTCGCTGTTCGAGTTCGCGGACGCTTGTGAAGTAAGCGTCCAGTCGATCGCGATCGCCAGGTCCAAGCTTTCGTTTAAGAGCCTTCGCGTCATCCGCAACAAGGTCCATGATGCTGCGACCTTGGCGAGCTCTCTTCGCTTTGCGGGCCTTCTCTGAATCCGAGTCCTCGACAAACAACCGCGTAAACAGTCTCGAGGGAGAGTCTTCGGCAGGAATCATCGAGCCGTTGCCTGTGTATGACGGGCTGTTGCTGCCAGACATCCCAAGTACCAACGACGGAAAACGCGTATGGTGGCCCATGTGCTTGGCCAGCAATTGATCCATCGAGATGGAATTGCGCGACGCGACGGTTCCACTCATCGGTGCGGCGCTCAGCAAGCTGGCTTCGGCGCGGTGGCCGCCGGTGACGCCCGGATGTGAGCTTCCGGAGACAACGGTAAAGTGCTCCCGAATGTCTTGAAGTGGCTTCAGATAACGCGTCGGTTTATAGCCGCGGCCTGCGCTCTCGGGATTCAAGTTCTCTGCGTGCAAGCCCAATCCCAGGGTCATTGCTAAGAACCGGCGCGGAGGCTTGGTGTTCTTCGAGTCGGCGAACACGCTGGACATGGCACTCAACCAAGGCATCGCCATGGCGACACCAGCACCGCGAAGAACTGTGCGTCGGTCAAGTTGCCGTTGGAAGTTGAACTGGACTTGATTGGTCATGAGATTGATTCTCTTGCGTTACTTCATCAAAAACACCGGACTCGTGATCACTCCGTGGACGATCGATCGAAATCCGTGATTGTCTTTATAGGTTTGCTTGGCGATATACTCGACGACTTTACGATCGGCGAACGCGATGGGGGCTCCCGTTCCATACACCAATAACTTTTCAGCCACGTTCTCGGCAAGCCGTCGTGGCTTGGCTGTGATTAGCGTTTGGAACTCTTGAATGTCCTTGAATTCTCGCCCATCGTTTAGCTGATAACTGGCGTTGATCTTGGCCAATGGGATTCGCCGTCGGCCTGCTTGTCGAAAGTATCGATCGCGCCATTGACCTGTGGGATCGAAGTTCTCGAGCGCGAATCCAGGAGCGTCGATCTTTACGTGACAAGACGCACAAGCTGGTAGCGACCGATGCTTGGCCAATTTCTGACGGATCGTAGTGGCTCCACGAATGTCCGGTTCGATTGCAGGTACGTTGTCTGGTGGTGGCGCGATTGGAATACCCAACAACCGTTCGGATACCCAAACACCGCGTACAACGGGCGAGGTGTTCGTGCCGTTGGCCGTGACCTTTAGTATTGATCCGTGAGTCAACACGCCTCCGCGACGATGTTCTGGTTTCAGTTGAACACGACGCAGCTGGTCTCCGACAACACCCTGGATGCCATAATACCGAGCCAACCGACTATTCAAGAATGTGAAGTCGGAACGAATCAGATTCTTGACGCTTAAGTTATCTTGCAGCATGACCTCTAAGAACGTGTGTGTTTCGTCGAGCATCGTTTGTTGAACGATTGGATCGAACTTCCAGAACATGCGTCGGTCTGGCTGTGTGAAGTTGATTTGATCCATATCGAGCCATTCGGCGGCGAAGTCTTCGATGAATTGTCGACCGCCAGCATCTTTCAACAAACGATCCGCTTCGGCTCGTAAGGTCATTGGATTGCTAAGTTGGCCTTTGTTGGCCAGCGATGCGAGTTGCTCGTCAGGTGTACTTCCAGTCAACATATAACTTAGTCGAGAAGCGATGGCATGATCATCGAGCCGGCCTGGTGATTCGGTCAGGTACAGAAATCGAGGCGAGCACAACAGGGCTCGGTATCCGGCTCGCAGTGCGGCACGGATGCTGTTGTTCTTTTCGAATTCGTCCATGGCTAGTTGTAGATAGCCTTTGATCTCTTCTTTCTTCACGGGTCGACGGAAGGCTCGGCGAGCGAACGTCATCATCGATCGCTCGACATCTTGGCGAGGAGCTTTGGACGTGATCAGGATTCCCTTACCCTTCTCCCATTGAGTTGGCACGCCCGGTATCAAGAGTTTACGAACATCACGATTCTCGAAGCCTTGATCAAATCGTTCCATCGTCAACTCATCCAGAGCAATTCCAGGTACGTTTTGAGGTTCACCCTCGCCAGTGCCAACTTGGCCGCCTTGGAATCGAGCTTTCTTGATCGTCGAATCGCCCGGACGAATTTCCAGCATGTGGCCTTTAGGCAGCCAAGCATCGAACTCGACCGTCTTCGGTGTCCGTGTCGCTTCGATCGCCGTGACATAGTTCAGGATCGGAGCACTCGAGATGCATAGTCCCGTGCGAACTGTTGTCCAAACACCGCCAGTCTTTGGCAGTTTCAATCCAGAGATCTTGAGTTTGAAACGATACCAGCCGCTCACTGGAGCCGCGGTTGCTGGGATTCGACCGTAAAAGACTTGGTTGGCGGACCAGACGACGGCTTGTCCGCTGCGCATCTCGGGTTCACGGCAGCGACGTTTCGGATTTCGTCGAGCAAGTTCGCGTGCGGTGAAGGTTTTCGCCAGCTTCGGTTTACCGTAAAACGCACGACGGAATGCGTCGTCCAAGGCAGTGTCGACGACCACCAAGTGCCGCTCCAACTGAAAGTGCGACATGGATTGTCGGTCCGCGACGGTCGAGAACTCGGCAGCTTGAGACTCTTCCGGCAACTTGTCCGCTAACGGAATGTCGATGCCAAGCAAATCTTGCAACGAACGCTCGATCTCACGGCGCGTCAAACGTCGCGAGCGGACTCGGCCGAGTCGTTTGAACTCGTCAGCCTGGAATTTGGCAAGCGCCGTTGCTGACGCGGTTGTGAAGTTCGCGACCGCTTGCTTGCCCAACACCTCGGCATCCTTAGGCGGCATCTCCCCCGAACGCACCCGATCGTGAATCTTGACCCATTTATTGAACGTCTTCGGATTGGTTAACCGGAAGTCGAGTTTGGAAAGGTCCAGTCCTGCCTCGGCGGATTCTCCTTCGTGGCAGTCCATGCAGTGAGACTTAATCACGCGCGAGACCGCCGTTGGTGGAGCTTGCGCATCCGCTGACTTCACCACCAGCAATGTCAGCAGCGTCAAAACAACGCGGCAGATATGTGCAGAGTGGCAACGGAATTGTGAGTTTGAAGTCATAACCAGAGAAACTTGATGGAGTTAGGAAGGCAGTCGCGGCGGGCAATGATTAACACTACTGAAACAATTTTGCGCTGTCAAATCGGCCTGTGAGCCACAATGCCTGCACAATGACCAGTTTTTTGAAGATCGCGGGCCTTCTATTCCAATCGGGCGAATTTGCAATACGATTTACGTCCAATCGAATCCCGATAAAGCAATCTGAGTCTGAGGATCGTAAAACAGCACGACCACTCCGTTTGTGTAGCCAATGTAATTCCACATTTCGAGTTCACCGATGAAGTGGAAGTCTCGCCCATCTTCGGTTTGAGGCAGCACGCGGTCACACTCGATGGTTCCGTCGTCATCTTGGTACTTATCCGGATACTGGGAGCAAGGAAACTCTGAAGCAAAGGACCAGTTTCCGTAAAAGCTCTTTCCCCCGATTCGACAGACAAGCGAAGCTCGCCCCCAGTCCTCTTCCGCTGGCAGCTCCGTTCCATACGGTGAGCCATCGCAGTTGAGTGCGTCACTGGACACCCAGCCATACTCGCGGAAGTGCTGTTCGGTCGCCTCGAAGTTGCGGCGAGTTTCCGCGTAGTGCTCGGGCGTCTCGGCAATTTCTTCCTTCTGGATGTCGTCTTCCGTCGGATGGTGCTTGAAGTACTCCTTGTGAAAGAATCGAAAGTCACAAGCTAGGCGGCACCCGTTCCCATGGTATTCGTAAGCAACCCAATTCGGCCGGCAGAGATAATTGTGGTAAGACGCCGAGTCATCGCCGAGGCCACCGAAACCGGGAATGGGTTCGATGGGGATCAAGAATTGAACCCTTGCCAGTCCGGTGAGATGTGACTGAGTTCCAGGGAGCCGGCTGGTAAGAGGATGCTGCTCGATGTTGTCGGCAAAGACATCCTCTGGACGAGGGAACGGGTGGAAGTAATCGGTCGCTGTGAAAATCTCCTCACCGTTCATACAGCACTTACTGATGGACGAGTTGCCCGCAATCTTTCGAACGATTGGAATCCGTTCGCAAACTGGTTAGTTTAGATCAAGCTTTCCGCTCAGTGAAATTAGATCAGAAGCATAAGAATTGAAACAAGACTGCACCGAAACAAGGAACGAGATTGTGAAACTTCGCCAACTTGCTGTTTTGTCGATCCTATTAGTCACCGCATTGCCCGCGTTTGCTCAGAAGCGGGACAAGTGCGAGCACAAGAACAACGTGGCCCCCGAAGGCTTCACGGCGTTGTTCAATGGCAAGGACCTGGTCGGCTGGCATGGAATGAGTACGACTGACCCGCGGCCGCTGTGGAAACTTTCGGAAGAAGAGCAAGCGGCGAAACGCAAGGAAACCTTGGAAGACATCAATGCTCACTGGAGCATCGAAGATGGCGAGCTCGTCAACGACGGTCACGGCTTATATCTGACGACCGACAAGAACTACGGCGACTTTGAACTTTGGATCGATTACAAAACCGTCGCCAAAGCTGACAGCGGCATCTATCTAAAAGCCAACCCACAAGTCCAGATTTGGGACTTCACCGAAGAAGGCGGCAAGTGGGGAATCGGCGCCGACAAAGGTTCCGGCGGATTGTGGAACAACAGCAAAGGCTCAAAGGGCAAGGACCCGCTGGTCTTGGCCGACAAGCCTTTCGGTGAATGGAATCGCTTCCGAATTCGCGTCATCGGCTCGCGAACTTGGGTTTGGCTGAACAGCAAACTGGTTGTCGACAACGCCATTCACGAGAACTTCTGGTATCGAGGCAAGCCGGCTGCAGAAAAGGCTCCCGCGTTCCCTGAGGGCCCCATCCAACTTCAAACTCACGGCGGAGAAATCCGTTGGCGAAACATCTCCATTCGCGAGATTCCCTCGGAAGAAGCGATCGGATTGCTCAGAGGTTCGGACCCCGAAGGCTTCAAGTCAGTCTTCAATGGCGAGGACTTCAGCGGCTGGGCCGGACCGATCGCGAACTACGAAGTCATCGACGGCGCCATTCGCTGCAAGCAAGGCAAAGGTGGCACGATCTACACCGAAGAAGAGTACGCCAACTTCGTCGCACGGCTCGAATTCAAACTTCCCCCCGGTGGCAACAATGGCCTCGCGATTCGTTATCCCGGCAGTGGCGACACGGCTTACGTCGGGATGTGTGAACTCCAAGTGCTCGATTCCGAACACCCGAAGTATTCGAAACTCGACACGCGACAATATCACGGATCGGCGTACGGAATGGCTCCCGCCTTCCGCGGTCACTTGCGAGATGCGGGTGAATGGAATTACCAAGAAGTCACCGTCGACGGCTCGACGATCAAGGTTGAGCTCAACGGGAATATCATCCTGAATGCCGACCTGAGCAAGGTCAGCGACTACATGGGCAACCGGCCTCATCCAGGCAAGGATCGCGTCAGTGGTCACTTTGGCTTCGCCGGCCACTCGAATCCGGTCGAGTTCCGCAATGTGAGCATTAAGCGGTTGGCTGATAGTCCGAAACCTGTCGCGAAGAAGGAAGAGGAAAAGCCCAAGAAAGCTGAGGCTAAGAAGGAGAAGCCTGCAAAGAAGGAAGCACCTGCCAAGAAGGCTGAAGCCAAAAAGGAAGAGGCGAAACCGAAGAAGTAGTGTTCTTTGAGCAACACAAAGCCGCTGGTCGTCGCACCTGACGATTCAGCGTTTTTTTTTGTGGTTTTGAGGTGCCTCCTCTCACTACGCCACATCCAAGCACGAAGCGCCAGCGAGTGAGTTTGGCTGAAACTCACTCGCTGGCGCTTCGTGTCCGATGAGACCGCCGGAGGTACACGGGTGGAAACCTTTAACGGTTGTAGGCCTAAGACGTATTGAGACGACTATCCGCATCCTACGACTCGGTCGCATCATTCCGAGAATGAACGTTACACAAAGTCTCTCGAACGCTTCGGTCGGATGCGTCAGATCGGTCAGGGCTGGCAATAGCTCCCAAACCATGCCCATCGAGCGCGCAGTGGTAACGGTTATCCGACTCTTACCCATCACAATAGTTACTCCTGTGGCTTGCATTGTACCCATGCTAAGCGTAATGCGACGACTTCCTGAAATGATGTTCCTAATTAATGAGCGTAGTCGATCCTGTTTGCAACCAATATCAGACAGTCCAATTCTTCACTTACGTCGGATTGGGTTTCTGAAATCAAATTCAACAGTATCACTGTTCCGGAGGACGAACCGTGCATTTGGCATCATGGTTGGATACCATGCGAATGCGACTAGTCGCAGCGCGACGCCGTCGAAGTAGTTTTACAGAAATCAAGTCTGCTGAGGTCTTGGAGACTCGAACACTTCTTTCCGTGAACAGTCTATTCGTCAACGGACAGTTGACTGTCATCAGTGATGCTGATGACAGCATTCGATTAAGTAACGTTGCCGGGAATGTCGTCGTTGAGACTAGTTCCCCTGGCGGCACGTTTGTGGCCGACACATCCTTGCCGACCATTCCTGTCGGTTCGGTAACGTCGATCGTGATTCAGGGGGGCCCGGAAGGAAACTCGATCGATCTGAGTGGTGTGAACTCGACCGACTTCAACAACCCGGCGCTCACAGTTGTCGTGAACGGTGATGATGGACCAGATACCATCACCGGCACCGCCGACATCAACGACTCGCTGAACGGCGACGACGGTGCCGACACCATCGTCGGCCAAGCCGGTCAAAACGTGATCAATGGCGGCGACGGCGACGACACCATCACCAGTGGTGCTGAGAATGACACGATCGTCGGTGGCGACGGCGACGACATGATCAGTGCGGGAACGGGTGACGACAGCGTCGATGCTGGCGACGGTCAAGACAACGTCACTGGCGAAGCTGGCAACGATAGCCTGAACGGAAACGCTGGAGAAGACACAATCAGCGGTGGTGCCGGAATGGACACTCTGAACGGCAACTCCGGTGAAGACTTGTTGCTTGGCGGCGCTGAGAACGACTTGGCTCGCGGTGGTAGTGGCAATGATGACATCCAAGGTGGCCTCGGCGACGACCGCTTGATCGGTCAACGCGGTGTTGACACGGTTAGCGGTGGCGACGGCGATGACCGCGTTGAAGGTAGCGAAGACGGCGACTCGTTACTTGGTGGAGCTGGCAACGACACGCTTGTCGGTAACGCTGGCAACGACAGCATGCTGGGCGGCGACGGCGACGACTCATTGGTTGGTGGAGCCGGCCGCGACGCGATCAACGGCGGCGTTGGTAACGATACCGGTCTGGGCCAAGGTGGCGCGGATACGATCGTTGGTGGCGGAGGCTCAGACAGCATAAGAGGTGATGCCGGAAACGACCGTCTTTCAAGCCTCGATGAGGGCTCGCTACAGCTTTCCATCGATGATCTTGCAATTACTGAGGGGGCCACTGGAACATTTAATGTTCAATTCACACTGACTCTTGACAGGGTCGCCACGGTAACCAGTAGCGTGAGATTTACGACAGTCGCTGGCACGGCATCTGAGGGGGCAGACTTCCTCGCCAACTCTGGCACTGTCGTGTTTAACCCCGGAGACACCACTCGCACGATCGATGTGCAAATTGTCAACGATGACGTTGTCGAGACTGAAGAAGCGTTTTCCGTACTCCTGTCAAATCCAGTTAATCTTCGCCTCGCTGACCAGCAGGGGGACGCCATCATTACTGACAATGATGTCGAGCTGACGCAGGAAACCAGTGACGGAACTATCGACGCCACGCGGACCGTAACGCTGACTGACAGCTTAAACGGTGTGCCAACGCTGCCGGATAACACTCAGTACGTTTCACCCGATGCACTGGGAGACTTTGATAACGACGGGATTCCCGACCTCGTTGTGTCCGCCATCCCGGGCGTAGACAACCCCGGAAATGTTTATGTGCATTTGATGAACTCGGATGGGACGGTTCGCACGACTGAAACGTTCACGATTAATTCTCCCGACTTCGGCAGCGACGTCGCCGCCATTGGCGACTTAAACGGAGATGGCGTGGTTGACTTGGTCGTTGGCTCAGACTGTGCAGATGATTGTTTCGGCGCAGTATTCATTGTCTTTATGAACGCCGACGGGACGATGCAGAGCAACACCAAGATCGGCACCAACATGAATGGTGGCCCGCCCCTTAGAGATGATGACCTGTTTGGCACCAGCGTTGC
>PBMZ01000060.1 GCA_002722955.1 Planctomycetaceae bacterium | reverse complement strand
GGGTTTGGTGGTGGTGTCTCCCAGCCGCCACAAGCTTTGGAAAGAATGTGGCGGCTGGAAGCCACCACTACGAACCCCATCATTCAACAACCGTTGCAGGCCGCGCGATCGAGGCATTCGTTGTCGCAATGCGGATGTCAGTGATGTAAGAGTCGAACGTCTCCTGAGATGCGACGAACTCGATGACGCGCAGATTTCGCTTACGAGTCAAGAGCTTCATTTCATCGGCAAATACCATGACCGTATACCGGTTTTTGGATGATCGCGTATCGAACGTCAATTCGATCCCTTTCTTACCCTGCTGATCTTCGATGTGCTGTTGCTCAACCAACTCGTAGCCTCGATTCTCGACTAAGTGGTTGTTCACCGCCTTAGCCCAGAATTCCAGTTCGGCGTGCTTGTTGATCACGAACTCGCGGAGCCAAAGCTTGGCGTTGTCGGCTGTGGTCGCTTTCAGTTCATGTTTCTGCTGATCGATGACCACGAAACTATCGGGCAAATCAAGACGCACCATGCCAGTCAAGTAGGCGGAAACTGGAGTCTCGTTCACTTTGCCGTTAACGACGTTCTGGAAGCCTGCCAAGACCTGGTCAGCACCAATCGAGTTGATCCAAGGAAACAGACTCGATCCACCGGACGAGCTAACCTTGCTAACTTCTGCTTTCGGAACAAACGCAACTTCGACCGTTGAATAGGCGATCTGATTTGTTAAGTGCTTTGATTTGCCAATCAAGCCTTCGATCTGTTCCGTCAGCTTGCGAAGCTCTTCTTCCAACTTCAGAACGTCTTCAATCTTTTCCGCTCGTTCCAACAACGCCAAGATTCGTTTCCGCGACCATTGAGCAGTTTCGATCCGTAAATTGAGGTCACGATGTTGATCGGTAACGTCCTCGTTGCGAATCGACTGACTTCGGATCATCCCCAATTCGGGAAGCACATCGACGACTTGATCAAAATGAGTTGCCGGTACGCGGCTGACAAGTTGCGAGTTTTGACGTTGCTCTAGGTAACCGCCGACTTGCTCGATGAGCTTTTTGAAACGAATGACTGCCTCATCGACGTTCGCCGTTGCCACTGTGAACATAGCCGAATAGACGATCAATCGCTTGCCCGACTGTGCAGTAACCGCGGCCCTTTCGGCATCGCCTGGAGGCAACTCATTCTGCAGCCGGACGACTTGATCCGAGACGCGTCTGGTCTCCACTCCCGGAATGCCAGTGATGGATTGCGCGGCATCAAGTCCGGCCACCATATTGCCAAATGGTAAACCCGGACCAGGACCGTCCACAGACGATCTTAACATCGGCTCACTGCAGCCAAGACACACGAAACATAACGCAAGGCAAAGGGGCTTCGACATACGTCACCTCACAGGAAGAATGGATGTGGGCCCACCAAGCTCAGTAGGCAAATCGTCAATTGAGCTTCAGCAATGGCGTTGGGAATGAGGCCACGGTGAGAAAGGGTCGCGGATGGTACTGAACGTGTATTAACAGGGCAACCCGAAGATTCTGGCAAGAAACCGGCAACTTACTACACGCGAACAGCGAGACTCCTTATCTTAGCGTAGCGGAAAACGCCAAGGCTTTCGGCCAACCCAACATCGCCGAGATCCTTGGCGAATTCCGTGACACGCAGTGAGAATTCAGTTTTGGCATAAAACCAACGCCTGGCGGATCAGGCGGGAGATGACAACTAATGGCATCAGCAAAGTTACAACAAATCGCCGGACTGATGTGGGTGACGAATGTCGCTGCATCGTTGGAGTTCTATACGAAGAAACTTGGCTTCGAAGAGACGTATAGCACGACTTGCGAAGACGACGGTGCTATCAATTTCGCTGTCGTCCAGCGCGACGACATCGAGCTTCATCTCGAGGTCTGCGCTTGCGGTGACGGCCGGCACACTGGCAACACATTTATTGAGGTTATCGTTGATGACGTGTTGGAACTTTGCCGTGAATGCGAGAGCGCGGGTGTGGAATTCGTCACCACATATACCGAATATGATTGGGGCAGCAAGGCGAAGATCACCGATCCAGACGGAAATTGGATCATGTTCACGAGCTACAACTAAGCCAGCTTAGGAAGGCGATCACTCAATTCTTCGATTCGTAAACGCCGGCCAATTCCACAAGCACGACCTCAAGCTACTTGCAGTACTCGTGTGCAGAGAAAACGGCCTTTCTGGCCCCGCCGCTCAACGGACCGAACTGGCTTCCGAGACATTGTCGGCAAACGAGCAAACATATGTACAAAGAGCTAATCCAGCTTGTGAATGTCCTGTCCCTCACTCTGCCGGCGCTCTACTAGTTCACAAAACATGTCCCAATTCTCGATGGATATGACGAGTTCCAAGTCACCATATCATCACTTGACGTGCCATTTGGTGATTTGTTCGGCCATGCTGTCGAAGCCGAGGATGGTATAGTGATTCGAATCGGCGGCGAGTAAGCTGAGGCCGTTGGTCTTTCGGTTGACTTGGAAAACGCGGTACGTGGCGGCCCGGCCAAGTCCGACGGCGAATGGTGTGGACGACACCGTGACAATTCGATTGTCCAGCAAATCTTGTTTCAATTGTTCAACGCTATATTCGTCTGGCGCGATGTCGCCAGTTTTAAATTCCGGCTTGGGGGTCGGCGGCATTTTTCGTCGAAATTCGGGTTGCGGGTCGTAACGCGCATCCACCAGAAAGCGAATCCGCGTTGGACCACCTTTGTCATGGATCACCAGGACATCCGCTTTACGTCCCGGCTGAATGGTCTTGATCGCATATTGGTCCCAAACGTGACAATGAATTCGCCGAAAGACACTGGGATCAAAGTAGTCGTCGAATTGGTATCCGTGTTCTTCGTTCTCGAAAGCAAAGGAGCCAATGATTTCCAGCGTGTGGGGCCCATCCTTGTCGTTGGCCATCACGGCGACCTCGGTAACGTAGTAATGATCAAACCACTCGGCACGCTCTAAAATGTAATCGGGGATATGATCGTACATAAAAGGGGCCAGCTCTTTGAGGTGGGCAAGTTTGGGTTTCGGTTTGACCCAGCCGCCAAACATTCTGCGTAACGTCCAACTGACAATTCCGCCAGATGGTATTCGAAGTTGTCCAGGATTCATCACCCGTTGTGGCGTTTCAATCATGTATCCTGGATAACGACGATGTTGAAAGTGTTCCTGCCAAAGATGGCGCGTATCCATCTGAAATCCGTTGCTTCCTCTTACTAAACCTTGGCTACCAACAAATTGCGGCGTCAAGTTCCAGTTGTTATAGCGCCACACCGGAACTCCATCGAACGGCGGCAAGAACTTTTTGGTACCTATACCACCTGCGACGGATGCAGTCCACTTAATCGCTGGCGTGTTATTGATGGCTACCGCCCAGCGTTCCCAGTTAATTCTGCATCCACGTTCAAGAAGGTGTCTCTTGAACGCGGGCGGAGACCAGCGCAGTGCGGACGCCGAATCCCGGAGGTCCGTTTTTCTGGGCACCGGAAGACCTGCTGAATCATACATTTGTCGGATACTCTTGGCCGGAATTTGGAAAATTCGCGGCGATTCATAGTGCGGCCCAATTTCGATGGGAACGAGCCGCACGAACCCTTGGCTCTTCAATCCGTGATTTTGCGGCGGATCAGTGGCATGGCAAAGAGTCACACCTACCAAAACGACAATACCCATCGCGATGAATTTCATTCTAGTATCTCCGTCTCAGTTGATGAATTTCTAGGTCGTCCACCATGCGCTGATCGCGGTCATGAGTACTTCCAATTCAATTGTCACATTATTCGTTCCGTGAGGATTTCTGAGCTGCGCATGCTTGACATTAAACTGGTCTGTATAGATTCCAGTAACTTCATACGCATGTAAAGGAACTAATCCTGCCGGAAGTTGTGGTTCGTCGAGGGTCGCAATCCAAACAATTCTTCCATTATTCAGTGCCGCTTGAATTTGATTGGCTGTGTTCGAACCGATGGTGTTGCCGGGAATTGCCGGATATCCCGTGATCAATTCGAATGCGGTAGATGGGTATCCCCCTGTGACGTTGCTTGCTCCACCGACAAATTGGATATAAGCGCGTTCAATGACGCGAACCCAGACTTCGACGTTGTTTTGGCTATCGACATCCGCGCCGGCACCACCCGCGAGTTCGAAGGAAACAGGGATCCAGACGGGAGCCAACGGTGCCATGTCATTTTGTCGCGTATAAAAGCGCACGAAGTACTGACCATTTTGCTCTTGCACCATACTACGGATGACTTGCGGGCTAGTATCGGCAAGAGCTCCGAGGGCTGCCAAGAACCAGCAGTTTCCAAGCGTTCCTTGAGCCACGTCGTTGCCCGCGACATCTTCAGCATCCCCCTGACCCTGAACAAATAGCTTGGCCGTATAGTTGCCAATGTTCGCAACGGTGACTTGCAGTTTTGTGAGAGCCATGTGGCCATCAGCGTCTTGGGCGAGCACGTCGACTTCCAACGTCGGCGACTCCCAGAGATTACCAGAAACCAATATCTCACCCGTCAATTCATTGACCCGCACAGGGCTGCTATAGTTCGGATCTCCGTGTGGAGCAACAATCGAGTAAGCTACAGCCTCGCCAGCAGGGTCGTCGGCTTTCACAAGCTTCCCGGTCGCAAACCATCCGTTCGCATTAGCGAGATCATTAGCGTCAACACTCACTGTGTAAGGATTGGGGCCGCCAGCCGTGGGTGTCGCCACGAAAACAGGATTTTGTGCGCTGTTCGACGAGACAACGATGAAGACTATTGCCTTGTCAATTTGCGGTTGCCCGTTGGGGGCATTCTGTCCATCTTTAACGGTGACACGCACTTGGTAAACCCCATCGTCGGGAGGTGCTTGTAAGATATCTCGTTTGAGCCGCACATTCCCGCCACCAAGATCCGTGGCCGTCACCCAGCCGCTCTGAGGGAACGTTTCAATCCCGAAAGTCAATGGGTCACCATCGGCGTCGGTCGCACTCAGATTGGCCTGGTTATTTTGAAGTTCTTGATACGTAAACACATAGTACGGTTTTATGAAGCGGGGCGGCTGTTGCAAGACGGGATTTGTAACCGTGGGCGTTGGTTCCGCGAATCGAATCGAGACAACACCAACAGACATCCCGCCGTTCATAATGCTGTACGAAAACGTGTCCGTAATCGCACCGCGCAACGGATTATTGGCACGTACCGTGTATTTGAATGTCCCATCCGGATTGAGATCAATTTCTCCATACCTCGCTTGCGAAACAACTATCGGAACGACTCCAGTAGCCGGAATATCATTTCCCAACACCGAATCGCTCGCTTGATTAAATAAATACTCTGTTGCATTTGGAGTGATCGTGGCCGTCCGTATGTCACCACGCGCCAGCACCATCGGCGGTTGCTGGAGCACGAAACTCAGTGACACGGTTGCATCGTTAGATACATAACCCGTAGTGAGGTCCCTCAACCGGTAGACAAACGAATCATTTCCAGGAAAGTTCGCAGCATTGTTTGGAGTGTATTTGAAGAAACCGAGATGTTGCGAATTGAACTCGATGGAACCATTGCTTGCCTGTTGCCGAAGTTCGATAGCGAAGCGTCCCCATCCAGCCTTATCATTCCCCAACACCGTCAGCGGCGATTCCACAAACGTGGCGTTTTGTGAACGTGTCAATTGGATCGAATCATTGACCGCTTTGACTGGATTCTTGAATGAAATCCACACTTGCGCGGTATCGAAGGCACCCGCTTCGTCTGTAACACGTGCGGACAGCATTTGTTGCTCTAACGTAGCGAGATCTGTTAACGTGAATCGTCGCGTTGGAACAACCTTGGCAATATAGCGATCTGATTGATAGCGGCGCTCCAGAATGATTGTGAAGTCGTCACCGCTCAACTCGAATGTGAGTTTCGCGTCGGTTTCAGTTTCGCCTGGGTTTCCTGGGACTGGTTGGGCAGGATCCATCGGATCGTAAACAAAAACCCTGCCGGCGCTTTTCGAGCCGACAAAGTAATCGAACGAATAAATCTGTTCATCCGCCAGGTTCTCGGGTTCGCCATCTGGACTCTTGATGAATCTCGGGGGAACATTTCCATTCGCAACTTGCAATGCCACAAAGGCGACGGCAAAGTCGATGTTACCAGCAGCGTCTTTTGCGGAATACTGAATCTGCGCCTCGGACACAGACGAATCGTTAACGAGCAACTCGATGAGGTCTGTATAGCCATCGCCGTCAACATCAACAAGTGTGACATTACCGACATCGGATGCGGCGCTGTCAACAGACAACCCACTTCCAAGGTCGTTAGCGAGCACATCAACGGGAATGGCTGTCCCAATATCACCGGAAAAGTAATCGTCGATGGCGTCTATCGGGACGTCTTCACCAACAACGTTGATTGAAACGGCAGTGCTGTCCGTTGCAGTCTGATCGTCAACAGACGCGTCGAATGCGTACGAATCTCCGGGCGTGATACTTCCTTGCGGGCCAGCAAACCTCAAGAATCCACTTCCATCGACGTAAAATGGTATGCTTCCGCCGGAGTATAGCAGCGAATCTCCATCCGCATCTGTAGCGACCAGTCGCCCCAGTACGGTATCAGCTGCCACGCTTGATGAGACACTAAACGCATACGAATCCTGATCGAAAACAGGTGGCGAGTTGGACTCGAACACTTGAACGATCACTTGGGCTGTATCACTGCCGAAATTATCACTGACCGTGACAGTAAAAGTATGTTGATCGCCTGCTGCCAACGAATCAGCGCCCGAATAGACAATCGAACCATCATAGTCGACTGAAAATGGTGCCGCAGATGCTGAGTAATTTAGCGAGTCACCTTCCGGGTCTATTGCCAGAGCATCACCGATATCAGCAAATGGTGCCAAATCAGCCGGTACGTTAAATACGTATTCATCCTGAACAAACGAAGGAGGCAAGTTGCCCGCTGCTTGAATGTTAATACTAACAGTAGCCGTGTCACTGTTGCCGGCAAAGTCGGCAACTGTCGCTGTGAATAGAATTGAGTCGCCTGGGCTCAACAGATCAAAACCAGGATAAACGACGTCTCCGTTGTAGTCGACGAAAAACGATCCGGAAGCCCCAGCATAGAATATTGGATCACCATCAGGATCGAATGCTGGCAGATTTCCAATAGGCATATTAGCGGTGACATCAGCCGCAACATCAAATGAATAAGCGTCCTCTGTAAACTCAGGTGGCTGATCTGCCGTGCCCCCCCCCCACGGAAATCGTCACATTTGCTGTATCGGTCAATCCTGTTCCGTCATCGACGGTCAGACTGAAGACATATTCATCACCGTCAAAAATGCCACCTGTCGGTCCACCAAAAACGATGTCGCCAGAGTAGTCGATGTAAAACGGGCCACCAGCACCGAAATAGTTCAAGTAGTCTCCGTCAGCGTCCGTGGCGGACGCTGCACCAATTACGGAAAACTCAGCGATATCTGACGCGACTGAAAAAGAGTAATCATCTTGTGAAAACACGGGCGAGCTGTTGCTAAGCAGAGTGCGGTCTTCCAGACATTCAACTGCTGTGGATGCGTTGACTTGATTGGGATGCCGCCGTCGCAGGCGTTTCCGTGAGCTAAATCGCCTCTTCACCAATCTCACCAAATCGTACACTAACATTGCAAGAACCTCTAAAGCGACTCGATTAATAATTCGTATTGGGCAATGTGAAAATAGAGACAGTTAGATTAGTTTTCAAGTAGCGTTAACGGAATTCGCGGGCATCCGCAATTTTGGCAACCCTCAGTAGATGATCGGCCATCGCCTGTGATCTCTAAGCGCCTGTACAATTCCGAGTGTCGGCCATGTCAGGTCGATGTTGGAGCGGAAATTCGCCGCAGCATTGTTGCGGACGTGTTAGCACTCTGTCGCGAATACGAGAGCGCGGGTGTGGAGTTCGTGACCGAGTACATCTAAGAGCATTGGGGCAGCAAGGCGAAAATCACCGATCCCGATGGCAATTGGATTATGCTCACAAGCTACAAACTGAGTCTGTGCGAAGCCTTAATCGTTCGTTTCATAGACGCCCGCTAATTCCACGAGCAAGACTTCAAGCTGCTTGTAGTACTCATCTGCAGAGAAGGTGGCCTTTCGAGAACGTAGCTTGACGACCTCGAACTCTAGAGCGTCACGCTTTGCTTTCATCTCGGTCGGCAACCTCTCTTCTTCGCGACTTTGCACGAGATGAAATTGGTGAGCCCTCAAGCCATCCGGCGCCGCGCCCGAAGCTGACTTGCGATTTGGTCGAACTCCACGAAACCAGCCAGCGGGTGTTCCCTGCGTATCGCCGTTGTCGTCAATCAGCGGGTGTTCGGTCTCAAGCCGACCACCCGTTTGATAGAACTCGCGAGTGGCACGAGCAGCGCTCAGATAACCTTCCAGCAGCGATGTTTGACCGTCTTTATCCAAATCAGCAGTGGGGTCCGTGATTGACTTGGACATGTATTCGCCAAACCTGGCAAAATTCATTTCGTATCCACTCTTGGTGGAAGTTACAACGACGCGATTTGGGCCGGACAGTTTGTTAACAAACGGACCGCTTGCTGACGCCGAGTTGATGATGGCAACAGGGCGAGTTATTGGCTTCAACCATTCTGCAAGGTCCGACGCCGTCACATCCGGCCCACGCAAATTGAGCTTCGCGGCCTTCCCGTCGAAAGTGCCATGGCCAATCAATACCACCCACAACGGCCGTTGACTTCGCGACTCATCCGCCTGTTTGTCCAACTCCTGTTTGAGCAAATCACGATCTGTTGTCTTGCGGGTTTCAGCGGTCGGTCCAATGGTTCGGTCTGAAGCCTTGCCAAGTTTGCAAGCCGCTTGCCAATTCTTTGACCAATCGGCGAACATCGTGGCATACTTCTCTTCACCGCCAGCTCCGACAACGATAATGACGTCTGCCGTAACGGGCGTCTCGGTATCAACATTCCTCTGATCCGCATCAGCGGCAAACACAGCAAGCAACAAGGTCAATGACTTCATGGCAGTCCCTTCCATCTTCGTAGACCCCATTCAGCAATGAGGCAAGCCAACACGAACGCAAAGATCGCGGGATGATCCCAGAGCGGGAACGTCCACATTTCGGAGACTGGCATCTCTTCTGTCGCTAGGCCAGCAACGAACTGAGGCAATTCAGCGGGTTTCACAATTCGGCCACCGGTCTTCTTGGCGATCGCTTGCATCAGACGATAGTTCGCACTGACTGATCGAAACTCTTCAGCTCCCGGATCCGAAGTCCAACCAGCGTCGGCAGTTCCAAGCGGCTGCCCCTCGGAATCGACAACATCAACAGTTGCTCGATACGCACCCGGTTCTCTTGGCACATAGACGACTTCGTAAGTTCCAGGCTCCTTTAATGAAGGCTCCAACCGCAACTCCAACGTGTTCGACTCTTGCTCTTCCAACTCGTTGGACGCTTTGTCTTCTGTGTCCGTCAACGCATTTGCGGTCACCACGCTTGTAACTGGCACAAGATCCGGTGTCGATGTTATCTGGTCACTTTCTTGCTCTTCAGCAGGTTGCTTCCCAGCAGACTCTTGTTCGTTTGTGACATCCGGTTTCAAAGTCTGCGGCCGCTTGATTCGCACTTTGACAGTGGCGTTCTCCAGCGGCTGATAGTCGTCGTTGCGCAAGCTCACCTTGAAGCGGACGGCTTTCTCTGAGTTTTCATCATCCTTTTCGATGTCCACTTCGATCGGCTTTGGCACGTCGGCAACAAGCCATCGCAGCGTTTGTCGCCAAGCTTTCCCTTGATCGTCGTTCTCTTCTTCATCTCGCCGCAAATGCCAACGCCAAAAATCGCCGATCGCGAGCGCCGCTGCACGGCCTCGGCCATATCGCTGAGCGATCAAAGCAGGATAAGTCTTGTTCGACGAATCCTCGGCCGATGCCAAGATCCAGGCGCCGGGCTTGATATTGCTGAGTCGATTAAGCGTATGGAATTCGGGCATTGACGAAATTCGCGATCGCTCATCATCTTCTGTCGATCGCAAACGAACCCACGGCTGAAGCCACCCGTACCGAGTCAACTTCATGCGAATTCGCGGAGGGCTGCTGGCCGCCTTATCTCGATCCAAATAAACCGGTAACAAGTCGCCAATCGGTGTACGATAATACCCGCCCCGTTGGAAGGACTCTTGACCACCAAGCATCAACAACCCGCCACCGCGCTCGGACACGAATCTCTCGATCAATGCCAACTGGTCGTGAGTGAAGAATTTTGCTTCGATATCGTCGAGCACGATCGCTTCAAATCCATACAGCTCTTTCTCGGACTTTGGAAATCCATCACGCAGCTCGGACGCCGACTTTGTATTCATGCGGACAATCACTGGCTCATCGTAAGACTCCGCAGTCTCGTCGTTTTGATTCTCGAATCCACGGAAGATCGAGTTCTTCGATTCTCCATCACGGCCTCGAAAATCGAACTTGGCCTCGCGTTTGGCGACACGAATCATGCCCACCAAGTCGATTTGTTCGTCATCTTCAATGGCCCGCCGTAGAAACTTGTATTCCCAGTTCGGGCGACCGGAAACATAAAGAATTCGATGCGCTTGAGCACCGCGGTCGACATCGATCAATCGTTGGTTGTTGGCCAGCGTCGCCTCGCGAATGTTTTCGGCTTTCTTCTCGTCGTCGAGCTGCTCGATGTCATCTTCATCGGCAACTTGTAGTCGATAAAACGAAACTCCCAGAGCTGTTGGGCGAATCTTAAAGCGATAGACGAGTGGCTTTTCTTCGTCTTGCACCGTCATGATCGAAGTCTCGACAACCTGACTCTTTTCGTCGATCAGTCGCCCGATAACTTTGCGTCCCTGAAATCCACGACTCGAAACATCCGCCTGAATCGTGACTGGCGCGTCTTCGAAGTTCGTTTGACTGATGCCAACGCTTTCGATGGCGATGTCGCGTTCCAGCTTTTCCGTCCCAACGACCAGTGGATAAATCTTCGGCCACCCAGCAGTGTCCAATTCCGATTCCAGCAAGTCCGTGGCATTACCGTCTGTCACCAACAGCACACCACCAATGGGTCGCTCTTTATAAGTCTCGCTTATCGTGGTCAAGTGCCGCTTTAGCGACGAACCATCACCGCTAAAGTCCAAGTCCGAGGGTTCGTCGATTTGACGCAAACCAGCATCAAACGAAAACGTGCGAACATCGAAATCTTGTCCGAGCACGTGTTGCCATGCCGCGTTCTTCTGAGTTCCTTCGCGAGTCTTAAGCAGCGCTTCGACGTATTCCGCGCGAGTGCGTTTCGCGTTCGACCCCGTCAATGATGACATGAATGAAGCTGTCGCGCCGCCATCAACGTCGCGAACTTGCATGCTGCGACTGTTGTCGGCAAGAACGAAAAACAAGTTTGCGCCGGGCCTTGCACGCATACCGCTCCACAGCGGTTCGACCAAACAAACGGCCAAGGCCAGCAATCCGCTGGCTTTCAAACATGCAGCCAGAATACGCGCGCTGCCCGCGTGTGCCGTGCGGCGATAAGCCCACAAGACCGCTAAGCCAGCGGCTACGGCCACCAGCAACGCGAGCGGAAGCCAGCCCAAATCGCCAAACGCTATATCAGCTAAGACGTACGTCATTTGCCACTCCCCAGCCGTTCGTAATACTCCTCGACCTGCTGAGCAAACCGGGCAGGCACGGGATCACGGTCGATCGGCACCAACGATTCGTTGGACGAACGCTTTGCAATTTCCTCGGCCAATCGTTTTTGCAATTCGAGCATCGGTTGCAACACGTCCATCTTGACCAAGTCCCACTTTGGTTCCTTGGAATGACGTTTGAATTCGATCCTCATGCCTTTAACACGGTCGCGAACCCGAGCGATGTCGGCTCGCAATTTCGGATCGTCGACAGTCTCTTCGAGTTCCCGCATGCGATCCGACCATTCTTGATAATTGGCTCCCGTCAGTGGTCCGCCTTCGCCACCAGTAAAGCCATTCTCGAAGAACGACTGTTGCTGCTGTGACTGGCTCTTCGACCCACGCTGTCCAGGTTGTTGCTGTGGCTGCCCCTGAGCCAACTGAGGTTGTTGCCCCGGCTTACCCTCTTGATTGGGTTTCCGCTGCTGCGGCTGTTGTCCTGGCTGATTCGAATTGCCCTTTTGAGGACTCCCATCCTGCTGCGGCGTGCCTTGCTGGGGACTACCTTGCTTAGGCTTACCGTTTTGTGGTGAGCCATTCGGCGATTTACCGTCCTGCGGCTTACCTTGCTGCGACGGTTTTCCTTGGTTTTGCGGTTTGCCTTCGCCGGGTTTGCCGTCCTGGCTGGATTTGCCATCTTGTTGTGGCTTACCGTCTTGATTGGGCATACCTTGTCCAGGCTGTTTGGAATCTTGAGGCTGTTGGCCTGGCTTGTTTGATTGATTCGACTTGGAATTCGGCTGCTCACCAGGCTTCGCCTTTTGGTCACCTGGCTTCTGGCCGGGCGAAGTTCCCTGTTGATTCTCCTTGTTATCTTGGTCCTTCTGCGGATCGCCTTTCGAGTCACCCGGTTGCTGCCCTTGGTTCTTCTGAGGCTGCCCATTCTTTCCATCGGGCTGCCGCTCTTGACCGTCGGGATTCAATGCTTGGTTCACGCGTTGATCGTTACGTTGCTTCGGATCGGCTTGAGCGATCTCGCGGCCAACATCTTTCGACAGGTCTTTCAACTCTTGCTGAGCGCGTCTGAGAGCCTCCAGCTCGCTGCCCAGCACAGCTTTGGCTGCTTTCTCGATGCCCTTTCTGACCTCATCAATGCCTTGCCCGGCCAGCTTCTCTGTCTGTTTGGCCTCGTCAACTAGCCCACGTCGCAAGAACTCGTTCGTCAGCTTGAGTGCCTCGCGTGGCTTATTCTTCCGAGAATCACGGATCGTGTCATAAAGCTGATTCGCCAAAAGCGGTTCAGACTTCTCGGCTTCTTGCACGATATTTTGCATCCGGTCCAAAATGTCTTCGAGGTTCTCGTCCTGCTCCTTCAACCCTTTCTCGACCTCTTCCCGCGTGTTCTTCCGACGTAGACCGGCGGTCTTCGGTTGATCCTTTTGGTTCAACTTCTTAGAAAGGTCTTCTTGATTCTCTGCTAATTCGCGAGCTTCATTGCGGAGGTCCTTCATGGCCTCAGCAAACTGCCCGGCTGTCTGTTTTCGGAAGTCGTCGCGCAACTTCTGCAAGTCGCGTTCGGCTCGCGTCCCTGAGTTCAAGGCTTTGGAAACCTGGCCTTTCTCCAGTTTCTCGGACGCCTGACGGACCTGCTCGCGAGTTTGATCCAATTGCTTCTTCGACTCGGTCATCTCGCGTTGGTTTTGTGGCTGATCCATGCGATTGCGGAGTTTGTCAACGTCTCGCAGCAACTCTTGTTGTTCTTCACGAAGCCGCTTCAATCGACGTTTTAGCTCTTCGCGTTGTTCTTCATTTTTAGCTTCCCTCAGGGCATTTTCGAGTTCCTTCAGTCGACGGTTCAAATCGCCCTGCCGCCGAGACAACTCACGCAACCGATTCAGAATCTGCAACTGCTCTTTGTTCGCGGGAGGCGCCTTCTTCTGAGCCGACTGTTGAGACTCGTACCGGTTCTTCTTGTTGTCGAGCTGCAATTGCTGTAGTTGCTGTTGCGAGCGGCTCGACTGCGATCGAGATTGACTGCTCGAAGAACTTGACTGTCGCTGTTGCATAACCTTGTGCTCGCGCGCCTTCAGCTTCAGCAATGCCTGAAAGGCCGCTTGCTCGGCTTGTAGTGCTGGCGGCAGTGACGCGATCTTCGAGTTATCGTGAGCCACCAACAATTGCTCAATCGCCCGATCCATGTGCTCGGTGACCGTCGCAATGAAGCCCTTTGACTTGGCGTCTTGAAGCTTTTCCGCAAGCTCTTCCGCCTTCTTCAACGCTGCCTGCTGAGACTCAACCAATAACTTCGTATCTGGCTCGAACTCGGAAGTCGGCGTCTCGGAAATCTCACGACGAATCACTTTCCATGTGGCCATGATGATTTGCTTTTGGAGCGTCATCAGCTCTTCGGCCTTCTGAGCGTTGCTGCCAGCGGGACTTTGTTGTTGCTGCTGCTGTTGTTGACCTTGAGGCGACTGTCCTTGCCGAAAGATCTCTTCAAAGTGACGCACTTCCGCGAAAAACATATCGCTGAAAGTTCGCCGACTCTCGCCATTCGGCCCAATGTCGTCCGCGAAGAAGTAATACGACAACAATTGGTCCGGCTTCGCGTCGAGCGACTCGAATGAAAGCAAGTGATTCATGATGCTTTCTTCGGCAGCTTCTTCCTCTCCAACCGTCATGTTAATTGTTTGCGGTTCTTTTTCGGCAAGCGAATAAATCACGCCGAATCCGGTCAGGCCAAAGTCGTCCCACGCCGAAGCCGCTAACTCGACCTCTTCCAACGGCGAAACTCGCAGGTCCTTTTTCGGCGAAGCAATCTTCAATTCGGGCGGTCGATTGTTGATGACGTTCATCACCAACTCGGGCGGATTCTTGTTTTCTCTACCTTCATCATCGATGACGATCAGCTTGTAGCGTCCGCTTTCTTTGGGAGTTAGCTTGACCACGAACACTTCAGAGAGGACGTCGTCACCTTCGAGCGGCTTTAGGGGGTCGGCGTCTGCCGGAACCAGCTCCAAGTGCTCGTTCGATTCGCTGACGAGATCGGCGGCTGCGACGGGTTTGTTGAAGTGGCAAGCCCAGGTGACTTGCGAGCCCTCGACCGCCGTGACTGATTGCGTGTCTTGAATCACCTTATCTTCACGATTGGCGTAAGATGGATGGTGGATAGTGGCATCTGCTTGCTGCAAACGTGGATAGTCGAAGACCTTAACTGTAAAATCTTTCGTTCGCTGATCGTCGTACTCGACGCAATACTTTCCCTCCATTTGAATCCCAGGAATCCGTCCGCCAAAGACGGGATCATCCAAACTCTTGGTCAGAGCAATCCGCTTCTCGGCATCTTCAATGCTGACAACTAAGATCGCCGATGACGGCAAGGAATTCGCAAATCGAGCCAGCACCAACAAGCTGGTACCACGCTCAATCGATGTGTCGCCAGGCTCAACCGTGATGCCGTACGACAATGCTTCTGGTCCCGTCGCTTCGCGCTTCGTCAACGCAAAGTTGGCGGCGTCGAACTGATACGAGTCGCCGAATTGCAGAAACGCGCCATTCACCGCCAAGAAAATCATTAGGCAGGCGACGTTCCAACATGCCGCGCGAGCCAACTTCCCCGGCGCGACAGCGTGGCCCCATGAATGATTGGCGCCGTGATCCAAGACTTCCTTGATCACTTGGTTCTGCAAGAACGAGAAGCCACCCGTTTGCAGATCTGGCTGCTGCTCAAGCGCCGTCAACAATCGGTCGTTGAGTTCCGGAAACTTCGCCTCGACCATGCGAGCGATCTCTAAACGATTCGGACTACGAAGCCTCGCGATCGTGTATACGAAGACGTTTGCCCCCAAGGAAACACTGACAAGCCAGCGACACGCTTCGCTCGGCGTCAGCCCAAGAGCATCCTTGACCGCAAACAACACCACTCCGGCAAAGGCGGCAACCAACCACAGCACCGTCGTCGCTCGCAAGCTTCGAAAGTACCCCGCCCGACGAACTACTTGATCCAGATGATTGGTGAGCATATCGATCATCGTATACCTCATACCGTATTGTCTGAAAACGCTCCGTAGTTGAGACACGCTAGAAGCCCCGCCATTTCAAAAAGCCGGGCTTCTTTGAGAGCGAATCACCTACGTTTCTGGTTGAACAGACATCCTGGCTGTTCTTCCAGCAATCAATGTTTCCACTAGCAGCACAACGATGGCTGCTATAATTAACCAACGCCACAAACGCTGGCGATTTTCAAGTTCGCGATTCATCAATTGACGTTGCCGTTCCTTATCAGCAGCTTCGCGAGCGGCGGCTTGCTTTGAGGAGCCTGCCACAGCAACACCGAAGGCTTCCAATTTTTCTACGGACAGCGGAGCCGTCTTGCTTTCCGCGGGATCCAAGTTCACGGCATAACTGATCGGTTCAGCCATCGACACGAGGGTGTAGATTCCGGGTTCCCCTGTGTCTTCATACGACTTTTGTCCCGACGCCAACTGAATTGTTTCGGCGTTGGGAAGTTCCATGGTGCTGGCTTGTCGCGTTCTCCTTGAGTACTCATTCAGCGGGATCGCATCTCCAACCACAAACGAAGATCGCTCGGGTGGCCTTCCTGATGAATAGTCCAAGATGCTGTTCATCAACGGCACAAACTTTGTTGACAGCGCCAGTTGACTTTCCGCTGGTTGCCAACCCATGCCGAACACCAGCACGCGGCCGTCTTCGTAGGGCAACTGGACAATCGCCGGATCACCACTATCGAAGCGCGCCAACACGTCCGATTGCCATGCCTCGGGAATCGACAGACGCCGATAATTCCAAACATGCACCTTCGTGAAGTCGGAAAATCGAGAGTCC
>PBMZ01000059.1 GCA_002722955.1 Planctomycetaceae bacterium | reverse complement strand
TACTCGACGAAACTTTAGTCGTCTGGGGCGGCGAGTTCGGACGCACGCCAACGATTCAAGCAAGCACCAAAGGCAAGAACGTCGGTCGAGACCACCACACCGACGGCTTCACCATGTGGATGGCTGGCGGCGGCGTGAAGGGAGGCTTCCGCTACGGAGCCACGGACGAATTTGGTTATTACACGATTCAAGATCGCATGACCATTCACGATCTGCATGCAACAATCTTGCACCTAGCAGGACTGGATCACACGCGACTGACCTATCGATATGCCGGGCGAGACTTTCGCTTGACCGACGTCTCTGGCAACCCTGCGTTTAACCTCATTTCGTGAGTGGATTGGCTTCGTCACACACTAGTCGATAAAGCGCTTTAAGATCTCAGCCATTCGACGCACTTCGGACAACGGCATCTCCGCATAAAGCGGCAAGTAGATCGCCCCCTGAAGCAATTCGTTGGCCGTGTTCGGTGTCGTCTCCGGGCGACTTGGCGGAGCTGGCACGGGTTGCATCGAATTGTCAGCCGTCGAATCAAACCCAGCCGCGTGCAGCGTCGACACTGCGGCCGCGGGATCGCTGACTTTCAACGGAAAGACCCAATAGTTATTCGGTTTCGCTGCGGCTCCAGGACAACTGGATAGCGGCAATGCTTCCAGCAACAAGTCGCCACCCGCAGTACGAGCATCGAGCCGTGAATTCTTATAGCCGTTGATGCGGCGAGCCATCAGCTTCAGCAAGGGAGCGCATGGCTGCTCCCGCAAACTCGCAAATAACTCGTCCTCTGGAAAGTTCCGGATCGAACCGTTTAGAACCTCATCGAAGTCCTTTCTCAAAAACTGACAAGACTTCACAAACAGGTAGAACGGAATTCGTCCACCAAGCCATCTTAGGACGCAATAAAACAGAATTCGCTTGAAGAAAGCGACCCGCGATTGCAGGGGGTATTCACTCTGAAGCTGACGCATCTTGGACAAGACCTCGGCATCTTTGATCTTCAGTACTCCACCAGCCAAAGCCGTAGCCGTCTTGATCGGGCCGAAACTGAACATCGAAACGTCTGCCAACTCATGCCCATGATAGCAGTCTCCATCGAATGCCTGCGCGCAGTCCTCGATTAACAGCAAGTTGTGCTCACGAGCCACCTCGGCAAATGGCTCCACGTCATATCGACCACCCAACAACTGCGCGACCAGAATGGCCTTTGTGTTTTCGCTGACGGCAGCCTTTAATGCGTCCACACTAGGAACCATGTCTGCCGCATTCAGATCGATGGGCACAGCCACCAAGCCGTGATGCTCGACCACACGAACCATATCCGGAATCGTGATCGACGAAACCAAGACCTCGCTACCAGCAGGTAGGGCGAGCGACTTGAGCAACAGATCCAATCCCGATCGAACCGACAAACAAGCGAACGCATCGCCAGTCCAAGTTGGCTCGACTCGCTCGGCAGCTTTCGACCGAGAAGACGGCAATAAACAGTTCACAATTCCGCTTGCCAGGTCGAGCCAGCCGATGTCAATCCGCTTCCGTGCCCACATTCGGTGTTCCGTATTTGAGATAGAATTGGTTCTGAAACATTTCAGTTGGATCGTACTTTCGCTTCAGTTCGAAGAATTCTGGTGCCATCGGATACGCAGCCTCGAACTGCTCCTTCGTCGCGTGAAGCCGATAAGGCAAGTAATATCGCCCGCCCAGCTTGATCGAAGCGTCGATCATTTCACGCGTCATCTTCTCCATCGCCGCTTCCCCGGCATCCGTTCGCTTTTGATTGAACAGCATCACCAACGACAGCATCGGCGCGTCCGCGTATCTTAAAAATGTATCCATATCCTCTTCCACGGCACGAATGGTGACATTCAGCAGATTGCCTTTGTGCTTGGGGATGATTGTGCGAATGCGGTCAATGAACAGAGCAATTCGATCTTCAGGCACAAAGTATTCGTGCAGGATGTCGGTCGAGTCACCTTGGCGATTCTCGAAAATCTCGACACCTTCGTTGAGCAGTTGATTCCGTGAGTACTTGCGGGGCCTCAGCTTGGGCTGCAGCTTTGCTTCCGCTGACCACCGCAATCGCTTGCCATAGTCACTGTCAACGGAACCTCGAAATACCGCTCGGCGAATTCCCATTAATCCCGGTTCGGTCAAACTTGGCGGAGGCTCAGTATCCCTGAGAGGATCTTCGCGCAAGACATTCAGAAACACATCTTGAAGAAAGCGGTCCGGATCAACATTCATTCGGGCATAAACCATGGCTGCACGCGATTTCGATCCAACCTTTTCATTGTACGTTGCCAACGCTTCCTCGGCTGGGACAAGATAACTGTCCAGAACATAACGACGATTGCGGACCACTTTCAGCTGCACATCCAAGATAATGCCGAAGAGTCCGTATCCGCCCAGAACCAGCGAGAACAGTTCCTTGTTCTCTTTGCGACTGCAAGTAACAACCGTACCGTCGGCTTTGAGCAGTCGAAAAGAGATCACTGTCGAGGCTATCGGAGGCCTGCCGTATTGCCAGCCATGACAGTTGACGCTAAGTGAACCACCCACGGAAAAAGAGTTGTTCGATTGCATCACAGCAACCGAACGACCGTGTTGGTCTAAGTAAGGAATAATGTCGCTCCACAAAGCACCCGAACCGACGTAAAGCACATCTTTCTCTTCATCCAGCCGCATGCTGTTGTAGGACAATATATCGAGAACGACGCCACCGGGATAAATCGTGTGCCCGCCCATGCTGTGTCGAGCCCCTGCGATCGAGACTCGCCAGCGTTTGGTGCGTGCCATTGAAAGCAGTTTGGCAAGCTCAGAGTCGGCGGATGCCGTATCACTTGGAAGCGCTACGACTTTCTCAACTGCCGTCTCGTTCAATCGACTGGCATCGTTGATCATCCCTGCTGGTGGAGTGTTGTTGACCGACGGCTTGTCCTTCATCGCCGTCGAAATCAAGTGCCAAGCAGGACGCCCCAAGACACCGATGACGACAATGGCTAGGCAGATAAACTGCCAACGGCGTTTCTTCTGGGTTGGACACGCATCTGCTGGCGGCACTTCTTCAGCGGAGGATGTGATTGAATCTTTGTCGGTTGTCATCTTAGAATCCTAACCAATATGCCGCTGAGTATCTTATACAAAGATGAAGACCTTGTCGTGATCGATAAACCCCCAGGCTTGCTGGTGCATCGGACAGATCTCGATCGCCGAATTCAGCAAGTGGCGATGCAACGTTTGCGAAATCAGCTAGGACAACCAGTCTTCGTCGTACATCGTTTGGATCGAGGAACCTCAGGCGTACTGCTATTCGCTTTGCATCGCGAGGCCGCGCGATTCTTGATCAATGAGTTTCAACAGCGACGCGTAAAAAAAGAGTACACCGCTCTCGTTCGTGGCTACACCGACGATTGTGGTGAAATCGACACACCCTTGTATGAGAAACTGGATCCCATTTGTGATGCTCAAGCCGATCCCAACAAAGCGCCTCAAACTGCGCTGACCGAATACAAAACACTCGACCGCATCGAGTTGCCCTGCGCAGTTGGCCGCTATGCCACAGCGCGATATTCACTTGTTCGAATCAATCCACACACGGGTCGCCGTCATCAAATTCGTCGCCACTTCAATTACCTTTCACATCCAGTGATCGGAGACACAACACACGGAGACCACCGCCATAATCGCTTTTTCCGAGAACAATTGGGCATCGATCGAATGCTACTGATGTCTAATCGGCTAGAGATTCGTCATCCATCCTCTTTGGACACACTGACGGTGGAATTGCCGACGGAGGACTTGTGCAATTTCAGTCACTTGCAAGAGATTGCGGAACGCCATAAGCGGGTGGGATAGCTATTCGCTCAATTCCAAATGCGGATCCAAGCCCATTCGCTCATACTTTTGCGTTCGATCTTCTTCATGTTTCAGCAACTGCCGGCGTTGCTTCGTGTGCAGTTTCACCAGCTTCGACTGCTGCTTCTTAAACCGGCGAAGCCAACTCTTGGGAAGCTCACCCGATGGAGTTGACGGAATTGCGTTGGGGTCGCTGGCGAAAAGCTCGTCTTCAAGCGACAGGAAGAATTGGTAAGACCCCGGATCACCCTGACGCGCTGTTCGCCCCACCAATTGCCGGTCGATTCGCGGAGAAGTATGCATCTCCGTCGCGATCACGTGCAATCCACCAGCGGCTCTTACCTCGTCGTCGATCAGGATATCGGTTCCTCGGCCTGCCATGTTCGTGGCGATGGTGACTTGTCCCGACTGACCGGCTCGGGCGATGACATCGGCCTCTTGTTCGTGATGGTATGCGTTCAAGACTTCGTGTTCGATGCCTGAATCACTCAGGATCTTAGAAAGCGACTCGGAAGCTCGAACCGAAGGAGTGCCGACAAGCACCGCGCGGTCTCGATCACGTAACTGTTTGATCTCTTCAGCGACAGCGGACAGCTTCGACGTTTGGTCAACAAACACACGCTCGGGCTGAGACATCCGAATACAAGCCCGATTCGTCGGAATCGTGACAACACCAAGATTATAAATTCGTTTCAATTCCCGAGCGGACTGCTTTGCTGTTCCCGTCAAACCCGAAAGATGCTCATACATGGAAAAGAACGACTGCACAGTAATTCGCGCTGCCGAAACCGTCGCCGCGGTGACCTCAACACCTTCCTTAGCCTCGATCGCTTGATGCAAGCCCTCTTGCCACTTGCGGCCTTCCATAACTCGACCAGTGGATTCATCCACGATGGCGATCTTGCCATCGGCGACGACATAATCTCGATCAAGTTGGAAGCCAAGCTGCGCAGTCAGTGCACGTTCGACTTGTCGAAACAGTCTTTCGAGATCCGCATTTTCAACACGCGCCGGTTTGGGAGCCACCGCAATTCGGCGACAACCTGCCGCTAACAAAGTGGCCCGTCGATGCTTGTTGTCGTAATAAAAGTCTCGCTCGCTTTGCAGTTGTCGGGTGATGCGAATGCTCCAACGATACAAACTTGCCTCGGCATCGTCGTCGTCTTCAGTCAAGGCAATCAGCAGCGGTGTCTTCGCATCGTCGATTAAAATACTGTCCGCTTCGTCAACCAGCGCGAAGTAATGTCCGCGCTGGACCGGAGCTTCTTCTTGCTCATCGCCGGTAGATATAAACCGTCGAGCGACGGCGTTTGGGTCCGAGTTTGATTTTCGCAGCCGATCCCGCAGGAAGTCGAAACCCATTTCTTTCGCCGTGCCGTAGGTGATATCGCAGGCGTAATTTACTCGGCGATCGTCTGTCTCATCGTAACTCTGAATACAGCCGACCGTCATTCCCAATCGCGAAAGAACGGCACGAGCAAACTCGGCATCTCGACTGGCCAAGTAATCGTTTGCCGTCACAACGTGGCAACCACGCTGAACCAGCGCTCGCAGGAACGACGGCAAAAGCGCCGTCAGCGTCTTACCCTCACCCGTCTGCATCTCGGCGATGCCGCTCTGGAACAACCCAATTCCCGCCATCAGCTGCACACGAAAATGCGACTGATTGTGGACTCGCCGAGAAGCCTCGCGGACCATGGCATAAGCTGGTCGCATCAACTTTTTCAGAGGTTCGCCTGACCAAGCTCTCCAGCGAAGCTGCTGAGCCTGCTGCTCGAGTTCAGCGTCCGAGACTCCGCGCAAACAATCCGAGAGCACTTCGATGCGTCTTGCTTCGATGCGCCAACGTTGGAGTCGAAAGCTGTTGATGAGAAAAGACATTTTGGCTCGGCTAGAAGCCCGGCTTCTCCAAGAAGCCGGGCTTCTTTGTTTCTACATTCGGAAATTAAACGTCCGCCGTAAGTACCGCCACGCCCAGTCTCCGGCCGTGCGACTATCGACAACAATTCGCGCGTGACCACGAAGACCTGTGCTCAACAAACTGGGATCAATGTCGACAGCAACTTGAGCTTGATATGCGGAACTGGTCAGTCGTTCTCGGCCAGACGAATCGCTGGTTGTCGGCAGATCGCCGCCGAACTTGTTTGATAACGGCTTGGGTGCGATCTCCAGAGCGGTTTCGGCAACCTGCGTGATCTGTCCGTCGTACGTGTCGCTTGGCCGGTGCTCGAACTTCATCTCGACAGCTTGGCCAGTCGAAAAGTCGTTGCGGTCCAATTGATCGATTACCAACACGGCCTGATATTCTTCCGCGGGAGCAATCGTCATCAACTGCGTACCGGTCTTCAGAAAACATCCCAGATTTCGTGGGTCGAGTGGCGATCCATGCCACTCTTTCAACTTGCGACCTTCGACCGTCTTTGTTGACGGTTCGGCCACAGCTTCAGCCGCGATCACAATTCCGTCGCATGGAGCGACTACGGTTAACTGAGTGAGTTGACTGTGAAAGTCGGCCAGTTGTTCTTCCAGAGATTTCAGTTTCTGAAGCACAATCGTTTCTTGACCAACATCTTCGAGTCGCCGTTGCATGGCGACCTCTTCACGCTGCACGGCAACTTGGATTTGCAACTCGAGGTAGCGGTCTTCCTTTTCGAAGTTGCGCAGTTGCGCCAACACTTGGCCCTTCTCAACGCGCGTTCCTGGCCGAACGTCGAGCGACACAAGCTTACCGGAGGTTAACACATAGACGTTTTGCCCCCCCGCAGGTTCGACGACCAACGGTGCCTCGACAGAAAGCGGAAACGGGATGATCAGAGCACCGCCAACCAGTGCCAGCAACACAACGATCGAGATGGTTGCACGCGAGTAACTCATGGGCCGCATCCTTGGCATGACTAGTAACTTGTAAATCTTGAACACGAGCTGCCATACAATCATACACAGCGAGAATACTCCGAGACCCAAACCGAATTTCTGAAGACCAATCGGCTTGAGCATCTCGTACAGCGAAAACATGATCACGAAAACAATGAACCAGCGATAAAGGGCCGCGGCCACCGAATACAACACGAACCAACCGATTCTCTTGTGGACAGCGAACGAGTCGGCCGGGACATCAATGCCCATGCATGTGCGTGCGAACGTGCGATAAACGGCTTTGTCGGCTTTGATGCGAAGGTTCGGTATCTCCAGCAAATCGCAGAGGATGTAATAGCCATCGTAACGCAACAACGGATTCGCATTGAAAATGATCGTCGTCACCGCAGTCACCAGGAATGTGTTCATCGCCAAGTGGTTCAACAACCCAGGCTCGGTAAACCACCACAGGAATAGTGACGCTGCGGAGATCATCAGTTCGGCCCACATCCCTGCCGCGGCGATCGCGATTCGACGCCACTTGCTGGATAAAATCCATGAGTCCGAGACGTCGCAATACAAGCACGGGCTCAACACAAGAAACGCCACACCGATTTCGTGGCACTCGCCACCGTAATGCTTACAGGCCAGCCCGTGTGCCAGTTCGTGAACGACCTTGGCAAGCCCCATGGTGATCCACAGGTAAAGCAAATTCGGCCAAGAGAAGAACTGCGAGAACTCGATCATCCGAGATTCGAATGTCGAGAACTGGACGGCCAGCAAAATCCACGAAGCAGCAATAAAAAGCCAACTGATCGCGACAGTCGCCGGATGAAACACCCATCGCGTCAACGGATACAGTTTTCTCAATGCTGATTCTGGGTCCCAACCGGGGATACGTATATAGAGAACATTCTTGATCGCCGCGAAGATCTGCTTCCGCCGCCGCTCGCGAGCCTGCTCGAGCAGTTTCGGTCCTTGTCCACTTCGCTCGCTATGCACGAGCCCCTTTTCATGAAGGTCCGTAATCAATTGCCGAATTTGGGCAAGCGACGGTCGCAACGTTGGAAACTCGCGCTGGAACGCGTCACGGATTTGCTCCAACGATCGTTGGCCATCCAACAGCTCAAGAACCGCGAACTGCTCGGCCTTTAGCCGAAAATATTTCAGCGCCACCGTGTCCTTAACCACACGAAACGTCTCGCCCTGATAGACGGAGTCTTCAACCGTCAAATCAGTCCGAGCCGAAAGTGGAATCGGCCGCTTTGTGGAAGCTTGAAACGCCATCAGTGGAGGTGCTATGAGCGTCAGGAATGAGGCACAAACGCAGCGAAAACTGCGGGAATTCAGCGGCCTGATAACATTTCATTGCAACTATGTAAAGATGGCTCCCAGCTGGCGACCAGCCAGCGTGTACTCACGGATTCTGACTTTCGTTAAGGTAACCCGATGCGTGAGCGAGGGATCGTGAGCGCACCCATCGGCGAGTCCACATCCACGACCTACACACGGCGATCACGACATGATGTCGTCAACCGGATGATGTTCCTCTACGCCGGTTAGACGATAGTCGAGACCTTGGAATTGGTACGAAAGGCGTTTGTGGTCCATGCCAAGTTGGTGCAGAATCGTCGCATTGAGGTCGTGCACATGAACACCGTATCGACCTTTGTCGACGATGTTGTAACACCAATCATCGGTCTGTCCGTAACTCATGCCGCCTTTGATGCCGCCGCCGGCCATCCAAATTGAGAAGCAGCGAGGATGGTGGTCGCGGCCGTAGCTGGTAGAGTTGCCGCCTTGGCGATAGACAGTCCGGCCGAACTCGCCGCCCCAGACGACCAAGGTGTCTTTCAACATGTCGCGTTGTTTCAAGTCCATGATCAACGCCGACGATCCTCGGTCGACTTCGTTGGCAATGACGCGATGTCTTGCCGGCAAGCCACCGTGATGATCCCAGCCTCGATGATAGACTTGAATGAAGCGGACGCCTCGTTCGGCCAAGCGTCGAACAAGTAAACAGTTGGCAGCATGAGTGCCCGGTTGATGCGCCTCGGGTCCGTACAAATCGAACGTACTCTTTGGTTCGTCCGCAACGTTGGTCAATTCCGGAACGGACATTTGCATGCGATACGCCATCTCGTAGGCCGCGATGCGAGTGTCGATTTCGGGGTCGCCGACTTCTTGCCTTCGAACTTCGTTCAGTTGGGCAATCCCATCGAACAACTTACGACGCTCACCTCGATCCGCGCCTGTTGGATCGTTCAAGTACAAGACCGGATCGCCCGTCGATCGAAGCTTCACACCTTGATGGTTTGATGGCAAGAACGCACTGCCCCAAAGTCTTGCATAGAGCGGCTGTGCTTGTTTGTCCGAGTTCTTGTCCAACAAGACACAGAACGACGGAAAGCTATCGCTCTCGCTGCCAAGTCCGTAGCTAACCCAAGCTCCCAGGCTGGGTCTTCCGGGCTGTTGGTGTCCGGTTTGAAAGAAAGTAATCGCTGGGTCGTGATTGATGGCTTCGGTGTACATCGAACGGATGATGCAAATGTCGTCGGCAATCTTTCCATGCCAGGGCAACAGGTCGCTGATCCATTGACCGGACTCGCCATGTTGACGAAACGGCATGAACGACTTAGCCGCGGGAAAGGCCTTTTGTCGAGCCGTCATGCCAGTCAGTCGCTGACCGCCGCGAATCGAATCGGGAAGATTCTGCCCATTCAATTTCTCAAGCGACGGCTTGTAATCCAACGTGTCAATCTGCGACTGAGCACCTGCTTGGCATAGATAGATCACTCGTTTTGCTTTGGCTGGAAAATGAGTGGGCCCAACCGTTCCAGGCGGGTAGCCAGGCCCGTTGCCTTCAGCAAGATTCTTCTCGGCTGCGCCAAGCTTCGGGCTCAGCAGCGAGGCTAACGCCATCGCGCCGACACCGCTGACGCCGAGTCCGAAGAAGTGGCGTCGGTTCGTCAAGAGGTTGGCTTCGAGAAATGGATTCATAATCTCATCCGAATGAAGAAGTGGTTGTTTAACCCGTAGCCGAAGGCGAGGAACAAACTCGAACAGCCTCGCCTACGGCGACGGGTTAAACGACTCTAATTCCTATGGTTTCGTCACAAACTCGCTGAGGTTCAACAGGACGCGTGCCACCGATGTCCAAGCCGCCAATTCCGCGGCATCGATCGACTGATCCGCGCGTGATTCACCAACGGAAAGGAGTTTTGTTGTGGCGGCTTCGTTCTTTTTGTAGTGCTGCAATTGATCTGCAGCGATGCGGCCCAGGATTCTTAGTTCCGCTGCTTTGGGCGAGCGGCCGAAGCAAAGGCGAAATCCGTGCTTGAGCCTTCCTGCAATCGATGCGTCTCCATCTTTGATCATTCGGCCGGCAAGATGACGTGCCGCCTCGACAAACTGCGGATCGTGCAACATGACAAACGCTTGCAACGGCGTGTTCGTTCGAGATCGCCGGACCAAACAAAACTCGCGTTCTGGCGCATCAAAGGCGGCCATCGAAGGCGGCGGAACCGTTCTTTTCCAAAACGTATACAAACTGCGGCGATACAACTTCTCGCCCGAGTCACGTTTGTAGGTTCTTGAGTAGCCGGGGCGATTGTTGATTTCTTGCCATAAACCAGAAGGATGGTAAGGAAAGACGCTCGGTCCACCCAACCGTGAACTCAACAGGCCGCTTGCGAATAATGCGCTGTCACGAATCACCTCGGCATCAAGCCGCAATCTTGGTCCGCGAGCCAGAAGGCGATTCTCAGGATCACGTGCATATGACTCGGAGGTAACTCGCGTCGACTGTCGATACGTCGAGGATGTCACGATCGTTTTCAACAACTGCTTGACGTCCCAGCCCGACTCGACAAACTCGACCGCCAGCCAATCCAGCAAATCGGGATGACTGGGCCACTCGCCCTGCGAACCAAAGTCCTCGGTGGTCTTAACAAGACCCGTGCCGAAAAGTTGCTGCCAAAGCCGGTTGACGGTCACACGAGCCGTCAATGGATGATCGGGCCGAGTCAACCATCGCGCCAAGCCAAGCCGATTTTTGGGAGCGTCGTCTGGCATCAATGGTAATGCGGCGGGAGTTGTTGGTTGCACTTCATCGCGAGGCTTGTCGTATTCGCCTCGGAAGAGAACGTGTGTTTTTCTGGGCGAGGCTAGCTCGGACATGACCATGGTCGAGGGTGTGGCCATCGTCGTCTTTTGTAAAGTCTCGACGATACGCAATCTCTGGGCGACGCGTTGAATTTCGGCAGTCCCAAAACGCACCGCCAAATACTGATTGACCTTTTGTTGTTCGGCCGCATTGCGTTTGGCCTTTTCCTTTTGAACGATGGCCTCAACATCAGCTGGAATCGACAGTACTGGTCGATGAGCAAGCGAAATTCGGAAACGCCCAAATTGATGCGACGTCCCAAAGCGAAAATGCATTTGAATGCGTAGCTTGCCAGCCTCAAGTTTCAGCGGCTTCGCCAGCGTGAAGATGGCGACCCGATCCTCACGTTTCGTCGGGCCATCCACTGCCCAACCGCTTCGGTCGATCGTGCCATCGATGGCTTTCTCGATCGAGTAACCCTTTTGGGAATAGTCAGCCTCGGCCTTGGTAATCTTGAGCTGCTCGAACGCCGTCGGCGCCTTTTCGGATGACGCTGCGGCTTGAAACTCACTGAGAACAAAATTTGCATTGCTGGCGAGACCAGCGCCACCGCCAACAAAAGTGGGATGCCGCAAGGCTTCGACTCGGATGGCGTGTATGGGTTGGTCGGAATTAATCGTCAGTTCGTAAACTTCGGTGGCTGGCTTCTTTCCGCTGGCCAGCAGGCTCTTGTCTTCTTGCAACGTGAGCGTTGCGCCGCCCTTGGAAACGCTTGTCTCTGGAACGATGACTTGCCAGCGATTCTTGACGTCATCATTCAACGCGGCTTCCCACTTTGGAACTTGATCCCGGACTGCTTCCAACAACTTGGCAAACTGGTCGGTTAATTCTTTGGATTCTTGTTGAAGCTCTTCCGCTTCCTCGGTGCCAATCGGTGACGCCACATTGATCTTCGGGTTGAATCCATTCAGTCCGCGTTCGGGCACATTGTTGAAGAAAGCAAAGAATCCGTAGAACTCGCGCTGAGTGATCGGATCGTATTTGTGATCGTGGCAGCGGCCGCACATCATCGTCAGCCCCATCCAAACGGTCGACGTCGTCACGACACGATCGACGACGTATTCGGTACGGTATTCCTCGTCAATCACGCCGCCTTCGATGGTGATTGGATGGTTGCGATGAAAGGCTGTCGCCAACATTTGTTGATCGGTCGCGTTCGAAAGCAAGTCTCCCGCAAGCTGCTCGATGGTGAACTGATCAAAAGGCATGTTCTGATTAAAGGCGTGAATCACCCAATCACGCCAGACCCATTGTTCGCGTTCCAAGTCGTATTGATAGCCGTTGGTATCAGCGTATCTCGCGGCATCCAACCAATACCGCGCCATGTGTTCTCCGTAGCGCCGAGAACGCAGCAGGCGATCAACAACCTTCTCGAACGCATTCTCGGATTTGTCATTCAAGAACGCATCGATGTCGGCCAAAGATGGCGGCAACCCAGTCAGGTCAAGTGTCACACGCCGGATCAATGTCGCTCGATCCGCGAGAGGTGAAGGCGCGAGCCCCTCGGTCTTTAGCTTCCGCAAGACGAATTGATCAACGGCGTTCGAGGTCCACTGACTTTCGGATTTGGGTACTTGCGGTCTCGTCGCAGAAATAAAGGACCAATGCTTTTGATACTTGGCTCCTTCGACGACCCAGCGTGTCAAAATTTCTCGTTCCAACTTCGTCAACGATTTCTTTGTCAGCGGCGGAGGCATCACTGTGTCGGGATCGTTCGATTGAATCCGTTTAACAAGTTCGCTCTCAGTCGGTTTGGCTGGAAGAATCACCCCAGCCTTTACGGCAACGTCGCGCTGATCCAACCGCAAGTCGGCTTTCCGAGCGGCACTGTCTGGACCGTGACACTTAAAGCAATGCTGCGACAAAATCGGCCGAATGTCTCGATTGTATTCGAGGGGCTCGGCTGCGGAGACGACTTGCAGCATAAGAAGCGGCGTAGCAAGAATCGCAATCGTAAAGACACCAAGAACGCGCATGGTAAGAGTCCATGTGGAATCGGGAAGGAAACATCGACAGTGCTGCTCGTCAATCGATATAAACGATTCATTGGCTGAAAACAAGAATCTAAGACATGTCACGGAAGCCCAATTCGATACGTGCTAGCGTTACTTTGAGGTGACGTGGACATCCTTGTTCCCATAGCTACATTGAACCAAGATAAGATTCCACCACGTAACAGCGCTGAAATGCCAATGATCCGCGACCTTTTCACAAGAATTGAATCATGAATAATTGGCTCTCCGTTTTCATTGGCCTGCGGAATGGCAATCGGTCTGGTTGCCGCGACAGTCATTGGAATTGTTGCTTTCACTTCACCGACCACAGATCCCCAAAGCATTGGCCCGGGAGCATTGGTTGTGTTCGTTGCATGCGCCGCGTGTCCGCTAGTCGGCTCACTCAGCGGTGCCATCACATGGCTCGTCGTCAAATTCATTAAACGCGCGATCGACTGAAAGTCGCCAGCGACTGGCTAGCTCTCAAGAGACAGATTGAGCCTCGGTTGTAGTGCGGCTTGGTAGGGAATTGCGTGACGGCGACACTTCGACCGCGCTCGGCATGAAGGTTTTACCTCAATCAGGCTAGTAAGCCGTGAACATTGCCAAATCTAAACATTCTTTCAACGCAGAAATTTGCATCCCCCAAAACGTGACCTAGAGTTTTTGCTGACGTACCGATTGGGCACCAGAGAAAGCGAAGTGAGCAAAAACTCGCACATTGCGACACCGATACTTGCCGTATCGATGATGCTGGTTTGCTCAGGCTGCGCGGACACCGAGTCGTCAATCACTACGGACATGGACGCGGACTTTTCGCATAAGCATAAGCACCAGCACGACAAGGAAGCCGTGCATGAACACGGCCACAAGAGCTTTAGCGGTGCGCATAAACATACGCACGGCCACGAACATCGGCATGGTCAGCCGCCGCACGACGGCATGATCGTTTCAATCGGTCACTCGAAACATACGACCGAATCATCGGCATATCACGCAGAAATCTTGCCGGTCACCGACAACAAACTTCGCTTCCATTTGCTGATCGAAGAATCAGATGGCAAGTTCAATGATCTCTCGATCAAGTCAACGCGACTCGCCGCTGAGTTGCGTGCCGAAGAGGATGCGTCGGCGACTCGTCACTTCTTCACGGCAATCGGGAACACTCAACAGACCTCAGCTTTCGAACTCTCTATCCCATCTTCAATGAAGGATGCGGAAACGTTGTTCGTCAAGCTACCAACAGTGAAGTTCGGTGACGACATCCATTCATTCGAATTCACAATTTCGCGAACTCAAAGATCAACGCGAGGAGACTAATGCGGGCCCCCCAACCCCGACAAAAACGCGGATTCACACTGATTGAATTACTGGTCGTGATTGCCATCATCGCAGTCATCGTCGCTTTGTTGCTGCCAGCCGTTCAGGCGGCGCGCGAAGCCGCACGGCGTATGGCTTGCAAAAACAATCTGAAGCAGATTGGTTTGGCACTCCACAATTATGAGTCGGCGTATCGCATGTACCCCCCCGGTTACATCCACAAGTTCGGCACACCGGGAGCCGCCAATGAACTGGCCAACCACGCTGGCTTGGCGTGGGGAGCCATGTTGTTGCCGCAACTTGATCAATCGCCGCTTTATGAACAACTCAACGCTGAAGTGCCTATTTGGGACGCCGTTAATCTGCAAGCTAGAGAAACAAAGCTTCCTTTGTTCCTGTGTCCCACCGATGTTTACTCGGGCACCAAATGGGTGGTCCGAGACGACACGGTCACCCCCGTTGAGCAATATGGTGGGTCCAGTTACGCAGCGAATTGGGGACCGTCTGATGCACTCATCAATCTGGATGCGACTCCGGAACAAAGTGCTGGTGTCTTCTACCGCAATAGCTCGACTCGCGTAAAAAACATTTCGGACGGTTTGTCAAACACACTCGCAGTCGGCGAGCGAACAAACGGTCCGATTCCGGGCACTGCCTCGCCTGGCGGCCACACCTACTTTGAGACCGCATGGCCCGCTGCAGTGCGTGATGTCACAAACTTCGCCGACGATCACGGTCACATGGTCTTGTTCGAGACTCAGTTCCTGCCCAACGCGGATGGTATCGACGACAAAGGTCTTTCCGCACCGCATGACGCAGTCTGCCAGTTCACGATGTGCGATGGTTCCGTCCGAGCCATCAACACGAAGATTGACCTACAAGTCTTCCAAGCAATCAGCACTCGCGCTTACAACGAGAACATCTCGGGCGGCTTCTAGTAGCGAGCTCGAGCAACCTCGAGTTGCGATGCGGAAGATCACTTTTGCGGAAATCGTCGATCCTCGATAGTCGTGTTTGCTGGCAAGCGAATACGATTGAGATCGACGATTTTTCCGTCCACGACAAGTTGGATGTCGGTAACCGTTATCTTTTGGTGGCTTGCCGGGCCGTCGATCTTGCTTCGGGCAACAAGTGCGTCGACGGGAACCAATCCCATAATGCGGACGCCCGCACTCTTACTTCCGCTTGTGGGAAGCGAAACGCGGATATGATTTCCGCGTACGAGCGTCACTTTCGTGCCCTTGGCCTTGAAGAATTTGAGAATATGGGGCCAAGCCGCTTCGAACTCGTCGCGATCCTTGAAAGGGATTTCGTAGCTGACGAATTGCCCTCGATCACGAACGTATCGACCATGCAACCACGTCCATGCTCGCTTTCGTAGCGCTTCCAACTGTTTCGGCGAGTCCTTAGGCCACGCCCCACCAGGGCCGCCGATCGACAAAGCGTATACGGTTCCCATCATGCACAACACAATCATCGGAACAAGAATCGTCGCTCGCTTCATTGTGAACTCCTGACATGTTGGAATAAGTGGCCATCCAAGATTGTACTAAATCGGCACGATTCCCTTGATAAGAGATTCGTACAATTTCGTCTCGAGGTGAATGACGGAGAATTCATCTTCATCGAATTCGTCTTCGTCGTCGAAGAAATCTTCGTCCTCTTCATGTCCTTCCGATTCGTGACATGTAAAGTTCGAAAAACCGCCGGCAAGAAAACTGCCCCCGGATCGTAAAAGTCAAATCCCGCTTTCTCAAGACGACGATGAATAAGCCGCAAGTTCTTCCGTAACCGCTTCATCGTTTCCCGCGCCACTGCCAACGCGTCCGAGTACAAGGGCTTTTCACAAACACTTGCCCCCAACGCAACTAACTCGGACCAAACAGCTTTGTGCTCACCAGATTGGTAGCGTTCATGATACGAGGACATAGGACACCAGTGCGATTCATGGTCGAGAGGAAACCATGCGATGTTCAATCACGGATTGGCATAACTCGCCGCAACGACGGCTATCATATTTGTATCTATGTTGATGTGTGAATCTCAGTCGTTCCAGCGATCACCGTTGATGGCAGGATGAACAGTGCAATGGCCTCTCCGATGACTTTGTGCTTCGCGGGACACCAGGTTTTCGTGATCGAGTCGCCATTTGATGTTGTGAACTGTGTCTTGAATTCTGCGGGACCGAACCAGTTTTCATCACTGACGACCGCAATGACATAATCTCCTAATTCGGAATCGATTTGAATCGCGTCAAATAAATCGCTGGGCAAATCTACCGCAAGCGCATCCAAAGTGATGTTGCCGTAGAAGTCATGGCGAGTGAAGCCACTCATTGTGGTATACGAAGCGGAGATAGCCAGTGTCGCACGTGTCTTTCGTGAACGCGGCCAACTTGCCCAAACGAGTATAACAATGCCGATTGCGATAGAGCCGATGAGGATGTAGTCCGCGTCCATTTGAGACTGCTAACTATCAAAGCCCACTCAATGTTATCCCTCGTTTTCTACGCTAACAAGTCTTTATCACACGAGCCTACGTCGTGCTGTGATGCCGTCAATCGATATAAACGAACTCGTTCATGCACAACAGGATGTGGCAAAAGTCTCTCAGGGCTAGAGTCTCAGCTGCGGCGTTGCCTTGGCGTGATTTGGTTTGATCGGCGATGAAGGTCTTCATTGCTGTGACCTCGTCGTCGGTGGCTGGGCGGCTGTGAGCGATTTTGTAGGCTTGATTGATGGCCGCTTCGATTGATGTTTCTGCGTTGGGGCGGACGCGGGCTGCTAGCTTTGTTGCCAAGTCTCGGACGAATGCCGAGTTCAACAGGGCTAACGCTTGCGGGGCAACCGTACTTTCCTCGCGAGTCCCAATACCTTGCATCGTGTCGGGGGCATCAAATAGCTGCAACAACGGAATCAGTCGACTTCGCTTTACGGTGAAGTAGACACTGCGGCGTTTGCTGTTCTGGTCCAGTGTGCCCTTGCCAAACATGGTGGAATCCAGCGTTCCGCTGACCGAAAGCAAGGCATCACGAATGATCTCGGCTTCCAGACGACGCGAGCCGCGGCGCCAAAGAAGTAAGTTCTCCGGGTCATGCTGCTCTCCCGATTCCGTGGTGCCACTGCCTTGCATGTAAGTGGCGCTTGTCATGATCAAGCGGTGAATGGATTTCAGCTTCCAATCATTGCGGACTAATTCGGCAGCCAGCCAATCAAGTAACTCGGGATGCGACGGTCGCTCGCCGCGCGTGCCGAAGTCGCTGGTTGTTGCGACGATGCCACGGCCAAAATGATGGTGCCAGAGCCGATTGACAATGACACGCGCCAGCAAGTGTCCTGCTCCCTGATCAACGTCCGTCAGCCAATCGGTTAGGCCGAGTCGTCCCGGTCGCAGTTTGTTCGCATCTGATTCTTCAGCCAACCAACGCTTTTCTTGCTGGTCGGCTGTCATCAAAACTTTCAAGAAGCCCGGTGTTGCCAAGTCTTCTTTATTGTCGGAATTGCCTCGACGCAAATGATAGACCTTGTAGGTATCTTCGCCGAACTGGTAAGTCGTCCCGCGAACTCGGGCAGCGAACACGTTCGTCAAATCGGGCTTGGGATTCTCGGTGTCGTGACGCACGACGGCTTGATTCAAACGAAGCCATTCCAAATCGTAGCCCTTGTGCCAGTCATCCAGCCGCTTCTTCTGATTCGCGTTTCGCTTATCCGCCGCCAACGCCAAGATCGTGGCGACATCTTTCGGTGGCTGACCAATGCTGGCAGCAAAGTAAAAGCCCGTCTTGCCGCCGCCGTTGACGATCTTCATCAGCACTTCGTTCTTGCCCGCGGCGAGTTGTACGGTGACGTTTTCTTGGCCGGCTTTTGCGACATTCCTTCCGACTTTCTTCGTCAAGACCTGACGACCGTTGACCCACAGCTTGATGCCGTCGTCGCTTCCCAGTGAAAGGTTCAAGACACGGTGGGCTTTCGATTCGATACTCCGTAGCAAGTAGTTTGCACAGTTGGTGCCGGTCAACTTGTCGTTGTGAGCGACTCCGTCTTTCCAATCAGGTTGCGGAGTCCACTTCAACTTGCCGTCTTGGTAAGTTTGATCGAGAGCCGTGTCCTTTTCAGGAGCGAATACAGTATCGAATGCCTTGTTAAAGTCGCTCGCACCGAACGGACCGATGTGATGCCAGTCGGCGATGCCTTCGATGCTCGTGTTACTTAGCGACGTCGCCGAAAAGTAAAACCCTGACGGGCCACCGCCGTTGACAATCTTCATCAACAGAGTGTTCTGCCCTTTCTTGAGGGGCACTTGCAACTTTTCCTGATCGGCAGCAGCGCCACGACCGATGAGCTTCGAGAGGACTTCCTTGCCGTTCACCCAAACCTTGATTGCATCGTCGCTACCTAAAGACAGCGCCAACGCCTGGTCCTCGGGCGATTCAATCACGCGATAAATGTAGTTCGCCGCGTTCGTGCCAGTGAGCGTGTTATGGACGGTCGCGTCTTTCCATGTCGGTTGCGGAGTCCACTTCAGCTTGCCATCTTGATAGGTGGCTTTCAGGTCGACGGCCTTTTCAGGTTCGAAGGCTTCCTTGAACGCAGCCTCGAAACTCTCGCCCACAAACGGACCAATGTGCTGCCAAGATTGCAGCTTAACGGTTGTTGTTTTCGGCGCGGGTGTGTCTTGGCGATTTGCTAACCAATGCTCGAACTGTTTCGGGAGCTGCTTCTGTTCATACTCGGTCCGAGCCTTCACAAGCGGTGTGTGAGCAGCATCGAAGGCGGCTTTGGCCTTGTTGTACTCTTCCGGTTTGTTGTTCACGCCCGTGTTCGAAAATCCGACGTCGGCGAAACACGAAGCCATTTGGTAGTAATCGAATTGAGGCAGCGGGTCGAACTTGTGACTGTGGCAACGGCTACACCCGACGGTTAATCCCAACAGCGATGTGCCGATGGTGCTGATGATGTCGTCAAGCTGCTCGTACCGGCTGCGTTCGCGTTCTTTCTGAGTTGGCTGCGTAGTGTAAGGCCCAGCCACCAAGAAACCGGTTGCCGCCAAGTACTCGATCGTCCGGCGCGACTCGTCGGTCGTCTTCACGTTGACGTTGGATAGCAGATCGCCGGCGATCTGAAGCCGAACGAATTGGTCGTACGGCATGTCTTCATTGAGGCCGCGGATGACGAAGTCTCGATAATGCCAAGCGTTGGGGCGATCGCCGTCGAACGCATAGCCATTGCTCTCGGCAAAACGCACGACGTCAAGCCAGTGACGTGCCCAGCGTTCACCGTAATGATCGCTTTCGAGCAAACTGTCAATGAGCTTGCCGTAAGCTTGATCGGGATTCTTTGAGTACTCGGCCACAAACTTTTCGACGTCTTCAACCTTCGGCGGTAACCCGATCAAATCGAAGTAAGCTCGACGAATCAACGTTCGCGGCGCCGCTATGTTGTTCGCCGAAACTCCCGCAGCCTCTTGCTCGTGACGGATGTAGCGGTCGATGTCTGTTCTGGCCCACTTGACGTCTTTGATCTTCGGGACAGCGGGAAAAATCAACGGCCGAAAGGACCAGTGTTCTCGACCGGCTTCGATATCGATTTGAGATGAGGCCACAACGGTGACACCGTCACGCGGATCAGGAGCCCCCATCTCGATCCATTTTTCGAAGTGAGCGATGATCTCGTCCGGCAACTTGCCCTTTGGCGGCATCTCTAATGATTCATGATTGAGTGCGCTAATCAAAAGGCTCTGGCCAGGCTTTCCAGGCACGATCGCCGCACCGCTTTCGCCCCCCTTGCGTCCGCCGTCCCGGGAATCTAGTAAGAGCCCGCCTTTCAACTTCTTCTTCGTGGCGGCGCCAGCCGAATGGCATTCGTAGCAATGCTTGACCAACATCGGTCGAATCTTCGCCTCGAAGAAATCGAGCCCCTTGCGATCTGGCTCGGCGGCAAGAAGTTGTGTTGGCAGCGAAATAAAAAGTGCGAGAACGAATAGCTGGCGCATTTGAAGAACCTGTCATCGTGGTTGAATGTGGGAATCCATGATAACAGGGGCTTCGATGAAGGTACAATTCCACGTGGTTTGGTCGTACGCGAAAGAAGCCCTGGTTGAAGACAGAAGCCCGGCTTTTTTGAAAAGCCGGGCTTCTAGATCGCATTGAATATTATTGCCCGCACCAGTACTCGGTCACTTCCGCCAACATCTCACGGACGGACGCGAAGACGATGTTGCGTTCGCCTTCTTCGTGCCACACCGTGATGACTTGCCCTTGCTTGCCGCCCTTCGCGGGGCTGAAGTCAACACACACGCAATCACCGCCGCCGTTGCTGGCGATCGGGAGCCACTTGGCATACCACCAACAATCGCGTACGCCAGCATCGACGGTTGCTTCTAGGTCTTCAAAGTCACCGTCTTCGTTCAGTTCTTGCCATATCTTCCACTCCGCTAAAGATTCGCTGGTGGTGAGAAGTCGGAATTGCTCGTCTTTGGACTCCAATCGAATCAAGCAAGCGGAGTCGGATTGGCCATTATGCTGAGAGAGCAGGTCCTTGACCTCTTTGGTCACTCGGATGTCAGTATGTGACAGCTCACGAAGTTGAGCCTCGGTTGCTCCGCCGTTCAACGACTCCAACATGTCGGGGTGGGACTCTTCCAAATGCTTGCTCAGCCGTTTCCATGAAGCGGCCATCGTTGGCAACCGCTTGCTGGTCGATGTCGGCTTCGCGGCCTTTGCTGGTTTGGATGTACCCGGTGTTGGCGCGGACTCTAGCAACTCGATGATCTTCTTCTTTTTCTCTTTTGTCGCGTATTCAACCGCGGTCATCTCAGAACAATCCAGGTTAGACTTGGGCCAGCGCAGATTCGGATCGGCACCGCCCGCCAAAAACTCTTCGATCGCGCGAGCGTTGCCATCGTCTATAGCGCGCATCAGCGGCGTGGCTCCAATTCTTGAATCGACGGCGTTCGGGTCCGCACCGCGCGAAATCAACTCGGTGATGACTCCTCGTGCATACTTGTTCCAAGCCGCACTGCTCAACAAATTGCGGCCGGATGGAGTCAGCAGCGGGTCGCAGCCTTGGTCGAGTAAGAACTTCACAACCGGCAACACTCACTTGCTCTCGGCGCTAGAAATCGCGTTGTACAAAGGGCTGTCGCGAATTTGCGAACAATAGTTGATGTCGGCTCCAGCCTGAACCAAGAACTTCACGAACTCCGCGTTCTCTCGCGCGGCGGCGTTGATCAAAGCCGAATCTTGTGAATACGACCAACCTTCCTTTGGCTGTACCGGCAACCGAACGGTCTGATTCACATCGGCACCAGATTCGACCAGCAGCTTGGCGACCTCGAATTGATCAACGATTGCGGCCAGAACAATCGGCGGCACACGATCATCGTCCGCCGCTTGCTCAATGAGTTGATTCACGTCGATCCCGTCATCAATGAATTCTTTGACTTGATCGACATCACCCGTGATGATTGCTTTTCGCCATGCTTCCATGTTGTCTTCTTCTTAGCATGAGTTGTGTTGATGCATGGACACGTTTGTGGTCGCTACTTCTTAAACGGTGTTCTCCCATCCAAGTAGCGCCAATTCTTGATGAACGAAACCAGATCCGCCATATCCTGGTGCGAGATGTTCTTTTCCAACCCCTCGGGCATCAACGAGACTCCCGTTGATCGGAGCTGTTCGATGTCGCTGCGTAAGAGTGTCGTGACCTTGCCCTCTTGTTGTTTCAGTGTGATCGATGTTGCTGTCTCCGAGGTCAGGATGCCCGTTAACGACTGGCCGTCTTCCGTGCGAACGGCGTAACTGACGTAGTTGTTGTCGATTGCTCGGTTGGGTTGAATCACGTCTGTGAGGATTTGGAGAGGCTGCTTGGTTCGAGAGTCAGAAATGTTGGGAGCCACGTCAACGCCAATGTCACCAATGCGATGACACACGGAACAATTCTTCTTAAAGACATCTCGCCCGCGAACTGGATTTGCCTGCAGTTGAAGGGCCGCTTTGTAATCGGCAAGCACCTTTTGTCGATCGGCGGGGATCGCATTCGATAGCAAGACTTTGGCTCGCGCGGCCAACTTTGCATCGTTGTGACTAAGTAGCCGGTTGGTTTGTCCACGATCCAACTCGGCCACCTTAATCCGTTTGTTTTCGATTTCGTCGAGCAAGAGTTCAGTCCGTTCCGGACGCAAGATCATCGCGTTCACGACGGCTCGGCGGATGGCGGGGGAATCGGATGGGAATCGTTTGAGCAATTCTTTCCACGACGCCACCGCATTCTTTCTGGATAGCGCGTTGATCGCGGTCAATCGAACAGCTTGGTCCTGATCCACTGTCAACTGTTGAAGAGCATCAACAGAATCCGTGTGATAGGCCGCCAATCCGATGGCTTCACAACGCGTTTCACTCTTTGCAGACGCATCTTTCGCCGTTTGAATGGCACGCTCGAAGATCGCAATTACAGAATCACGCAGGCGTTCGTCTTCCGCAGCCCCTGTGACCTTTAACAACGGCAGTCGCCGGATCATTGCGATCAGCAATCTGCGCTGCAGGCTTAGCTCACCCTTGTGGTCGACGATGGCTTGAAGCAATTGCTTTTGCAGTCGCTTGTCAGGTGATCGGCTGGTTTGATCCGCCAACGCGACAAGCAAGCTTCCATCACCAGTGTTTTCGGATTCGTTCAACAATTGAGTCGCCAACGCTCCCGCCTGTTTGCCAACGGCAAGCAGCAACGCCCGTTGAGTCCAGGGATCATCGATGCTTTGTTGCGCTATACTAAATAGCACCTGCAATTCTGATTTCTGTTCCGCCGCGAAATAGAGGGCTTGTTGAAAACCAATCAACGAACTCGCCTTCGGTGCAACGGAAACTTTCGACGATTGAAGCTCGGCGAGTGCAACGACCTGTTGCCGAACACGGAAATTCGAGTCGCCGGCTGCCCAAGACAGCGTCTTTGGATCGAGCTGATCGATTGCGTGGAGCAACCACAGCGTGCGAATTCGGCCAATCGGTGTAGATGCAGCGAGCGCCAGCTTCTTCAAATCAAGGAGAATTGCACCGTGATCTCTTTGTTCAATCAACAGTCTTGCCGCGGTTTCTCGATGCCAAGCATTGCGATGATCTAACAGCTGAACCAGTTCTTTGGGCGACTGGCCAGCCAACGACGAATGCTGACGCCGCTGACCCTTGACCGGAATGACACGATAAATCCGACCGCGGTCATCGCCGTATCGTTCATCGGGACGATTCTTGAGTTCCTCGGGCACCCACCTTGGGTGTTCAATCACGGCGCGGTACATGTCGACAACGTACAAGGCTCCATCGGGACCGTTCTCCATGTTGACTGGCCGAAACCATTCGTCGGTCGACGCCAGGAACTCGAAACCATCATGAGCTGGCTTTGATGTGTAGGTGGCACCGGCAAGCTTCAAAATGTCGCGATGGACCAAATTTCCGGTGGGATCACACGTGAAACTATTGCCAGTCATCGAGGGCATCAAATCGCCGCGATAAATGGTCACACCGCAAGCAGCGGTGAATTGCCCAGCATGCAAGTTCGATGTCGTCCACGCCCGACTAATCGGGAAGATCCGAGAACTATCCCCTGCTGGACTGACATCATTGACCAAAGTCGGAATCGCCGCCAACGGATTCTGTTTCAAATAGCGATCCTTGATGACGATCTGTTTGCATGGATTCCGATTGCTGCAGACGAAGCGGTTCCCATAGTTGTCGAATGTCAGTCCAAATTGCCCAACACCCGTGACCGCTTCGGATCGATCTGACCTGGGATCAAATCGAAAATCCATACCTCGAAGCGGAATGGGAATTCGCCCTTCCGAGCGGTGGTCCAAGATTTCACCACCACGCAATCCGTTCGAGATATAGACATGATTATCAAGCGCCAAGGTGGGATGATTGGCTCTCAACTGCGGGTTGTCTTCCGCGAAGCCGGTAAACCACTTTTCTCGGTGATCTGCCTTTCCATCGCCATCGGTATCCTTCATGTAAGCAACTTCACCCGCCATCGTGACGATGACGCCACCTTTCCAAGGTTGAAGTCCGGTGGCGAATAACAGCTTGTCGGCAAACACAGTCGATGTTTCGTAGAAGCCATCGTGATCTTTGTCATCGAGCACCTTAATTCGAGACATCGGCGGCTGGCCGGCACTTGGCCCATTGGGATAATCACGCATCTCAACAACCCACATGCGACCGGCTTCGTCAAATCGGACAGCCACTGGATCGACAACGTTCGGCTCGCTGGCCGCCAATTCGATTTTGTAACCGCTGGCGATTTGAAAATAATCGAACGACATCTTCGCATCGACGGGGCTCTTGGGCTCCGGCGGTCTTTGGGCTGGTTGAGGCTGAGCGTTCGCGGCGGCGACTGTCGAAAGAATGGCAATCAGGATCAGCGAGATTCTCATAAATAACCCTCTTCACTCATTTCAGAGTGTGGGCCATCATGAGGAGCGAGTCGCAACCAAAGTCGGTTGGCTTAATGCTGCACCAAGAACTCGTTCGAGTTGATGATCGCCCACAGTAGATCCTCGAGCTGCTCTTCCAGCGAGCCGCCTCGAGATTTGGTGAACTCCTCGAAGGTACGGACTTCGGTCGCTGTGGGAAAGCGAGAATAGGCGGCTAAGTAGCAGTTCTCGACGATTTGTTTGAGCGGTTTCTTCTGTTTCAGCAACTGGCGAATGCGGTTGTTTCCGTTGTCCAGCTTGCCGGCCACATACGAGCCGTTCGATATCTGCAGCGCTTGGGACAAGTTCATGTCATCCGAACGCTCGCAGCGGCAGACCGATTTGCGTTCTGGTTGGCCGAAGATTTTCAGGAATTCCTTACCAAAGTCCGGGCTCGGAAGTTGGGTGGCTCGAGTTCCCCCAGGCAAGCCGCTGAATTGTTCTTCAACGCCTGTGATATCGCAGATCGCATCCAACAACTGTTCCGCCGAAAGTAATCGCCGAGTGTAATGCGAGAAGTAACGATCGTCGGATTCGTTTTGAGGCGTTGGCTTGGATTGCCGTTGGTACGTTTCACTGTTCAAGATCGTTCGCAAAGTGTGCCGTCGGTCGAAGCCGCGTTTGACGAAGTCGGCGGCGAGTGCGCTGAGCAACTCGGCGTTCGATGGCGGATTGGATTCGCGGAAATCATCGATTGGTTCGACAATGCCGCGGCCCATCATGAAACTCCACAACCGGTTCACTTCGACGTGCGCGAAGTAAGGATTGTCGGCCTTGGTTAACCATTGAGCAAAAACGGTCCTTCTGTCAGTGCCGTCGGCAATGTCGACTTCGCCCGTACCTGGAAGCCACGGTTTCATGGTGCGACCGGTTCGCGGTTGAGTCACCTCGCCGCGATCGGCGACGGAGACGAAGACCTCGTCCTTGCGTTCTGTTGTGTCGCGTTGAATTCGATTGAAGAAAGAGCCCAAGCCGTAATAGTTGTCTTGCGTCCAACGTTCGTGCGGATGGTTGTGGCACTTAGCACATTCAAGCCGCGCGCCGAGAAAAACTTGCGCCGTCGATTCCGTGCAATCATTCGTTGAGGCCGCTGTGCGATAATAGTTGGCCGTTGGATTCTCGAACGTGCTACCGCTAGCCGTCAGCAATTGCTGAGCGAATTGGTCATAGGGCAAGTTGTTCGCAAACGCACGAACTAGCCAACGGTGGTACTTAAACACGCCCGGAGATGAAACAGCGGCACTGCGAATCCGCAACGCGTCTCCCCACTTCAGTGCCATGAACTTGGCGTGTTCGGGAGTTTCGAGCAACTCGTCAATCAGCTTGGCTCGTTTATCTTTCGACTTGTCAGCCAAAAACTTGCGAGTTCGCTCGGGTGTTGGCAGCAGCCCAGTCACGTCAAGCGACACGCGGCGTAAGAACTCGGCATCGGTCGTCTTCGCGGATGGTACGTACTGAAGCTGCTTGAGCTTCCGATTGACGTGCAAGTCGACAATGTTCGCTTCGGTCGGGTTAGGCCACTGGAATCCTTCAATGTCCGGTACGGAGACGACAAAGCTGGTCGCCATGTGCTCCAGATATCGAGCGGTAATCGCCGCTTGTCCGCGAGACTGATCCGCGCGCCGAGCGACTCCGCTTTCGTCGACATCAACGATTCCCGTGTCAGAACTCGTAAACACGGCCAAGTCCGTGACATCTCGAAGCATCCCGTCTGAGAATTTTCCTAGTACAACGAAGTGCTGACCTGGGTGAGCTTGATTGAGTTCTCGACCCAACGGCGGAAAGATCGTGATACTTTGGCAAGTCGCCGTGTTCGGGCCGTCCAGCTTCGTACCCTCACCAATCCACTGCCGGAGCAACTGATGAGACGTTGAACCTTTCTTCAATCGCTGCCCGCCAGCGTGAGGAACTTCGGTGAGTGGCTTTCTCAGGATCAGGCTTGTGTCGGGATCGAGGACGTTTGTTCTTCTGGCGAAATATTCATTCCGCAGCGTAAGCTCGTCGATGCTAGGATCGAAAGCGCGCAATGACAAACGGAAACCGCCCTTACCTTTCGGCGAACCATGACACGCGCCAGAACTGCAGCCTTGTCGAGAAAGAATCGGCAGCACTTCATTCCGCAGCGAAACAGGATCGGACTGTCGCAGCTTGACGGTCACCGGCACTTCGATTGTTCGATCGCTGAGTTCGACGATGACCTTTGCCGTGCCATTGGCGCTGGCAACAATTTGGTTGCCCCGAATTTTCGCTGCGTCGCCTTGAACGGTGAACTTGGCCGATTGGGTGACGTCGATTGTTGAGCCGTCGTTGGTCTCGGCGGAAACAATCAAACGAACCGCGCGGCGTGTTGAGTCAAGCGTCAACTTGTCCGGAAAGACGTCAAGGCTCTTCACAGAATCAGCCGCCACAGCGTTGATTGTGATGAGGATGCAGGAGATTGTGATAGCGAAACGGAACATTTAACTCCCAAGTCTGGCTAAAGTAGCCGTCTCTCTCCGAGAGACGAGCCTTCGTATGACGCTTTGCAAATCGCAATGGTTTCTTTTGGATAGTGTGTAACTCGCAAGGCTCATCACTCGGAGAGTGATGGCTACGTTGCTTCACTGTGACGAAATTGCCAGCGTCCCTGAAGCTTTGACTTCTTCGCCTCCAACGATTGTTTGTGCAGTGATGACAACTGTCTTTGACGGTAACTTCTCGCCAACAACGACTTCGACCGAGGTCTCGCTCTTGCCGGCCGGGATCGTCACTGTTGATGGAACTTTGAAGTATTGCTGAAGTGCTTCCAACTGCACGTTGATCTCTTTCTTGTCACCGCCAGCGCGAGGAACAAAACGGCGGGCGATGAGTTTCAGTTGGCCTCGACTGCCGGGCTTCAACGGGCCGACGAACTCAGCCTTGATTTGAAGCGGATCGATGACCGCCAACTGGACCTTTTCCAATTCGAATTCCTTGGTCTGTCCTTTGAAGCTGGCCTCGGCAACGATTCGTACTGTTGCCGTTTGAGCGTTTAAGTTCGTTGGGCCTCGCAACAGGAAACGGTATTCATTGTTCTCGCTGCGACTGACAGGGCTCTCGCCACCACCGGCACTGAATCCGGGCGGCAAGTCCTCGATGCGAATGTTGACGGGGGACTTGAATCCATTGGCTCGATCCTTCACCCGTACGGTGAAATACACTTCGCCAACCAAACGAGGAAAATACATGCGGCCGCCGTCTAGGCTGAGCCCGAAGAAGTCGGGTATCTCCGGCCCAATACTGGCGGCGATCAAACCATTCAAGTCGCTGGGCGGAAACGGTGTTTGAGGAATCTGTTTCCGATTCGCGGCCAACGTGGAGGCTCGACGTTCGACCCGTTGGCCGTCGACTGTGGCGGTTCCGATCACTTCGACGCCGCGCGTTTGACCGGGCTGCATTTTCGCCGGGACGTAAATCTTCAGTCGCGTGTCGTTTTTCTTTTCGGCGATCACCTGGTTTCGCAATTCAACATCGCCCAAACCAACGACATTCAATGCGATCGGACCGTTGTATTGATTTCGCTTGGCGGTGACCTTTAACAATGCGTAGCCGTTTTGCGGCAAGATCGAACTGTCCAACTCGGCCGTCAATTCAAAGCCGGGTGTGACTTCTTCAATCTCAACGTGATACGCAAACTCGGAGCCGCCGCGGCCGTTGAGTTCTGATAGTAATAAAGTGAACTCGCCGTCACCTTTCACGGTCCAGAGAAGTTCGCTGCCGACGGTTCCCCCTCTCCGCAAGGATGCCAGTTCTCGGCCGACATCGTTTTGGACGAGCATCGCTATCAGCGCGGGTGCGCCCTTTGAGCGGCTGACGTCGCGAATGCGAAGTCGACGGCCGCGAGTTGTTGCGATTTTGCAGGAGTGAACTTCTCCAGGCTTACGAAAGACGCCGCTGAGGCCAGCGCGTGTGGAAATCACTGGCGACGACGTAGCGGTCAGCACGTATTGAGGCTTGCGGCGGACGGCGACTTCCGTGAAGCCCGAACCGACCTTGCCTGGGAAGGCCGCGCTCACTTGAAGGGACTTGGAGTCGGAGCTTGCCATCTTCTTGATCGAAGGCAAGCCATCGACGGCTTTCCCTGCGAAGCT
>PBMZ01000058.1 GCA_002722955.1 Planctomycetaceae bacterium | reverse complement strand
GAGCTGTCGAAGCTGATTCTGACGCGACTCGACAATTCTGACGAGCTGGCAAAGCAGTTTGTCGCGTTTGAGAAGCGAAACCCACAGCTTGGCGTCCATGTCGGCTTTCGTCGAGATTGCGGAAGCACCATGATGCGTGTCGCTCAACCCGTGGTCGTCGACTCGGGTGAACTCAAGGAATTCGTCTTCGATGGCGCGATCGCGAACTATCCCAATCCTGATGTCGAGGAAGACAACGTCAATTACTTGGACGGAATCCGCGAGATTGGTGTTCGCTGCGAATACACCGACGGTCGAGATCGACCGCGACTGCGAGTTAGCTCAATTGATTTCGAAGGCCCGTTTTACGAGACGTGGCCGCCTGCATCACACAGCAATATCTTCATCGAATCCGATCACAAAGGCGACCCGCCAGTCTACGCACGCGAGATCATTCGAGCGTTCGCGACGCGAGCTTACCGTCGCCCGATCACACAAGCAGAAGAAGCGACGCTGGTCAAAATATGGAAAGAGTCCTTCAGCAACGGCGGCGATCTTCGTCAGAGTATTAAAGATGTGATTTTGGTGATTTTGACTTCGCCGCAGTTTCTGTTCTTGATTGAAAGCAGCGAGACGCCAAAGCCGGAACCGCTCGACTCGCACGAGCTGGCGTCTAAGTTGTCTTACTTCCTGTGGAATGCGGCGCCGGATTCCAAAACGCTGGCGCTGGCGGATCGCGGGCAGTTGGCCAAGTCGCTCGATTCTGAAATCGAACGCATGATCAAGGACCCTCGCTTCGAACAATTCACCAGCGAATTCGGCTCGCAATGGCTCAGCCTGGACAAGTTCGATGTCGTCGAGATCGATCGCAAACGCTATCCCAAGTTGACTCGCGACGCCAAAGTCGAGCTGCGAAAAGAACCCGTGCGTTTCCTCGAGCACTTAATTCGGCATGACCTCCCGTTGCGGAACCTGGTCCAATCGGACTTCATCGTCGCGAACGAGGTCGTTGCCAACTACTACGGACTTGGCGATCGCACCGAAAGCGGGTTTAAGTTCGTTGCCATTAAACACGATAACCAGAATCTAGGCGGCGTTTTGTCGCAGGCCAGCATCCTGTCGGGACTTTCCGACGGCCGCGAGGCAAATCCCGTCAAACGCGGTGCCTGGGTCGCTCGCAAGATCGTCGCCGAGCCACCAGAGCCACCGCCGCCAAACGTGCCCGAGTTGGATGAGGACACAAAGCATCTTTCCCTCCGCGAGCGATTAGAGCGACACCGCAATCAACCGGGTTGTGCAAAGTGTCACTCGGGAATCGACCCGTGGGGAGTTCCGTTCGAGGCATTCGATGCCGGCGGATTGTTCAAGAACGACAAGAAAGTCGACGCCCGCTCGACCTTGCCCGACAAGACCGAGGTCGCCAGCGTCAACGAACTAAAACAATATTTCGCGAGGAAACGCATCGACCAAGTGGCCTTCAGCTTCATGAAACATTTGACCGCATACGCAATTGGTCGCGACCTGACATACAATGAGATTGAGTTCCTCAAGGAAAAGTCGGTAGAATTAAAGGCTCAAGAATATCGCATGCAGGACATGATCCGTTTTGTGGTCAAGAGTCCGATGTTTCTTGAGAAATGATCGTTTCACGTAGCCTGACTCTCTGAGTCGGGCCTGTGATTGCCCGACTCAGAGAGTCAGGCTACGGAAGATACACCCACAACCTAAAGCCTACCCCATGACCAATATCAAACTTGATCGTCGAGCTGTCCTGAAGGGTGTCGCCGGAGCCACGTTGGCCTTGCCAGTGTTGGACGTCATGGGGGCGGAAGTTGCCGAGGCTGTGCCGCGACGATTCTGTGCTCTTTACACAGCGAACGGAATGTCACTTCCGCGCGAACGACACAAGATTGACGAGTGGAGTTGGTTCCCTCGAAAGAAGGACGAACAAGGCAACTTCGTCTTCGGTAAGTCCACCGAACCGCTGAGCCCATATCGCAAACACGTCAGCTTCATGGGCGGCCTGTATCACCCCAACGGCCCCAAAGCCGATCCGCATGTCTGTTCGGACATGTGGCTGACCGGAGCACCGCTGCACAATCCGAATCGTGCGAATTACAACTCGGTCGGCTTGGACCAAATGGTGGCGTTGCACACGAAACAATTCTGCCGTCAGCCATCATTGGTGCTTTCCGTTGATGCCGGCACAGGCTTCTTGTCGAGAACCGGCACGATCTCTTACACCATCGAAGGCAAGCCGATCCCCGCCGAGAACAATCCGCGCCGAATCTTCGATCGCTTGTTCCGCGGCGATCGCGAGTCCCTCGAATCAGAACGCGATCAATTGAAGCGGCGAATCAAACTGGTCGACGCCGTCCTCGAGAGTGCTCGTTCTCTTAACAAGAAGCTGGGCAAGTCCGATCGGCAGAAGATGGATCAATATCTGACTTCACTGAGTGAGGTCGAGTCGCGTTTGATCGCGTCTGAGAAGTGGATCGACATCCCGCTCAAGAAGCAAGATTACTCGCACTTAAACCTCGATGCGACATCCGAAGGCGAACCGGCCGAGTACTATCGCAACATGTTCGATTTGATCGCCTTGGCCTTCGACGCCGACATCACGCGTTCCGTCGCCTTCATGCTCAACCGTGAAGATGGCATGGGCATCAGCGACACGTTTCCGTTGAAGTTGGGTTTGACCAGAACGCACCACAGCCTGTCTCACGCGGGCGACAAGGATGGGCAGATGCAGTTCGCCAAGTACGATCGTTTCCTGAGCGAGCAACTGGCCACTTTCCTCAAACGGCTTGACGGATTGAAGGACAAGGAAGGCAGTGTCTTGGACAACAGCATCATCCTGTTCGGCAGCGGTGCCAGCACAACTCACTACCCGAAGAACCTGCCAACTCTTATCGCCGGCGGCAACAATTTGGGCCTGAAGCACGGCCAGTACTGGCAAGACGGCGACACGCGCATGTCCAACGTCTATCTAAGCATCCTCCGCTCAATGGGCGTCCAAGTCGACACGTTCGGCGACAGCACGGGTGTCGTCGAGAACTCGATCTTCTCGCGTGTGTAGATGCGCGAACATGATTTGGCGAGTCTCGGCTACGACAATGATAGCGATCACTTATTGAGAATCAGCTTATCGTTCTTAGTAATTCGCAGCGTGTAAATCTCGCCGCGATGTTCGATCAAGACTTGATTGTGCGGTCCGAACAGCTCTTCCGCTTTGATCTGACGGACGCTGGCACTTTGGCCTGATTCCGAGGCGTCGTTTTCTTTCGGCGTTTGCTGATTCATTGTGATGCCCGTGTCTCAATTTTGAATTTCACAAGTTTTCTCCTGTGACCACCCTTGCTCTTCTCGTCTCGAGTTGTTAAGTTATTGAGATTGAGTCTCAATGTCAACCGTGGGCCGGGTTGATCGAATTGCTTTTTAGCACATTCCAACGAAATCAATCGCCACAAATAACGACATTACAATCATTTAGGGAAGTAGCATGGATTCGGCATCACATAAGCAAACGGATGGCAAGCCCCAGATTGAGCCGTCAAAAGAGCTAACGCCTTCGGCTCAAAAGTGTCGTGAGTTATTCGCGGAATCGCCTTTTGATGGAGCTTTGCACCAGGAAATTGGTCAGGCACTAACGGCTGGTCGAGAATTTGAGCTTGCTCAACAGGCACTCGAGTCAGCTCAAATGTTAGTCCCATTGGCTGTCGAGTCTCAGATTGATTTGGCTCATTGTTACATTGAAAACGGTAAACAAGAATTGGCGATTGGTCTGCTGGAACCTATTAAGGAGCAGCAAGAGTTGAGTACCGCGGCATTGTTGAAGGCTGCGGAAATGCTCGATCGCGTCAACGACTATCCTGGCGCGTGGCAACTTTCCCGCCGTGCCGTGGTGGCTGCCCCTGAAGATGCCAAGGCGTGGTTTCATCTGAGCTTTTACATGGGGCGACTGAAAGCTCCATTTTCTCAGGTCGAGGCAGCGGCTCGCCGTGCCATCAACCTAGCTCCCGATAATGCCGAGTTTCGAATTTCACTGGCGGCGGCGTTGTGTCACTTCCAACGGTACAGTGACGCGATGCAGTTGGTAGGGCAATTGATCAACAGTGATCTGACAAAGGTCTGCTGTTCTTCGTGCTTACAGAATCTGCGAAATGTTTTTGAGACAGCCAGTTGCTGGGACGGTGTCGTCGCCTGCAGCGAAGAGTTAACTCGACGAACGGTCCAATCGAATCCTGATTGGTCCGAACATAAATGAAACTCCCTTGCAACCGTTTCGCGGATTGTCATCAGCGCATCTGGGCAATCCGCGAACGGTGCATTTTATACTCACAACTAAGTATGCATTGACGGCATGTTGCCGTTACCAACGAAGCCTGCTTGCGAGCCTTTTCTGCCAGCATCAGCTAGCCACGTGTTTTGCTCTCTACGTGTCCCCCCTGATCTGGAGGAAAGTCTAATGAGACTTCGTGACCAAATTGCGTTACCAACTCGTGCAGCGGACCGAAAACGTGGCTTTACCCTGATTGAACTACTCGTCGTGATTGCGATCATCGCGATCTTGATTGCTTTGTTGCTACCAGCAGTACAACAAGCACGTTCGGCCGCGCGACGCTCGCAATGCAAGAACAACCTGAAACAAATCGGGTTGGCGATGAATAACTATCACGAGTCGCAGCGTTCGTTGCCGATGGGTACAAACTCGCGGATTTACGGGCCATTTGTCGCCATCCTGCCTTACTTGGATCAAGTAGCGGTTCAAAACATTTACAATTTCGACGTATCCTATTCGCACGCGGACAACACCGATGCGATCACTCGGATTCTTCCGGTTTATTTGTGTCCGGAAATGACGTTGCCTCGCGGCGTTCCTCAAGCCGGTTGCAACGAACCTGGAGCCGCAGCCAGCTATGGTGGCTCGATGGGAACAAGTCATTTTCGTAGCGACGGACTTTTCCAAGGCTATGCGGGATTCACGGCGGCCGTTCCGGTCAAGTTCCGTGATATCAAGGATGGCCTGTCCAGTACGATTATGTGTGGTGAATTCAATTATCAATTGGAAGATTACCTGTGGTCCAATTTCACTTGTCCGTCCTTGGCCGGCCAAACGCGTTGGGGCGGACACCGTTGGGCGCCAGGATATCCCGGCGTCTCCCTTGGCCACACCTCGGGTGACTTCAATGTGAACACGGTCGCCAATCGAACGACATGGCGAAGCGATCACGAAGGCGGAGCCCATTTTCTGTTTGCCGATGGCACGGTCAAATTCATGTCCGAGCACATCGATGCCGACCTGTTGGACGCTTTGGCAACGCGAGATAACGGCGAGCCGATTACTCGCGGCGAATTCTAGCCAATCCAACACAACAGTTAAGAATTCATAAGTGGAAGTGACCACCTTAAACGGGGGGAGTTCCGCAAGCGTACTCTTGCGGTTCTCTCTCCGTTAGGTTGCTCAGGCTTCATCGAAGTTTCGAAGTCACTTAGCTGAATGAAGTCACTTAGCTGAATTCCGTTTGCTTGCAGATGCCCAACTGCGTTGCACGACGAACATGCTTTCTGTCGTGCATCTGAGGTCACGCGAATGTGGGGAGATCAGGTAACCGTTTCTGACACATTCTCCATCAAGAAGCGCCTTTGGCGATTCGTTGACCTCATTGGGCCGCAGGGCATATACGAATTTATCATCAAAACTGGAGACATACGAATGCGTTTCATTACAAATACATCATTGATTTTTTCTATACTACTTATCGCCGGATGCGCCGATTCGAGCGTTGACGAGCGAGGCGACCGAGTTGCTGTTTCGGGCAAAGTGACATTGGACGGCCAACCCCTATCGCGAGCCCGCATCATTTTTGTGAGCGATCAAGGGAAAGGGAAAGTTAAGTCAAGCGCCCTGATCGAAGATGGAGCGTTCAGTATCACGAAAGAAAATGGGCCCTTGCCAGGAAGTGCTCGTGTTGAGATCCACCCGGAACTTGCCGAACTCGAAGAGTTTGAAGGAGAACGCGCGGGAGATGAGACGACGTTTGTGGACACGAAGAGAGTTGATATCCCCGCCGAATACAATTTCCGCAGTAAACTGACTGCAGACGTTGGTAACGAAGACTCGAATGCGTTTACTTTCGACTTGAAAACGACGCCTTAACTTTGGCTGACGCCAGCTTCTGAAGTCCTGAAAACGAAGAGATAGATCAATGAAAACTTCGATGAAAAACATCATTCCTGCGTCGATTCTGTTTTTGCTGATTTCAAACGTGGCCCAAGCGCATTTTCTTTGGATCGTCCAAACAACAAAAGGCGACGCCGAGGTTTATTTTGGACAAGCCGCTCACGTTGATTACTCCGAACTGATTCACAAGGTCACGAAAGCCAAAGCGTGGAGTATTGGTTGGCGTGGCAACGAGGAATTGAAGTTCTCGAAGGTTGGCAATGAGCGGCTGCGAAGTCCGCTGTCTTCTAAGTTGCGCTCGCAGCCACTTGCCCTAAAACATGAATACGGGGTCATCTCAAGAGGCGACGCAACGTTCTTGTTGCGGTACTACGCAAAGTCCTACCCATTTTCACTTCCAGGAACTTGGAAACAGGTCAACAACAAGGAGTTATTGCCGTTTGAAATCAGTCCAAGCATCGATGGCAAGGACGCGGTCTTTCATGTGGCATTTCAGGGTAAACCAGCACCGGGCTGCCAAGTCGTCATCGTCGGACCTGGAATTGAAGAGAACCTGGAAGAGACGAGCGACGAAGCGGGAGTCGTCCGCGTTCGATTGCCTTCACATGGACTGTATTCTATCCGCGCGCGTCTGATCGAAAACAAAGCGGGCAAACTTGACGACAAGAAATATGCGTCGATCCGTCACTACTCGACATTGGCCGTCCACTACGAGCCGGCTCAAGTCGACGCCGTTACTCATAAACTGCCCGAGTTGCCGCAAGGAATTACAAGTTTGGGAGCGGCTGTCGCTGGCAACACGCTTTACTTGTATGGCGGCAACTATGGTTCCGCGCACGAGTACTCGCAGCAAGGCCAATCCAACGATCTTTGGGCATTGGAATTACCCAAACCATCAAAGTGGAAAAAAGTTGGCAAGGGGCCGAAGTTGCAAGGGCTGGCGATGGTCGAGCATGCGGGTCAACTTTATCCTCTCGGTGGATTCACGGCGATGAACAAAGCGGGCGAGGATCACGACTTGCAGTCTCAAGCGGGTGTCTCGCAATTTGCCCCGAAGACGAAGACGTGGAAAGATTTACCCGGACTGCCGGAGCCTCGCTCGTCATTTGACGCTGTTGTTTCGGATGGTCAGATATTCGTTGCCGGCGGTTGGAACATGCCCGGTAAGGGCAAAGACTCCGTTTGGCACACGACAGCTTACTCGCTGAAGCTTGGAGATAAGGACGCCCAATGGCAAGCTTTGGCTGCACCGCCATTCAAACGACGAGCGTTGTCGTTGGCTGCTTGGAAAGGAAAAATCTATTGCATCGGCGGCATGCAAGAGCGAGGCGGCCCGACAACTCGGGTTGACGTTTTCGACGTGCAGTCGAACAGTTGGCAAAACGGTCCCTCATTGAATGGAACGGCGCTTGACGGTTTTGGCGCTTCGGCATTTGCCTGTCATGACGGCTTGTATGTTTCGACGCTTTCTGGTTCGATTCAACGCTTGTCCAAAGACGGAAAGAAATGGCAATTTGTTGGCCAATTGGATTATCCCAGATTCTTTCATCGCATGCTTCCTTGGCAAAATAAGAGCCTCGTTTTCGTTGGTGGTGGCAACATGGAAGTTGGGAAAGTGACCGAATTGAGTCTCGTTCCACTTGTAACAAAGAAGCAATAATGCTCGACGATTTGCCGAACTCCATCTACGTCAATGTTGAAGATCTGGAATGGCAAGAAACCGGCCACGCTGGTGTTACCATGAAGGTATTGCGGCGTGACGTTGATGGATTGGGATTTACGGCCATGTTTCGGATGCAACCCGGCGCGCGGCTGCCGCGTCATCGCCACACGGGCGTGGAACAAACCTATGTTCTTGAAGGCAGCTTAGTTGATGACGACGGAGTCTGTACCGCTGGCAATTACGTTTGGCGACCGGTAGGATCAATCCACTCCGCTCATAGTCCCGATGGCTGCCTGACCATTGGAATCTTCGAGTCGCCAAACGAATTCTTGGATTCCTGAACTCCGTGGGCATCGGCGACTCCACTTCTACTCCATTTGCTGATCGGGAAGATCATGGAGCGTCGCCGACTTTTTTGTGTAATGTTCACGATTTGGTTCATTGCCACCTCAGCATCCGACGTGTTTGCCTGGGGAAAGGGCCACCGTTTGATCCGGCTCTGGGCCGTGGCGAGATTGCCGAAGTGGCAACGAGAGCTGATTGGCAAGGAATCTTTGGATCGCCTGTGTCGAGACTACACCTCTCTGCAAGACAAGCATGCGGGTCGCAAAGCACCCGAGCTTGACCCTTATTGCATCGTACCCGGAGTTCGCTTGTCTCTTCACGACGTCAACGCAGCCGAGCCCAGTGCGAAAGCGAAGCTTTGGTATTTGGATCAGATCATCGGCCGCCTTCAAAAGGACGAGATTGACGAAGCCATGAAGTTTCTGGGGGTGCTATGTCATTGGAACGAGGATCCAGGAAGCCCCGGTGCACACAGTAGCCCGGTCAGTGAGCTTCAAATCAAGACTCTCATCCCACCGCCGAAGGACAAGGAACGCTTCAACTACTTGTACGGAGCCGGCGGCATCATGGATGCGGGCAACTACAAAATCGCGGACGTTCCCTATCGGCCACGATTGCTTGGTCGCACGATCAAAGAGGCGGCTTTGCGAATCTATCAGCATCAACGACTGCTAAGACAAGAGGCGGGAACGCATATCATTCCGATTATCCAAGACGTGATGCACGGAGACGGTCGTAAGGCTGATGAACACCGCGCCGCTGCGGCTTTGGTGAACGCTCGGCACACAGCAGACGTTATCTACACGGTCTTGTGTTTAGCAACGAATCGCTTCGAAGACGAGCAGCCAACATGGACGGAACAACCGCTGGCCGATTGGTTGCCTGAGTTCCGTGGTCGCATGATTCCGCATCCTTACTACGTAACTCCTTTCTTGGTCAACCAGGCCATGGATGCGAAACGAAAACTCCACCCGCTTGAGTTTCCGAATCAGCGCGGAGAGATTTCATCGGGTTACGGAATGGGAACACCGTTCTCGCTCGACTTTGTACTAGCGCCCGGAGATGTCTACCAAGAGTTCCGTTGCCGTGTTGGCCTACACGCCAAGGCCGGCTCGGATGGCAAGGTGATGTTCGCTGTTCTCGCGAATGGCAAAGAGCTACACCGCACTAGGCCGATCGCTTCTGGCGAGGCAGCGGTTGCTGTCCGAGTCAAATTGCCAAAATCAGACACACTCAAACTTTCCTTGCAAACGATCGCTGCTGAGGGGTCAGCATCTAGCCACAACCTGGCCGTTTGGGCTGATCCGACATTGTTGCGTTAGCGGCGAGTGGCCATTTCCGCGTTTGAGTAGCGTCGATTCGCTGGCCTGTGCATACTGGGGAACGACACGGAATCTCAAGCTTTACGGCAAATCAATTGAAGGATGCAGCATGAGGAATACGTTGGTCTTGGTTATTGGGATGGCAGTTCTTGCGTGGTCCGCGGCTGCTAGGTGCGCTGACAAAGACACACCTGACAAGAAGTCACCTTTCGGTGACATCAAGAAGGAGTTGCCTCGGGTTCCGGGCAAGTCGCCCGAGGAATCGCGGAAGCTGCTGGAAGTCCACAAAGGGTACCATGCCGAATTGGTTGCGTCTGAACCGCTCATTCAAGATCCAGTAGCAATCGACATCGACGAAGATGGCCGCATGTACGTCGTGCAATTGCCGCCTTACAACGGCTACATCATCGATGGTTTCAATCAAAAAGGTTCAATCGTCCGGCTTGTCGATTCTGACGGCGACGGCACGTACGACAAACGAACTCTGTTCGCGGATAACTTGAAATATCCGACGGCCGTGGCGTGCTGGGATGGTGGCATCTTCGTCGGTGACGCTCCCGATTTTCTCTACATGAAAGACACGAATGGCGACGGAAAGGCTGACATCCGAAAACTGATTTTCACAGGTTTCGGCGCAGACCGTGCAGGCGAAGCACATTTGAATTCCATCCGTTGGAACTTTGACAACCGTTTTCACTTCTCGACGAATTTGGCAGGCGGTGAGGTAAGCGTTGCTGGCAGTGATAAGAAGGTCTCGGTCCGAGGCCGCGGGATTATTTTTGATCCGCGCGATCTCTCCAAATTCGAACTGACATCGGGAGGCGGCCAACATGGCATGAGCTGGGACGACTGGGGCCGCAAATTTGTTTGCTCGAACAGCGTGCCTGCTCAAACATTGATGTATGACGATCGCTACGTGGCTCGCAATCCCTACATGCAAGCCCCCGCGGCCGCGATCGACATCGCGCCAGATGGCAAGTTCACAAAGCTTTATCGAATCACACCGCCTGAACCTTGGCGTGTGTTGCGGACACGACTTCGCCGAGAAGGCAAGTTCCGCGGCTCGGCCGAGGGTGGAAAGCCATTCGGTTTCTTCACGGGAGCAACCGGCATCACGATTTATCGCGGTGACGCTTGGCCGAAGAGTGATCGCGGAACTTTGATTGTTGGCGACGTTGCCAACAACTTGATCTATCGAGCGGCATTGATTCCTGCTGTCAACCAAATCGGACTGAAGGCCATTCGAGCCGATTCTGCGAAGTCCGAGTTCGTGGCATCTCGAGACATTTGGTTTCGGCCCGTGCAGTTCGCGCACGCTCCTGATGGAACTTTGTACGCATTAGACATGTGTCGCGAATTGATCGAGGGCGCCGCGTTCTTGCCGCCCGAATTCTTCGAGCATATCGATGCTGTCAGCGGCAACGATCGCGGCCGCATTTATCGAATTGCTCCTGAAGAATTCGATCGCAAGCGAGTCGCGCCGCCCACCTTAAGCAAGGCCTCGACGGAAGAACTGGTCGCCTTGATCGAGCATCCCAACGGCTGGCATCGCGATACGGCATCGCGCCTGCTGTATCAACGTCAAGATGAGAAGGCCGTCAGCTTGTTGAGAAAGTTGCAAGCCACCTCGGAATCACCCCTAGGAAGAATGACGGCATTGCACTGCTTAAACGGCCACGGAGCCCTAAGAGAAGCCGACGTGATGGCGGCGCTTACCGATGATTTTCCCGACGTTCGCATCCAAGGACTGCGCTTGTCAGAAAAGTTGGCGGCCGAGTCTCCTGCGATTCGCTCTGAATGGACGCGCATGGTCAATGATCCGGACGGATGGGTGCGTTATCAGTTGGCCTTTTCCATTGGAGCTGCCCCAACCGCGGCAACTCTTCGATCACTGTCCGACTTAGCCAACGGCTGGGGCAACGATCGCTGGATGCAACTGGCGATCCAAAGTTCCTTATCGCAAGGTGCCGAAGTCGTCTTCCGAAACTTGAACGACGATGTCGAGTTTCGTCGCTCGGCGTCTGGTCGCAAGTTTCTCATCACGCTTGCCAGTCAAATCGGCGCAGCCAATCGGAACAGCGAAGTGAGCGTGATCTTGCAATCGCTCAGTCGATTGCAAGATCAGGACAAAGCCTTCAGCGAGGCTTTGGTCCAGGCGCTGGTCGCAAAACAATCAGGAAGCAGTCGCGAACGAATTCTTGCAGCTGCCGGCGGCAAGGCAGCGGCCATCTTGGCCTCGATACTTGCTGATGCGAAAACGAAGGCAGTCGATGAGAAAGCGAAGATCGAGGACCGTGTCGATGCGATTCGTAGTCTACGCTTGGCAACATTCACCGATATCGAGAAGCTGATCGCTGGCCTATTAAAGCTTTCGCAACCACAACCCGTTCAGGCTGCGGCTTTGGATGCGGTGGCCGAATTCAATGACGATGGTGTCGCCAAGCTGCTGTTGATGGTCTGGCGAGAACTAAGCCCAACCCTCAGAGCGAGAGCCGCAGAGACCTTGCTTTCAAGACCTTCCTGGATCACCGCGCTGCTAACAGCCGTCGAAACAGGCAAGGTGGCCCGAGGCGACCTTGACCCGGCAAGAATTAAGCTGTTGCAACAGCATCCCAACAAACAACTCGCAAGCCGGGTCACAAAACTGTTTGGAAGTGCCAAGAAGTCCAATCGGGTAGAAGTCGTTGCCAAGTATCAAGAAGCTTTGAAACTCGAAGGTAACATCGAACGCGGTAAGCAAGTCTTCAAGAAGAATTGCTCGGCCTGCCATCGGCTTGAAGATGTTGGTACGGCTGTGGGAGCTGATCTAAAGGGCATTCGTCAACGCGGCTTGGCTTCGATTATGCTGAACGTTCTCGACCCCAATCGGGAAGTGAAACCAAAGTTTTTGACGTATGTCTTAGAGACCGAAGATGGCCTGCAAGTTACGGGCATGATCACGGCCGAGTCGGCGAACAGCATTACCGTTCGACGAGCGGATGGCACGAATGTTTCCGTTCAGCGTATCGACTTAGATCGCATGAGTAGCACGGGGCTTTCATTCATGCCCGACGGCTTGGAAAAGACAGTCAGCGTTCAAGCCATGGCCGATTTGCTGAGTTACCTGAACTCGATTGATTAAATGACCGACGACAAATCTCAGTCCAGCCGGCGATCTCACGCGACATCGACATCGCGTAGTCTGATCGTACGCGTCAAAGACAACGACGGAGATGCATGGGATCGATTGGTCAGTCTCTATGCCCCACTGATTTGTCATTGGTGTCGCAAGCAGGGTTTGCCAGAACACGACATGCCCGATGTCGTGCAAGAGGTGTTCAAGTCCGTTGCAGAGAACATTGACCGATTCCAAAAGAAGTCCTCAAGCGACACGCTGAGAGGCTGGCTGCGCGTCATTACGCGGAACAAGGTCACGGACCACTACCGTCGCCAAGGGAAACAGGCTGACGCCGCTGGTGGCACTGCTGCGTTGCATCGATTTGCCGAACTACCTGACATTGATATCGATCAGGGAGCAACGGACTCGGTCGATGACGATGCTGACGAAGAAGGTCGCCAAGTCTTATTCCAGCAAGCCATGAAACTAATCAAGGAAGGGTTCCGCGAACGAACATGGCAAGCGTTTTGGCGAGTCGTCGTTGATGAGTGCACGCCGAAGGACGTTGATGAGGAACTGGGTATGTCGCCAGGTGCCGTCCGAGTCGCGAAGTCGCGCGTCTTACAAAGACTTCGTCAAGAACTAGATGAAGTCTAACGTGGTCTACTTTTTTTGATGAACATGCATGACAACTTCGTTGTGCATCGTGTAGAGCCGGAAGGCTTTTCCGTCGTGCACTAAAATGCCGCTGGACTTGTTCGTTTCTCGGGGAAACAACGGATTCTTGGGATACTTTTTCCAATGAATCAAGTCTTCGGAGACGGCAACGTTGGTCGTCCAGAGATCGGGGCCTTCGATGCTCTTGGCACCGTGATAGTAAGCGTAGTAGCGACCGTCGTGTTTGACGATTTGATTTAGGGCAACCAAATCTTGATCTGCGATATCCGGCCCAGGAACGATGATGGGATCATCAGTGACGTTGGTCCAAACCTTCATGTCCTTTGATTTCGCGAGCCAAATTCCTTTGTCCCGACGCTCGTAGAATAGATACCAAGTGTCACCCTCGACGTATCCCGTCGGCGTACCATACGGCCCCGGCTCGATTCGTGAACCGTCGGTCATGCGAACGTCCAGCTCTCCGATACGTTGCCAATTGATCGCGTCCTTTGAGGTCAGCAAGTGGGCTTGATCTTTGTAGCCCTCGGCAAACATATAAAACGTGCCGTCCTTCTTAATCACCATCATGTCTTCGACCCAATGATCCGAGTAGATCGGATTCTTCGCGTGACGTTTCCAGTGGATGCCGTCGGTCGAAGAAGCGTAGCCGAGCTTCTTGAGTCCCTCGCGCGTTCCGTCATAGCCGGTGTACCACATGTGGTAGGTTTTGCCATCGCGCAGGATCCAGCCACGCTCGCGAATCTTGACGTCCCAGTTGCCTTCGCCGGCGCCGGTGAAGATTGATGCTTTGAACGCAGGCCGGAATTTCACCAGCTCAGCAGGCCACTCGTCGGCTGCCAAACGTGATGCAAGTGGGCAACTCGAGAAAAGAATACAAGCGATGGTTAAGAGAGCAGCTTTCATCAGCAATCTCCGAAGGTGGTATGCCAGTGTCGACAGCGAGTCGCTCAAAGCTCCAAGCGATGCGATGCGAAGACAGGGCCTTCGACACAAGTTCGGCGATAGTCCCATTGGCCGTCATCGTCCTTGACTTTGGTCACGCAACTGAAGCAAATTCCGAAGCCGCAGGCCATAGGCGTCTCGAGCGATAACCAACACGGCACATTGTGTGATTCGGCCAATTCGCCGACCGCCTTCATCATCGGTTCCGGTCCGCAGCAAAAGATCTTGTCAGGCCGATCGGCGGGATTGTCGAGAGATCGCGCGAGCAACTCGGTGACAAAACCGTGGTGTCCCTCTGATCCATCATCCGTCGAAAGTTGAATCTCGAGTCCATCGCTTTGAAAATCCTTCAAGCCGGCGACATATTCTTTCGAGCGAACCCCATAAAGCAGGGACAACCGCGACGGTCGCTCGCTGAGGTTCCGTGTCGGTTCGCCGTATTGCCTCAGGGCAAGTGCCTCGCGGGCAACGGCTAGAAATGGCGTTTGACCGATTCCGCCGGCGACCATCATCAGGTGCCCGTCACCTGGTTCAGGAAATCCGTTTCCTAATGGCCCCCAAATCTGAACCTCTTGCTTTGGCTTCCAATCGGCCATCAGCGCGGTGAGCTTTCCGATCACGACGTAGCCGAAGTCGATGCCGGCGGGTCGACCGCTTTCGTCGGTATAGATGTCGTACAACGCGAAGGGCCGTCCGAGCAGCGGATCGGATCCGTCATCGGGACGAAGCATGAAGAATTGCCCCGGCAAGATCTGCCGCGCAATCTGCGGACATTCTAAACGCAGCCGAAAAGTGTCCCTGGCCATCTCTTCTTGCTCAACAACAACGGCAGTTTGCTGAACCGCTGAGGGGACGAGTCCCACCAGATCCGAATTGTCACAAGCCGAAAATTGGCCGTCCATGCGTTTTCCCTTTCGATGTCCGAGTAGTGACGCCTGTCGATTGTAATCGGACGAAGTCAGACGGCAAGTAACCCGGAAGACTAGGTGTCTTTTGTGTTTAGAGATTGCGTATTTTGGGCGGTTGCGCCTTCTCGGCTTTGCCCCACGAATTCAGGACGACCACGAATTCTTCCTGACAAATTCGTGGTCGTCCTGAATTCGTGGGGCTTCGCTATCCCTAGGCACACATGTTGGGCGTAAACGTGCAACATTAAAACTTACGAATCGGGTTATGCAACTGTATCAGAAACTAGTCCCAGCCTGATGGGCTTCAATGCTCCGAGTTGCTACACTGCGGAAGCCCTGCGGGACTGTGCAGTCGGAGCTAGTCACATCCCAACTGCGCGGCGTTTGACCTTTTCTGAAAGTGTTGGAGCAGGACAACGATCGACGCACTTGATTATTTGAAGCAGTTACTTTCGTTCGAATCGACAAGCGTGCTGTCGAATGTTCCCGTGAGCGATTACGTCGAAGAGACGCTCAAGGGACTCGGCTTCGCGATCGAACGCATTGAATACGACGACAAGAACGGCGTTCGCAAAGCGAACATCATCGGGAAGAAGGGCGAGGGAAGTGGCGGCATCGCTTACTTCGGTCACACCGACGTTGTCCCAGCCGATCCATGGTTCACCGAGGATCACGGCCCGTTCGAGCCAACGATTGTTGGCAGTAAACTCTACGGACGCGGCAGCTGCGATATGAAAGGATCGATTGCCACGATGATTGCCGCGGCCGAGCGATTCAGCAGCGCCAACCTCCAGAAGCCGATCTACATTTGCTGCACGGCTGACGAGGAGATCGGATACGGCGGCGCGAAACAAGTGGCTGAACGATCCGAGATGTTCCAGGAAATGGTTGCTGGCAATGCCAACGGGATTATTGGCGAACCAACGTTGTTGGAAGTGGTTTATGCTCATAAGGGAACTCACGGGTTTCGTGCGATTTCTCATGGAAAGGCCGCGCACTCAAGCACTCGAGAAGGTCTGAATGCGAACCTTGCCATGATTCCTTTCCTTGTTGAAATGAAAACCATTCACGATGAAACGGAGTCGAGCCCCGATTGGCAGAACGATGAGTTCGATCCGCCCATCATCAGTTGGAACATTGGCGTCAACGATCACACCAAGGCGTACAACATTACGGCTCCGCAAAGCATTTGCACGGTGTATTTTCGATGCATGCCAGGGCAAGATGCCATGTTGCTCGTCAATCGAGCCCGCGCGGCAGCGGAAGCAAATGGACTGGAGTTCATTTTGGAGAGCCAAGCAAATCCGATGTACGTCGACCCGAATTCTGACTACATCAAGGAAGTGCTGGAACTGGCAGGTCAACCTTCTGGCAAGACAGTTTCTTACGGAACGGACGGCGCGATGTTGGGAGCGTTGAAGAACTTGGTCGTGTTCGGGCCCGGCAGCATCGATCAGGCTCACACACATGATGAGTGGATCGAGCTTGAGCAACTCGATCTCGGCACTAATATGTATGCCAAGATGATTGAGCATTGGTGCTGTTAGGAGTCTTCCACGTTTCGTGCGGGTTGGAGATCGAAAGGGCTAAAGTTCATCAATGAGTAGTCATGAAGTTGTGTTGATTCCCGGCGACGGCATCGGTCCCGAGGTTTCTCGAGCCGTTCAGCGAATTTTGGAAGCAGCACAAGCTCCCGTAAGCTGGAATGAACAACAAGCTGGCATCGCCGCATTGGACTCGGGCGACGAATTGCTTCCCGAATCGACAGTTGAGGCGATCAAGCGAACGAAGCTTGCATTGAAAGGGCCGTGCACGACGCCGGTTGGCGAGGGCTTCGCATCGGTCAACGTGCAGATGCGAAAGCAACTGAATTTGTATGCTGCCGTGCGGCCGATCCGCAGCCTTGCCGGAGTGCCCACGCGTTTCGATGACGTGAACTTGATCATCATTCGAGAGAACACGGAAGGGCTTTACAGCGGTGTCGAGAACCAAGTGACCGACGACGCCGTGATGAGCATGAAGGTGGCCACTCACAGTGGCTGCCGGCGTATTTCGGAATGGGCATTTCGCTTTGCGGCTCAGCAAGATCGCCAGAAGATCACGGTCTTTCACAAAGCGAATATCATGAAGCTGACCGACGGCCTGTTCTTGAGGTGTGCTCGAGCCGCCCATGAAAGCCATCAGGACATCAATTACCAAGAAGTGATCATCGATGCCGGTTGTATGAAGCTGGTTCAAGATCCAACCGCCTTTGATGTGTTATTGCTAGAGAACCTCTACGGAGATGTTGTGAGTGATTTGGCGGCGGGACTGGTTGGCGGCTTGGGAGTTGTCCCGGGAGCCAACTTTGGCGAGGACATGGCTGTCTTCGAAGCGGTTCACGGTTCGGCGCCGGACATTGCTGGCAAGGGACTCGCCAATCCGTTGGCCTTGTTGATGTCAGCGAAAATGATGTTGCGACACATTGCCAACACCCGGGATGACGAAGCCGCTGGCACTGCAGCGGACCGAATCCAGGCGGCGTACGATAAGGCGTTGATTGAAGATCAGAAGACTGGTGATTTGGGTGGTGGCTTAAGCACTGAGGCATTCGCAGATGCCGTGATAGAACGACTTTAAGTCGGAATTGTACTGGCGAAAACGTTTGACGCGGCAGTGGTGCTTCGACATGATGTATCGTCTCAGCCACTGCTGATAGCATTTGATTGACGAGCAATTTGAAGGACAGCCGAGGTTTAGTCGCATGCCGGTTCGAGGAGTTCGCGGGGCGATCACCGCAGAAGTCGATACCGCCGAAGAGGTCAAGTCGGCGACACGTGAGTTGCTGCAAGAAATGTTGCAAGCAAACGGCATCGAGCAATTCGATGACATCGCCTCGGCCGTGTTCACAACCACGCTGGATTTAACTTCGGCGTTCCCTGCGGAAGCCGCTCGCGTTTTAGGGATGAGCCAAGTTCCCTTGCTTTGTGCTTCTGAGATTGCGGTTCCTGGCAGCATGCAACGTTGTATCCGAGTCTTGCTGCACTTAAACACCGATAAGCCTCAATCGGAAATTGTGCACATCTATCTTCGCGAAGCCAAACGGCTGCGACCGGATATGGAGAGCGCTCAGTGAGCGTAAGTCTTGAATTTGAGATTTCAGATCTGGAATCTCAAATCTCAAAGCGGTAGATATCAAATCTCAACCTTCGGAGTCCTCGCGCATGCGACACGCATATTCGCTTCTCGCCGTTTTCACACTCTTTTGGTCCACGACGGTTAATGCGGCTGAGCGTCCGAATATCGTTTTGATTTTCATTGACGATATGGGTTGGATGGACGTTGGTTGCTACGGGAATGATTTCATCGAGACGCCGCGAATTGACCAACTCGCCGGCGAAGGTGTTCGATTTACGGACTTTTACGCAGCTGGCGCTGTTTGCTCGCCGACTCGTTGTGCGTTGCAGTCCGGTCAAAATCAGGCTCGCATTGGTATCACGGACTTTATTTCCGGTCATTGGCGTCCGTTCGAACGCGTGACGACGCCTCGGCCGACGATGGCACTTCCACTGAATATCGTTACCGTGGCCGAGTCGCTTAAAGCGGTCGGTTATACCACTGGTTATGTTGGCAAGTGGCATCTGGGCAACGGGCCCATGTATCAACCAGACAAGCAAGGCTACGATTTTTCTGCTGTCATTGGCGGGCCTCACTTGCCGGGGATGTATCGAGTTCAAGGTAGACCGGACTTGAAGCCGGAGACAGGACAATATCGAACGGACTTCGAGGCGGATTTGTGCATCAACTTCATTCAAGAGAATCGCAAAAAGCCATTTTTCTTGATGCTGTCTCCCTACGCTGTCCACATTCCGCTGGCGGCGATGTCGGCAAAAGTCGACAAGTACAAGGCGAAGGCAGCCAAGCTCAAACGTGATCTGCCGCATCCTGTCTATGCCGCGATGGTTGAGCATTGTGATGAAATGGTTGGAAGAATCGTCGACGCGGTCGATGCCGCCGGTCTTACCGAAAAGACAATGATCGTATTCACATCTGACAATGGCGGTCTTTATCGCCGCTACGATTACAACCCAGAAGCTGATGACACCGTCGCCGTGCAAGCTCCGCTACGAGGCGAGAAGGGTTCGCTTCATGAAGGTGGCGTCCGAGTACCCTTGATCGTCAAGTATCCGCCGCGAACGAAGGCTGGCACTGAGTGCTCCGAACCCACGGTCACTTATGATTTCTATCCAACATTTGTGGAACTTGCTGGTGGTAGGCTGCCGAAAAACCAACCTATCGATGGGCGTAGCCTATTGTCCCTCATGCAGAAAGCGGACGCGAAGCTCGATCGACAAGCGATCCATTGGCACTATCCGCACTATCACCATGACCGCCCCGCCAGCAGCATCCGTGAACGCGATTGGAAGTTGATCGAATACTTGGACGGCACTGGCGATCTGGAGTTGTACAACTTGGCCAATGACATCGGCGAAAGCCAGAATCTGGCTGCTGAGAAGAAAGGGCGGACGGCGGATTTGAAGAAGAAGCTACAGGCTTGGCGACATAGCGTGTTGGCCGCGATGCCGCTTCCCAATCCAAGTTACGATGCCAAACGAGCCGGAGAATGGTGGAGTCCTCGGACGGGCAAGCCGGTGCCAAGTGCTTCACGCAAACGATTTCCGGCAACAGAGAAAGAACGTAGGTGATGGATTCTGCGGCGCCTATTTCTTCCGCTTCTTCTTGGACTTGCCGCGCCACATCGCTTCGGCTTCTTCAAGCGACTTGCCTCGGTAGCGGCCTTGATGAAGTAGTGCTTCACGTTCTGTATCCTTGCCCTTGTCCCCTTGAGAGGCCATCCACTCTTGCAGTTTTGACTTCAGCCTTGAGACAACTTCGGCATAGCTTTCATCATCCGCCAAGTTCTTCATTTCCAGTGGATCGTTATCGCAATCAAACAGTTCAAATTCCGGGCGATGGTGGTAGCGAGTGACCAAATTTTTGGCATGGACATCGCCGCCCTTGGCAGCGTCGATCATTGAGATAAAAAAATCTGCTTGAGTGCAAGCGTTTGTGAATTTCGTCTCGTGATGCAGGTTCCAGATGAATCGGTAACGGTTGTCTCGAACGGTGCGGATTCCGAAACTGTCACTCCCGTTGATGACGCCGCGAGTCGTCATCAGGCCGTAGGTGTACTGTTTGTGTTTGTTTGACTTTCCCGTCAATACGTTGAGAAAGCTCTTGCCATCTAGCGACTTCGGAATCTTCCCGCCAGCGACCTCGATGAAAGTCGGTGTGACGTCGACATATTCCACGACGGCATCCGAGACCGCGCCAGTTTTCACTTTGCCCGGCCATCGAACGATCATGGCTGATTGTAGGCCGTTGCCATAACAGGTCCACTTGGCGAATGGGAAGGCGTTACCTTGCTCGGAAACGACCATTACCAGTGTGTCGTCCTCCAGGTTGTGTTTCTTCAGCAACTCGAGAATCCCGCCCACTTGATCATCGAAATAAGTGATCTCGGCCAGATAGCGACTAAAGGTTTCCCTCACGACGGGGGTGTCCGCGATGTAAGGTGGAAGCTTGACCTTTTTCGGTGGATATCGGGATGCATCACCTTTGTTCCACGGTGAGTGAGGCTCGTTCGAGCATGCGAAGAGACAGAATGGTTTGCCGGCTGAAGATGATTCGACAAACAACGACTTGATCTTTCCCATGTCTGGGTTCTTCTTGCCGCTGTATTCGAATGGGAACAAAGAACGTGGGCCGATATGAGTCTTTCCGCTCAGAGCAACGCGATAGCCTTTGGCTTTCAGATAGTGAGCGACGCTTTTGGTGCCCTGCTTGGCAAATGTGTGGTTGGGATAGGCGCCCGATTTCACGGGATAAAGTCCCGTGTAAATGTTGTGGCGAGTGGGTGAGCACATCGGGGCAGCTTGGAAGCAGCGCGTGAACCGCATGCCTTGAGTTGCCAAGTGGTCGATATTTGGAGTGTGGGCCTGACCCCCGTAGCAACCGATGTCTCGAAACGTGCAGTCATCAGCAATGATGAAGACAAGGTTTGTTTGATCGGAAGCTTGAACGATCGAGGTTGCGAATAAGATCGTAAGGAACGCGGAAGCACTCTTCATGGTGATTGCTCTGAGAAACGAGATGCGAACTGAATTGATACGCCATGATCGGCGGTTTTCAGATTGAACGCAACTTATCAGAGCAACCATAAGGTGCTTTAGCGGCGGTTCGCAATTCGAGGCACGACCGTCATCGTTGCCGTCAAGCCGTCGCGCAGGACGTTGCTGCGATTGTCGACTTCCGCCCAGACTCGAACTTTGTTCGAGACGGGTTCGACCTTAACGTCGACGTACATGATCTTTCCGGGCAGCGCTGGGGGCACTTTATTGCCCGCATAGAAGTTTGGATTGTCCAATTGAACCTGGACGGGCGCCCCACGGCTGACGCGATGCAGGTCTTTGCTGCTGATGAATCCTTCCACGCGAACTCGGCTTGTGCTGGCGATCTCTAAAATTGGATCGCTCATGCGAACGGACTCTCCCACTTTTTTGTGGACTTTTGTTACAACACCAGCGAACGGTGCTGTGACCTTATAGGTTTGCAGTGTTTCGAAAGTTTCTTTGCGGCGCAGTTTCGCCACTTCCTGGTTTCGACGCGCCTGGTCGATTTGCAATAGAGTTTTTTGTACATTAAGTCTCAATTCCTGCAACTCCAGGGCGGGAATTGTATTATCCAACTGTTGGTTGGCTTTCAATGCTTGCTCGTATCTGACCTGAGCTAGTTGGCTGGCCTTTTCGGAGAAGTCGATTTCGACAGTATCACTGGCAAGCTTCTCGGCTACTTCCAATGATGCTCTGATGACGTTATCTCGAATTTGAACGGCGCGATCACCTAATTCCAGAGTTTCGCCTTCTTGGGCGTCTATGATTTCGATGATTCCAGTTTGCTCGCTGGATAGCACAGCCTCGTCAATAAGTTTGACGCGACATTCACGAATCACGACTTGGCGAGATGACTGTGGTTGGTTTTGGCCCGACAACGGGCGATCGATAATTGCGATCAAGATCACAAGGATGACGAATAGGGTGCCGGTTTGAATTGGCTTGGAGCGGCGTAAGTTGTTGGTGCAACTGGTCTTCGGGTGATTCCAGGAAGAGACCGTCATCGTGAGAGGCTCCTTGGCGAGTGGCCCATTTGGCAAAACGAAGTGGATTCAGTGACCGCAGAGGATTTGTAGTCACGGAAGGGATGCGGATGTTAGTGGCTTTGCGTCAAACGAAGCAATGGCAATTCGAGCATTTCGTTGAGCGTGTTTTGGTGATTTGTATCGATTCGACATAGAGGAGCGATTATATTATATAGTGGAGCGATTATATTATTTGGGACGGCGATTGGCCGAGAAATCTCTCGGATCGGGCAATGTGAGAGATTTGTAGACCACGCGGTTACTTTCGAGCTAGGATTGTACCGTTGTCTCCCCCTGTGGGAGCGGTACGTTTTCATAGATTCCAGTTGCGGTGCGCAGCCAATGGCTACAGTGACATTTGGCCGAGTTGAGCAAATCTCGTCGGGAGAGATTGAAACTCTCGACCCGCGCCGCAGCATCGATATTGAAGAAAAGCAGCAGGTCGTCTCAGAATTCCTCAAATCGAACGACTACGACGCTCTTTTGCTTCAGCGGCCGAACAATTTCGCTTGGTTCACGACTGGCGGTGACAATTCTCGATTGGGTTCACAATCCACGATTGCCTCGCTGTTCATTACTCCTGAGTCGCGAGTACTACTGGCTGACAACGTTGACTCGGGGCAAACGTTCGATCGCGAAGTTTCCGGGCTTGGTTTCTTATCGAAAGAGCGGCCTTGGCACGAGTCGAAGGAAATGTTGATTGAAGATCTTTGTTGCAGCCGAAAAGTTGCCAGCGACACAGGTTTTCGACAAACGGATAATGTATCGCCACAGCTCTCGAAGTTGCGTTCTCCATTGACGGTTTACGAGCGCGAGCGAATTCGCGATCTGGGCCGCTTGGTGTCTCACGCTGTCGAAGCGACCGCTCGAACGTTTGTGCATGGTCAGACAGAAGCCGAAATCGCGGGCCAACTTTCTCATCGGTTGATCAAGGCCGGTGTATTGCCAGAGCGATTACAGGTTTGGGCTGATGGCCAAGGTCATCGTTATCGACATTGGAGCTATGGCAACGAATCGGTTGAACGATATTGCACGCTGACCGCAGTCGGACGCCGCGAAGGGCTGTGTGCCGGTTGTTCTCGGACGGTTTCGTTTGGCGATCCGCCGGAAGTCGCACGAACAGCACACCGTCGAGCTCTCTTGATGCAGGCCACGGGAATGTGCTTCTCGATCGCCAACTGGCAACTGTACGAGACGTGGTCGCGAGTCCAGCGTATCTATGAGAAGTTCGGCTACCCAGAAGAGTGGCAATTGGCAGACCAGGGCAGTGTGATCGGGTACGAGGTTTGCGAAGAGTTAATCACGCCCGAGAGCCAATATCGACTTCAACCGGGAACGCCAGTCTATTGGCACCCATCGGTTGGCCCTGCTTTGGTCAGCGACACGATTTTGGTTGGAGATCAAGGCAGCAAGCTCTTGACTCGCATGGAAGACTGGCCAAAGGTCAAGATTGATATCAAAGGCGCTCCGATCTATCGACCGGATATTCTGAAACGCTAGCTTGGCCAGTCTTCTTTGAAGAGTGCATCGTCAGCTTGCATCTCTGCTTCCGATAGCGGCATTGATCTAGCTTGCTGCGCAGATTCCAGTGGTTGAATTGTGCCTGGGCAAATCACCATTGTGCCGCAGAGCAGGTCGCCAACGCGTTGCCATTTCTTGGTTAAAGACATTGCCAAGATACCTACAGCCAAATTGACCATTGTGTCGATCATGAAAAGCAGATTGCGACCGAGTGCTCGGAAGAAACCGCATGGCTCTAGGTTCACTTTGGTTACTTTGATGCGGCAGATGGCCTTGCCAATTGTCCTGCCTGTGAGTCCCTCGCTCACACAGCAGAAAGTGAAGTAGAAGACCGACCAAAGCGTTGCCCATCCGAGCTTAACGAGCCACTCGACCAGTTCGTCGGGCAATTCATCGATGTATCCAAAGAACAGGCCGAAGCCAACAACCAAGTCTGCGATCTCCAGCTGACTCATCGCTGCAAAGGAAATATACGTTGCTGGTCCACGACTGATCGCGAGATCAATCAATTTCGCGATGGATCGACGAGGCAACATGGCCGCGTTGAATTGCGACTCGTCATTTCTGCAACCAGGAATGCGATACTTGGCATTGAAAAAGATCGCCAACACAAGAAACAAAAGCATTCCAAAACTCGATAGTCCCATCATCGTTTGGACATGACTCAGGATGTCGCTCGATGCGATCGGCACTGCTCTTGCTATCGACTGGAATTCCTTGCCGGTGACTTTGAAAACTTCCGTCAAAGCGGCGTTGTGTTGTGTTAGCAGCACCCAACTGTCCGAATCGGGCAACTCGTGCAGATTGATGCTTTTGCAACCGCCTTGTTTGATGCGAAACAACTCGGTCCATTCATTGCCATCGTATTGGAGAGTGATGATCTCCTTGCTCTTGCCGCTGTAGTAAACAAGTGTCGGTACGGAATCAATAACTCCAACCGCCCAATTCTCTGCCGTGGTCACCAAAGTCTTCCATTTCTGAAATGTCTTTGGACGTGGCAGTGGCTGCCCATCTGCATCAAGCAGGTCGTCGACGTTTTCAAGGGTCGCAATTCCGCCATTGAGGTTTCGGATCGCTGCCAACCGCCCATCGATTTCGAGGAACCGTAGCTCTTGAAAGGCCATGTTCATGGCCGACGGTATTTTCATTCCCATGCGGAACGTAATTGCGCTGGTCTCTAACCGGTGAGTGATCGATTCTGCGACTTTTCCGCCGTCAGCCCAACTTTCGCCTTCCAAATGACGAATGCCTAAGAAATTGGCGTCAGTGGTTTCTTCAAGAATGGTCACCTTGCCTTTGTAAAAGAAAGGTGTCGAGATCGCGCCCAAGGTCTGCGATGAATTGACCAATTGTGGCTGGCCGTCCATTTGCCGATAGATTCCGTCGTCTGCGATCCACCAAACGCGGTCTTCCAGGACGATGGGCGTTGGCAGTTGTGTGTCGATCTTTGTTGGGCCGTTCTCAGACGGTGTGCCGGTTGAATCGAAGGTTGCCCATTGAAGATTGCCGACTGGTACAAATTGTTGTTGAGGCTCGAGTGTTGGGACCCACATCTTATCGTGCCAAAACACTGCTCGCTCACCGAACATTGTGCCTTGGCCAATCATCTGCAACATGGACGATTGCATCGAAATCGTCACGTATGCTTGAGATGCTGCATTGATGACCAAGAAGAACACGGCTGCCGACAAACACATGATAATGCTGTGTCGATGTTTCCCTTGGAGCGACACGTAGCCTTCGAAGTCATCTTTTTTCGCGCTTGGCATGAGCAGATCGTCTTTCAGTCGATGTGCGAAGTAGGGCAGGGTGTCCTTTGAAGTGCGAAGGGTTCGTTCCGGACTTTAGAAGCCCGGCTTATTAGAAAAGCCGGGCTTCTAAAGTGCGCAAAAGTTGTTCGTCTCTGGACCGATTATCTTCGCTGCAACCGTCCAACTAACTCTTTTTGAAACTCGCGCTGAAGTTCATCGATTCCTTTTCCCACGATCGATTCCAATTCGGTCAGCCGATCTTCAAAAGAGACTTTGCCGAGCGTCTCCTTCTTAGAGAGCGCCTGGATGTACTTGATGTATTTGGTCTTGTACTTGTTCGCCAACATCCAATGCAGGCCCCAAGCGTGGCCGTAAGCCTCGCCAGCGAAGATGTCTCCACGGAAAGCTCGATCATTTCGTACGATTTCTCGCCAATCGACGACACGAGCGCTTAAGGACAGGCGAGCGTACCGCTTGCTGATTTGGCTCGGACCGCTCTTGACCTTGACGCCATCGCCTTCGAAACCGGTGGCGATTCCCTCGTTAAACCAAACGGGAGTTGGTGCCATGCGTTGTTAGCTCTTCTGACATCTGCCTGACGGTCCACGGTGTCGGGTCATCGCCTTTGACGCGTTCTTCAATCGCTTGGTCTGGGACAAGCAGCAAGCGACCGCTGGCCAGTTTCAACGCTTGTGCGCCTTGCCCGCTGCCAGCCAACCGAGCTTCCACTTTGATCTTACCACCACGACCATCCGTCAATGTGAACTCGTCAGCCTGCGCTTGTGGGATGCAAACGGTAATGCAAAGAGCAGCAGCATACTTGAGCGTCGATTGATGGAGTTGGAGTAAGGCCATGTTGCCGAATTCTATTCTTCCGTCGGTGCGGACTTTGGATGTAAGTAGATAAAGCTCTTGCCCAACCGGCCACCGTAATTGCCAGCGGTAATCTTGACCAAACCGGGCGTATACATGCAGCGTTCAATGGCCGAGTAAGTCGCTCGCTTTACGTTTTCCAGGTCACGTCCATTGATGATGATTTCCATGATCGAGTTGACGTTTGCGGGAACGCCTGATTCCTGGCCCAACTTTTCTCGCAATGTCGGACAGAACTTCTCGTAAGTGCTAGCGAATAGAAACGAGTATTTGCTACCCGCTTTGGAAGCGCTCGCCGCGACACCGCCAGGAAATGTGGTGATTACGCCGGGGGATTCATCGACGGCTTCGGCAGCTTTTTCAGCGGCGATAATGGCGGCGTCTTCGGTTTCGCCCATCAACCACAGGTTGCCACCCATGATGCCGTCGTCGTATCCAAAACGCCGGTCCAAAACGAACTCGCCTCCCATTGTTGGGATGACCCAAACTTTGTGATCGTGGCGTTCAGCGCGGAATTGATGTCCGTCCCCGAAGAACGCAACCTTGCGGCCCAATTTGTAGTAAGGGTCGGTGTCGAGATTGTTGAAGCATGCCGTTGTCGGACACGTCAACACGTTTTGGCTGATTCGGGCGAGGAGCGACTTCTCCAACGCGGGGACTCGATCCTTTCGGAACCTGGGAACGTGAAACTGCAAAATCGCGCCGGGACGTCCATCCGGCGTTGGTACCGTCGGGTCGCCTCCAGGGCCAACGTATCGATCCAGCCCGGCTTCACAATCGCACATGATTGTGCTTGAGGCGTGACCGGTTGCTGCCGCAATCGCATGATCCAGCCACTTGCGATCTCTCGCGGTGACAAGAATCTCTGCGTACAGACTGCGAAACGCTTCGGCGTAAGTATCCTCGATGATAGCTGCTTGTTGGCTCATGGTGATCCTCCCGTGCCATGACTTGAGATTTATTGCACGAGTCCTTTCGTCAACTCCATAAAGGCCGTCTCCAAGTTGACCTCTTCTTCGCGGAACAACGTCAAGCTGAATCCTTCGGTGATCAGCAACGACGGGATCTCGCTATAATCTTCGACTTCTTGTTTCAATGTGACATGCAACGTTCCGTCTTTAATTTCCAACTGATCGACAATGTCCAACTGTTCGATCAGCTTTGCTGCTCGGTCGGCGTCTTCTTTGACGGAAATCAACAACATGATTCGTTGGCGAGCTTTTCTCATGACTTCATGAACATAGCCATCAACAATCAAATGCCCTTTTTCGATCATACCAACTCGAGTACACACATCGGCCAATTCCGGCAAGATGTGGCTCGAGACGATGACTGTTTTGTTGAGTTCACCGAGTCGCTTGAGCAGATTGCGGATTTCAATCCGAGCCCTTGGGTCGAGACCGCTGGCGGGTTCGTCCAGCAACAGCACTTGCGGCTCGTGCAACAAAACCCCAGCAAGACCAATCCGCTGCGTTTGGCCGCGAGATAGCTGGTTTACCATCGCGTCACGCTTGAAGGTCATGTCGACAAGCTCAAGCTTCTCTTCGCAAACCTTACGCCGACTGGGACCATCGATGCGATAGGCGGCCGCAAAGAACTCGAGGTATTCCAACACCGTCATGTCTTCGTAAACGCCGAAGAAGTCGGGCATGAATCCGACAAGTCGCCGAATTTCTTGAGGGTGCGTGTAGATCGACTTCCCGCAAACGTAGGCTTCGCCGTAATCCGGATTCAGCAATGTGGCAATCATCCGCATCGTTGTCGTCTTGCCCGATCCGTTCGGGCCGATGAAGCCAAAGACGTCACCTTCGGCCAATTCCAGGTCCAGATTATTGACGGCGATTAAGTCACCGTAACGCTTCGTGAGTTTCTTAGTTTCAATCAATTGACCAGGTTTCCTTCGGGACAAACATCGACGCAATACGTCTAGCCTCTGATGCCAGGGTGGCTGGGGTCGAGTCTTCGAGCCCCAGACGACTTCATCAAAATGGGGGCTCGAAGACTCGCCCCCAGCCACCCGTAGAAACTTCATTTGCCCTTCGCGTCTTCAGCGGCTTTATCGTTTTGTTCGTTTTGCGGTTTGACTAACTTCTTCGAGTCCGGCAGTTCACGGACCTTGATATCAACTGTTTCGACGGGCACAAGAATCCGAACGAACGTCGATTGACGCGTCGAGGCCACCGATTCTCCGTCCAGTTCGAGTTGGTTGATTGGCGAGTCTAATTCGAGCTTTCCAAATAGAACGGCTCGCTCTAACGTCAGGATTTCTGACAGATCAAACTTTGCCAACGACGAGTTCCTCAAGCCAGTGTACTTCGTGCCACCCGCGGCATCATGAAACGTCAGCATCTTGATGATCTCGTGCAAGTCACGGTTGAGTGGATCGTAGGCGGACTGTGCCACCATGACGTCACCGTGCGTGCCGCTACTGTCTTCGATTTGCGTTGCCACCGTGCGGGTCAGGTAACCTCGCAGCTCTCGCATTTGTATGCCTGTTGAGGCCGGCAGCCATGGCTGATTCGGGCGGATTGATCGAAAGCGTTCGCTTCGAGGCCGATAGACTTGATTGCCGTATGCGACGACCCAGTCCGTTATGGTGCCGGGCAGATGATGAGTTACCGAGCCTCTCAGTTGTCCGTATCCTCGGCTGGACAAATTGCTCTTTACCAGGCCCTCGCTATGGTAAGCCCAATCGGACTCGATCGTCTTGGTCGACCAAACCATCAGCGGAAAGCTCTCAAAGCCCGCGTGGGAATTGTCGAAACGATAGGTCGGTCGAGCCAACTCGAAGCCACCTTGGCGATACATTCCGCCGAATGCGGATTCAGCCAAGCCATGCCAACTGACATTAGGTTGTTTCTTGTTAAGCGTCGCAGGCTCGCCGTTCTCGATTGGTGAGGAAACGACACGGAGAGTATGGCGATTACTTGCCGGGCTATACGGTGTCATCCAACCGAATGTCCGAACCGTGTTTGTGTGTTGGTCGATGTCGATGACATCCAATTGATTCAGCAGCATGCGATCGCCGTTGGCTTTACCGCCAGCAACAACTCCAAGTAGTCCGGTCGAGGCAATGACGAGTGGCAACGTCCACCAAGTCCAATGCGGCCGCTTGAGCACTTTATGGACGATTAAGTAATCCAGCGGTCCGACGATCAGCAGATAGGCAACTATCAGGGCCATCACCGTCCATGAAGACATGCGTTGAATTTCCGAGAACTCTTCTTGAGCCGCATGTAGTTGCGTGCCCAACTCGGTAATGCCGCTAGAAGTCAATCTTGTGCGGTTTGAGGTTAGCTTGCGTTCCTTGATCCTGCGGCTGAACGTGTTGATCAGTTTCTCGCAGAGGATTGGCGCCGAATTCCAATTACTCAGCGGAGGTCGGTTTAAGTCCATCGCAAAAAATGTGATGCGGCCGAAGCCGTAAGACGAACGGGCAAGAATCGGAATCGATGATCCGCCTTCGCGACTTCGAATCATGCTGCGGCCGCTCTTGGCGTTCACACGAGCCACGTTGATGCGTCCCGATGCGAGAATCTTGTCCGACTCGCCAATGAAAGATTCCAAGCCCGCTAAGCGCGTGTCGGGAACTTGGACACGCGACTCGACTTCAAATGGGATTGCTTCCCATGATGGGAACAGGCTGGCCTGAAATTCTTTAACGTCCGTGCCAACGGCCAAAATCAAGTGCCCGCCGTTGAGTACCCAATGCCGCAAGGCTTCGGATTGGTCATCGCTGAGCTTGTAGTCGTCCGCGATGACCAGCGAGTTCAGGCTTTCGTAACTGCGCGGGTCGGAAGGCAACTCGGACGCGGATTGGAATCGGATGAACTTCGCACCGCCGAAGCCGCGTTCTGTTCCACTACCGCGATACGGCTCGAAGCCGGCGGGTTCACCCAGCGTTGCGATGAACAGAACCGATTGCTTGCTACCCTCGGGAACTTGACCACCGTTGGATTGTGGCGTTAGCACTTCTTTGGCAATGACTTTGTCATCCGCCGTCTTGGCGCGAACGGTAATGCCAGCTCCGATTCGTCCGGGTTTAAACAAGGCCTCGAACGCCAGCTTTCCCTCTGACTGCACGCCGCGTGAACCTTGAATCGTCGTAATGCAGCCTTCGGGATCGACAACATCGACTTCTAGAATCGCGCTGGATTCCGAACTGGTGAGAGAAATCCGCAGCGGAGTCCACTCGCCAATCTTGTAGAAGCCCTTAAAGCCGACTTCCAAATCGCTGAATTCCTGCGCGTCTGCAGGCGGAACCGTGACCAAGACGACGATTGCCACTAGCAGGCCGAGGATCGGGAATCTATCAGTACGAATCATTCGTGATGAGTTCGAATAAAGGAATGGACACGTGCCGTTATGGTAGATGAGAGTTTGCTTGCTAGAAGCCCGGGTTTTTGAAAAAGCCGGGCTTCTCATCCGCTTCATCGATCATACGAAACTTCTTGCCAAATCGTGAGTTACAGTCGACAAAAAGTGCCGCTTTCTCCGTAGTCTCGTCATCAGGATTGAAATAATCAATCCACCCCGAGCGGCACGAGAGACGCCAGAGCGATGTATTTTGCCTGGTCATTGATGAAGGTTGATCTTGAAGTGCGAACGACAGACCACTTCAGGCTTCCTTCACTTCACAAATCACAAATCAACAATCATCAATCGCTATTCACCCCCCTGAATTCTCTCGTCGAAACAAACTTTACATTCGAGTGAGTTTGCTTCAATTCCGAACGGTGGATTGACAGTTTCATTCGCGCGATCCGCAACGGTTGCCTGATCGTTCGAAGCAAGACGTCGTTCAACGTTTCGCTCGTCTCCTGCTTGCTCAAAGATTGAATTCCGCCTGATAACGACAATGCCTGCGACCCTCAAGCCTTGCCCATTTTAAGTCTTCGGAAAGACATTTTTTCCACCCGTCTTGATGCCTCACCGCGTGATAAAGTTGAGTGCGAAATTCCATCAGTTGACCGCACATTGTTGAATTCAACGTCGAGACAAAGGCAGATAAATGAGTGACAAGGCGGCCACACCACAGACTCCGCGAGCACGCTGGTTTGCTTCACGAATATTGTTTGTTGTTTTGTGCGCGGGTTGCGCCAGCATGATGCCGAATTCGTCGCATTGGCGTCTCGGGCGGTCTGATGGTTTGTTGCCGGAACCGAAGCTGGGGCAGACTGAACCGTTGGGTGACGACGTTCCTTTCCCCATCACGGGCAAGGACGAGCAAAAACGCGAGGCGTTCGTGCAAATCCCCTCGACCAATGACGAGCCGTCCGATGCCGATCCAGAGAACGAAGTGACCTTGCCGCAGCTCTCTCAACCGATGATCACGCCGGGCGACATTACTGTGCCGGCCGTCTTGGATTTACAGATTTCCGCTCCCAGTCGTAAACAAGTCGGCAGCGGCATCACGTACCGTCTGGTAATTCATAATACGGGTGACGAGCCCGCGGATGGCATCGTCATTGAATCCGAGTTTGACAAAGCGTTGGTCTTTCCCGGCCGCAACGAAAAACGGGCTCGCCAGAAGTTGGCAAGCATTCCGAGTGGCTCGACGCGAGAGTTGGCTCTGACATTGGTTTGCAGTCAAACTGGTCGACAATGCTGCCGCTTTCGAATCTTGCGGGACGGCGAAGAAGTCGTTTGGAAAGAAGTTTGTGTCGATTTCTTAGAGCCTATGTTGGATGTCGATCTGGTTGGGCCCTCATCGCGAACTGTGGGAAGTTCGGGCGAGTACGTTGTAACTCTGAAGAATACTTCGGACAAAGCAATAACCGATCTGGTGGCGACACTAGTTCATGACCGCGCTCTGAAGATGGCCGCGGCTTCAGAAGGATACACCGAGAAGTTCGGCAGTCTCACCTGGAATATCGCGGAACTCGCCCCAGGCGAAAGCGTACCGTTTCAGGCCGAATTCCTGTGCGAGATGACGGCAGAACACGCTTGCATGCAATTGGATATCGTCGGCAAGGAAATTCCCGACTACCAACACGACTTGTGTTTGGAAGTCTTGCCCGTGCGAGGTGTTTTGGATGTGCGGCTCACGGACACTCGCGATTTAATCAACAAAGGCGATCAAACCGAGTTCGTTGTGTCCGTACACAACGACGGCTTGCAAGCCGTCAGCAATGTGAAGCTACGTTGCATCATTCCAAAGAATTGCCGAGTCGTCGCGGCGTTCGCTAAGCAAGACGATGAAGCCATCGACATCGCGTATTCACCCAATCGCGGAACGATCACGTTTGACGCCGTCAACAATTTAGAGCCTGACGCGACACTGAGCTACCACGTTCAAGTGACTGCGGTGAAGTCAGGCAACGGCTGGTTTCAGGCTGATGTCACTCACAACGACACAAAGCGCGGTGTCTCTGTGCGAGAAGTCTTGACGGTCAAGTGATCCTGGCTCTGACGCCTTGATCTCAATTACTTCTCTGCCCAGAAATCCAAAACACGCGGCGCGTCGAGGACCGGCTTCAAGATTTCCACAAACGCCTGATGATCGGGGTGTGGCAAGTAAATCGCTCGACCTTCCTCCGAATCGAAGGTCACCATGAAGCAGTGAGTGAACCCGTGCGAGTGACGCTCAGGGCTGTTGTTGACTCCCCACTCGAAGTCCTTAATCGTGTCGATTTTCGAGGGGAGCGCGGCAAACGCTTCTTCGACCTTCTTGATGTCATCGGGTGATGCATCTTTCTTGAAGCGGAAGAAGACCGCGTGCTTCAATTCTTTCTCGATGGGATTCTTGTTGGGCGTTCCCCAGTAGTCGATCACGAAGACCTTATCATTGTGGCCCCTTAAGACGTCGCCGAATGCTTTGTGTGCTTCATGCGGAAGGTATGCGGCGCGTCCGGATTCGTCCTTGAACGTCAAAAAGAAGCAATGAGTGAATCCGTCGTTCAGATTCTCAGGGCTGCCGTTGACTCCCCAGGAAAAATCAATGATCTCTTCGATCTTGGACGGCAATTCACGAAATGCGTCGACAATGCCTTGAATGTCCTCTTCGCTCGATTCTTCTTTAAAAGAGAAAAACACAGCGTGACGCAGGACTTTGCCCTCGGGGGCGGGGCCGAATTTCGGCTCTTCTTTTTCAGGGGCAGTATCCACAGGCTTTGACTCGCTGTTCGTGACTTGTTCCGGTTCAGATGTTGGTCCGGCTTGAGGATTACTACAACTGGCGGCAATTCCAATTGTTAGGCCGCACAACAACATCCACTGTAATTGCCGCATCCATGAGTTAAACGGAACGGATTGATGCTGCCTCACTGGAATTGCTCCTGGATCTTATGTCGGTTATTGGAATGACCTCACTGTAATTCGCCAACGATCCGATTTGCAATGCAAGAAGCTCCCCTCGTCAAATTGGTGGCGTCTGGGTTGGTCGATGGGCGAGTTGATCACTTGAGACCGAAATGGAGGAATTGGCACGCAATCCCCAAGAAAACTGTCGCGTGTAAAGCCATCGGCAAGAACGCTCGCTTTGTGCACGCTTCTTCCTGAGAAAGGAATTCCATCCCATCAAGAAACCGAAAATGCTGCCAAAAAATGCGAGCGGGTAGCACACAAATCCAATCATCAACGCCGGTCCAAAATAGTTGATTCCTGTGAATTCGCCACTACCGCCGGGGTCGGTGACAAGAATGTACATGTATTCCAGTGCGCCCATGATGGTGGCAAATCCTGCAAGGCTTAGTGTGCCTAGCGAAATGCGATATGACCAAGAGATCGGTTCGTTCATAACAACTCCAGACCGTAGAAAGACGCCGAACTGGCAACGCTCTTGGTAAAGTAAGATTTGGTTGCCACTCTTTTTGGGCGCATTCTGCTAGGCGATATAACGAAAAGAGCTCATGATTTCTTGCCTCGATGAGCTGGCGTTGCTGGAACACTGGACGTCGAAGGGCCAGCCGCGGCAATCGAGTTGCTCGGCTCCAAACACCAGCTGCTGACGGTTGTCTCAATTCGAGAAATCACCGGTCTCTGTCGATCGATGAATCCGCTGCATGTTGTCAACGGTCATTGCGTTTAGGTGTATAGTCGGTTCTCGTGACTCTATATAAGAGATAGTGTTCAATAGGTTCGTGTTTGGTTTGGCACTAGGATTCACAGTGAGTTGCGAATGCCCCATCCACTCACCACCGGCGTTGTCGGTAGCCTTCTGGGGGCGAAAGCTCTGGGCTTAATCGAAGATGCGGTTAAGTGGCATGTCAAAAAGCACCTTGGCGCGCTTAAAAGCACCTTGGCACGCTTATTAACAAGGCCGAAGCAAGGGCTCTGGGCAAGGGCTGGACCCATAATCAGGCATCCAGCAAAGGATAATCCACCCGCCCCCGACTTTACGTCGGGCGTTCTCGCGTTTCTGCACCACAGGAAAGTAGTGTATAGACGCGAGATCCCCCTGAGATAAACTCAGGGGCGGGCAGGCTAGTCATTGTCGGCTACCTGAAGGCGGATGATCGCGAATACCAAGCTATCTTGAATAGCGATTGATGAATGTTGATTTGTGATTTTCGAAGGCCAGACTTCGTCGTTCCTCTTTCAATTCGCCAATCGAATATCGCCTCTTCGAGGCTAAAAAACGCAAGATCAAAACTCACGCGTCCGGTTGGTATGAGCTGTCGACAGCGACGTTCGACAAAGAGAGCCAATGGGCTCGCCAGCAACGAGCTGACGCCAGCAACGACGCGAATTACGCCTTCGCCCTAATAACCAGCCAATTTCTATGTAAACGATGAACAACAAGGGCTTTCCTTCTAAAATCAACACTCATCAATCTAAAAGTATTGTCAAAGTTTGCACAGTTTTGTGTTATGTTTTGTATTTATGATATTCTTGTAGGTCTGAGGATTATGTTG
>PBMZ01000057.1 GCA_002722955.1 Planctomycetaceae bacterium | reverse complement strand
TTCCAGCTTGAATTCCCGAGAAAAAGTTCGACGCTTGCTCATAGTTACTCTCCTGTCAGACTATCATGACATAAGGAGATTCACTCTCCACCAATCTTGGGTAACGCCACACCAAAGATGACAAAGTACGCCGTGCTTCGATTATTCTCTCCCGATCACTACATGCCAATGATGTTGGAATGCTACGATGCAGCCGATGACAGGATGATCGACATCATTTCAAGTAGAGTCGCAACATGAAGCTCTTCCAGTTCGTGGGCATTGTTGTCTGTGTGCTGCCCCAAGTCACCGACGCCGATGAATCCACCAGGCCATCGTTGTCTGTTGCCGCTCTCCGAAGCTGGACAATCGTCGTTAGCGACGAAGCTGCCGAATGCCAGAAGTATGCCGCTGAGGAATTTCAATGTTTCTTTCAAACGGCCACAAACGTCAAGCTTCCAATCAAACAAACTGCCACGAAAAGAACTGGCAATCTCTTCATCGGGCCAAGCAACGCACTGAAAACAAGTCCCCTTGGCCACGTGATGAAGCGGAAGTACGACGAGGAAGAATTGCGGATCGTTGTTGCGAAGGACAACATCGCCATTCTTGGCGGGCCGCGTGGGACGCTGTACGGCGTGTATGAGTTTCTAGAAGACTATCTCGGCGTGCGTTTCTTGACGGCCGAGGTAACTCATGTTCCGAAGGTCGAATCTAAACATGCCATCCCGCATGTTGATCGTTCTTACAAGCCGCCGTTTGCTTACCGCTTCTATCTAAAAACGGAAGTGATGAAAGATCCTGTCTTCGCGGCGCGGCGTCGACAGAATGCGGCCAGCCGACATGGTCCGAAAGAGCAACAGCTTACCGAGCGACTTGGCGGGCAGGCGACTGGCGGAGTGTTTCTTCACAACAACTTCTTGCTGCACGCGTCATTCAACGATCACCCTGAATACTTTGCACTGCGACACGGTAAGCGGACCAGCCAGCAACCTTGTCTCACTCATCCCGAGGTTCGCCGGCTGGTGACCAATCAGATTCTCTCCAATCTCAAGGGTTTTCGGAAAGGATCGATGATTCCGCTGGCGCAGAATGACAATGGCAACCCATGCTTGTGTCCGAACTGCTCAGCCGTCCAACGTGAAGGTGACGCAGCGGGCACAGTCCAAATCTTGGATGAAGCGTCGGGGGGTGCTGAGGTCAATTTCCTAAATGGTCCGCCCTCGGCTGTCATCGTTGACTTTGTCAATCATGTAGCCGACGCAGTTGCTAAAGAACGCCCCGACTTGTGGGTCGGAACAGAAGCCTACGCTTACTCGGTGATGCCGCCCCGCAAGACAAGAGTTCGCTCGAACGTCAAAGTGCAAGTCGCAACGTATCACTGTAGCATCGTCCATTCGCTCGATGACCCTCGCAGCAAAGTCAACAAACAGTTTCTGAAGTATCTTGCCGGCTGGCGAAAAGCCTGCGATCACTTGTTGATTTGGCACTACGACATGAACCCGCGAGACTATTGGTTGCCGTTTCCAAACATGCGTGCGCAGCCTTCCAGTCTCCGAACCTTCGTCAAGAGCAACGGACGCGGCATCTTCATGCAGGGCGCTCCTCACAACACCGAGTTTAGTGACCTGCGAGCTTACGTGATGACCGCGCTGATTTGGGATCCGTCGCAGGATGCTGACAAGTTGATCAATGAGTTCCTTTCGCTCTACTACGGTCGCGCCGCCAAGCCGATTCGCCAGTGGATCGACTTGTTTCATGAACAAGCAATTGCGTCTGGTAGCGAATCCAACATCAATGCTACGGCAAGGTCATACGGTCTCGACGCGAAACTCGGCGAGCGCGGGGTCAAGTTATTCGAACAAGCATTGCAGCTTGCTGATAACGAAACGATTCGGCATCGAGTCGAAAAGGTGTCCGTGACAGGATGGCGACTGGCACTCGATCCGGTGTGGTGGAACGCAATCGAAGCGCCTCGTCGAGCGAGAATCTTGAAGACAACCGTCGAGAAAGAGCGTGTCGAGATCGCTGCTTCCAACCTGCCTCGATACCGCAAGATGGCAACCAAACTGTTTGAGATTGCGGACAGACACAAATTGGGTGGGCCTCGACAGACCGTGTCTTCTTATCTTCAATTGCCACAAGAACCGCAAAAAGACACAAAGAAATGAATCATCGGGTTTTAGCTTGTGCTGGTTCACTCGGTCTGTTTAACGGCAAGCCGGATGCGTCTGCAAATTCGGCTTGCCAGCGGCGCCTTCGGCTTGTCGTTAAACGAACGATTCTCTTTGTGGCTTTTTGTGTTTTTTGTGGCCACCTAAATGCTGAGAATCTCCTTCCCGATTCCTCTTTCACCACGGTTAACGAATTCTCGAACCAATCAGAGATCAAAGGTTGGCATTGGCAACGTATCGAAGAACCGTGCGAAGTCCGCAGCCACAAGAATCAAACAACGTTACAAGGCGGCAAAGTTTTCTTGCACTCCGTCGAGTTTCCCGTGGAATCGGGAACGAACTACGATCTACAGATTGAAGCATCAGGCGATGCCAAGTTCGCCGGCGAAATCTTGTGGTGGAAGAAGAATGGTCTGCTGGCGAGCTCGCATCGATCGGTTGTTATCAAACCAAGTCGTCTCACTGCGAAGGGCACAAAGTTCGAAGCACGCATTCGTGCTCCAAGCGACGCGGCGACAGCTTACGTCCGCTTCGTCGCGGAATCCGGCAAAGCCGTGCTTAAGTCACCATTACTGCGAGTGGCTAGCGGAGAACTTTTATTGAAACTAGACGCAGCAGCACCGGGTTCCTCACCGAACGAAAGATGGAAGGACCTTGCGGAACGCAACCAAGACTTTGAATTGCAGTCGGTAACACACTCGCAAAAAGCGAACAGCTATGTCTTCAATCAACCGGGTGCCTCGTGTGTCAGCACCATGAAAGACGCCAGCAGATTCGATTTTGAGACTGATCTAGCTGCCGGCACTGGTCGAGGGGCATCTTTCACTGTCGTGTTGTACGCGAAACTTAGCGGTCGATCTGGCAGCGGCATCGTCAACAAAATCGCCGACCCAACAAAAGGCGGCTGGTCAATCGGGCTCGAGTGGGATCAATTCAATTTGGATCGAATCTCGACACTCCAACAGTCCAACAACCAACAGCACCGAACCATCAACGGGTTTCCTGGATTGGCCGGTCACGGTGGCGACATCAAACTGGGCGCGACCGACGGGAAGTTTCACCTTTACGTAGTCCATCTCACTGGAAGCGGCCAACGTGATGGCAAGGTTTACTTCGACGGCAATGAAAAGCCGCTGTTGATCACCGCTTGGCCTTTCGGTCGCCTCAGTTCAGGTCCCGTTCGCAACGACGCACCACTGCGCATCGGATCATTCAACAAAAAGGGCTTTCGTGGCGAGATTGGATTCGTCGAAATCTGGTCGGGTAGCCGCTTAAATCGAGGGATGACACCTGCGGAGTACTCGAAGCATCGTTACAACAAGGGGGCACCGCTCCGAGCAAAGTAGCAGGCGACTACGTCATGAAACCCGCCGCGTGAGTTTTGATGTTGCGAGGAAGGGATGCTCATACGCATTCACAAACAGTGACTTCTATGCCAATCGTGTGTGAGCGTCCCTCGCTCACGCATCGGGCCACTCTGAGTTATGAATGAACGGCCACCTGCATGTTAAAGGGGAAACGAATTGCCAACTCCTATGAAACAACTTCTCATCGTGATGCTAGCGCTCATCGGCACAACTCAAGCGGCCGAGAGACCGAACATCATTGTTATCTATACCGACGATCAAGGCTTCGGTGATGCGAGTTGTCTGAATCCCAACGCGAAATCCCAGACACCTAATCTCGATCGCCTTTCGACCGAGGGAATTGCGTTCACCAACGCTCATTGCGCGTGGGCGAGCAACGGGAAGATTCCCATGCATCGCAATCCGGCAAATGGCTATCGGCTTTTCCTTCGCTCGGAACTTGAAGACTTCCTGGAGGAGGTTCGGAAGCCGGTAAACGTCGAGCGGGCGTCTGCCTGACGTCGGGCAGCGCGGGTCAGCGGTACATCAAGAGAGTGCAACCGGGATGAGTCGTATCCGAGTTAAATGCGCGTGCTCAGCGATCTTGCTGGTGAAGGCTTCGCGCGCCGGAACGAAAGCCAAATGCCCTCGATGCGAACGACCCTTCGAGGTTCCAACACCTGAGCCCGCTCTGGAAGAGCCGGAGGTCATCTTTGCAGAAGCCCCGATCCTGAAGCACACGATTTCGAGCAGTCGCCAGCGAACGAAAAGTCGGAAGACACACCTGCAGTTGATTCCGCTTTACTGGCAAAGTTGAAGACGCTGACGCCGCGTCAGAGAGAAATCTACGACTACATTCGTGAGCGGATCGAAGCAGACGGGTTTCCGCCCGCGGTGCGTGAGATTGGTGAAGTGTTTGGAATCACATCTCCCAACGGCGTGATGACCCATCTGAAGGCGTTGGAAAAGAAGGGGCTGATCGAACGAGATTCGCATGCTGCGAGGGCAATCCGTCTCGTCGATGCGCCTGCAACGTCGGCTGCACCGGACAAACTGCTTGACGGGTCGTTGCTGACAAAACGCCAGCGGGAAATCTTCGAGTACATCTGCAGCTGCACCGACAAGAACGGCTTCAGCCCGACAGTCCGTGAGATCGATGACGAGTTTGGCATCCGTTCACCGAATGGAGTTGCCACGCACCTGAAGGCTCTGGAAAAGAAAGGCTTCATCGATCGGCGCGGTAGTTCTGCGCGGGGCCTGCGCGTACTTGGGCGACTTGCGACTGAACAATCGGTCTCTACAGCATCGTCAGTTCCAGCTACGGCATCCACCAAAGAACCAACGACCGAGGTGACTGAGCCAGTAACTCAACCGCCTACCGATGGAATACTCGACACCGCAGACTCGTCGGCTGGCGGTCAACCAGCAGTTGCTCCGCTCGACGAATACGAAATCGGCGAACTCAGCCAGCAGGCCGAACAGATTGCGACCAGCAAACAGGCTATATCGCGTGTCGTCAAAGCCTTCTTCATTCGGCACAAGAATTCGGCCAGCGTGTTCGAAGTCGAGCTGCTGCTGACGCGGTTGTCGAAAGAGGTGGAATCGCTCGGCGACGACGGTGACAAACTCCACGAATCGCTGCGGCGTCTCGGGGAAGAGGTTCGCAAACTTCGCTCAGCCAAACAGGAACGCCTCGTTGGCGAAGCCTGGAAATCCTGGCAACGCTGGATCGAACAGATTCGTAAGAACCCTCTCGGCGGCTGCAGTCTCGACGACACAGACGAGCCCGTTGAAGAATCGCCAGAGCCGCAACCGGCAAAGACCGTGCAGGACGGCGGGAAAAAGGAATCCAAGACCCCGCCCGCTGCTTGATCGGCCAGAGCGATTTGCCCTGCTGCTTATTCATGGAGTCCCTGTGCGCTCAGTTTGCGCGCTGACCCCTTCAGTCCTGGCCCTTCCCTTCCCATTTGAGATGGTTTCAGAAGGAAACTTCCGCCACACAAGAAGTCTTGCCGTTGTCGCGGTCTCCAGTAGTGATTTTTGCTGGATTCGGCCCGTCCTGCGGGATTTTGGAATTGGCACGGCTCTTGCGTTACGGGCATTCATCGTCATCAGCCTGAAACGGAGTCCAACATGTCCAACTCGATCACATGCCCAAGCTGCCAGTCCGAATTTGAAGTCAGCGAAGTCATGGCGGCACAGCTTACCGCCCAGATTCGTGGTCAACTGGAGTCCGCGTTGGCGAAACGTGAGCGCGCTGTCAGCGCTCAGGCACAGAAACTCGAATCGGAACGGCGCGACTTCGATGTTGCGCGTGAAGACTTCGACCAGCTTCTGAACACGCGACTCGAATCCGAGCGCAAGGAACTTGTCGCAGCAGCACAGAAGTCTGCTGAAGATCAACTCGCGTCATCGATACGCGACCGCGACGAGCAGTTGGCCGAAGTGCGTGCCAAACTCCAGGAGGCGCAGTCAAACGAACTGGAGCTGCGCAAGAAGGAGCGAGCCTTGGAGGACAAAGCAAAGGAAATGGAACTTGAGGTCGCTCGTCAGATCGACGTCGAACGAAGCAAACTCGAAGATGAAGTCGCTTGCGAGCGACGCGCCGTTGTGGAACAGGCCGCCGAACTGGAAGTGCTGCGAACCAGGTTGGAACAGGAGCAGCAGGATGCTGAAAATGCCATTCGTGCTGGAATCGAGGCGGAGCGGAGCCGGTTGTTGTCCGAGGCGCAACAAGCAGCAGAAGACAAGCTGGCGACCGAACTGTCCGATCGTGACGAGCAACTTTCGGAAGTACGCGAAAAACTCCGTCAATCACAGACCGTCGAACTTGAACTCCGCAAGAGGGAACGCGCACTTGAAGACCGGGCGAGTGAACTGGAGTTGGAAGTTGCTCGAACATTGGACGTCGAGCGAACGACGATTCGGGACGAAGCCCTGCGCCAGGCCGATGAACAACATCGGCTGAAGTCGGCGGAGAAGGAACAGCAGATTGCGGGGCTGCGCAAGCAGATTGATGAACTCAAACGCAAGGCTGAGCAGGGATCGCAGCAGTTACAGGGCGAGGTCCAGGAACTGGACATCGAATCCCAGCTCGCCGACCGTTTTCCGCTCGACGACATCGACCCCGTCGGCAAAGGCCGGACCGGTGGCGACACTCTTCAGACAGTTCGTAACAGGACTGGGGCCGCCTGCGGATCGATCGTCTGGGAATCCAAACGAACCAAGCGGTGGCAGGACACATGGCTCGCAAAGCTACGAGAAGACCAGCGGGTTGCCCGTGCCGATTGTGCGGTCATCGTCAGTGATGTGTTGCCTGACGGCGTGACAACATTCGAGCAGATTGACGGCATCTGGGTCTGCAGCCGTCAGTGCGTCGTCGCTTTGGCCGCAGCCCTCCGCGCCGGGCTGATCGAAGTTTCGAAGGTACAGCGCGCCAGTAGCGGCCGTCAGGAAAAGGCCGAAGTGGTCTACAGCTACCTTTGCAGCTCCGAATTCAAACATCATGTGTCCGGGATCGTCGAATCCTTCATCGCTATGAAAGCCGATCTGGATTCCGAAATCCGCTCGACGAAGGCCCGCTGGAAGAAGCGTGAAAAGCAGCTTGATTGCGTCGTGACCAGCACCGCTGGGATGTATGGCGACCTGCAGGGCATCGTGGGGACGACTCTGCCGACGATCGAAGGACTTGAAGTCCCTGCCCTTGAACTCGCAGCAGCAAGCTGACACGGCCGCAGTTACCGGCGCAAGGCACGTTACGACAAATGCGAGTGAAACGACCACTCGGATGCGTCCAAACGAAACACAAGTAGAACGAGCACGTTGTCGCACATGAATCAGAAGCGCATCACAGTTTGGGTGCAGAAGTTCAAAGATCGCCGAACACTGATGCTTCAGTGGGTTGATCCAGCAACCGGCAAGCGTAAATCACGATCGTCGGGCACACGGGATCGAAGAACCGCTGAGCGAGCGGCCACGGACCTCGAATACGAGCTGAACCACAACCTGTATCGCGACGCGTCGAAGATCACGTGGGCTGAGTTTCGGCAGATGTTCGAAGATGAATACGTCTCGGCCCTGCGACTGTCGACGCGCGAAAAGTACACTGCCGTGCTCGATGTGTTTGAGCAGATTTCCAGTCCGGCGAAGTTGGCCAGCGTCGACCAACGGATGTTGAGCCAGTTCGAACGTGGTATGCGTCGTCGAACGGTATCCAAAGACAAGACTGGTCTCGCCCCGCAGACACGAAAGAACTATCTGGGCTCACTACGCAAAGCCCTTCGCTGGGCGCACTCCCAGGACCTGATCGGGGAAGTGCCAGCGTTGCCAAAGGTGAAGGTGCCGCGAAAAAAGCCACGGCCTGTTCCTGGTGAGTCTTACGAACGTCTTCTTGAAGCTGCCCCGGATGCGCATTGGAGGGTGTTTTTGATGTGTGCATGGTGGGGTGGACTACGCCTGTCCGAATCCGCCGCCCTCAGAAGAGTCCATTCTGACAAGCACCCGTGGGTGGACTGGACGAACAACAGGATTGTGTTCCCGGCAGAGTTCGTGAAGAGTGATGAGGATCAGATGGTCCCGCTCCACCCTGTTCTTCGCGAGGCGTTGGAATCCCTGCCGGAAGAGGGGCCACGGTTCTTCAACTTCCGCTCCCGGCAGTGTGGTGGTCCCCTGACGCGTTCCGGAATGACGAGCCGGGTGAAAGTCATGGCGAAACGGGCCGGCGCGAAGCTGTCGTACCACAAACTGAGGAAGGGGTACGGTTGCAGGGCTGCTCAGCAGCTTGGAAAGGGAAATGCTCCGATCCTGCACGCTCTCATGCGGCACAGCTCGATGCAAATCACGATGGACTACTACGCCAACGTCGATGACGCCCTGCAGGATGCGATTCGGGAACTCACGTAACAGTTTACGTAACACCCCGAATTGTCCGCCGCACCGTTCACAATCGCCGGCCCGGAAATGACAAACGCCAAGTCCCTGTGATTTAAGGACTTGGCGTCGTTTCTTTCAAGCGGAGAGGGGGGGACTCCCGCCCAATCGCAATTTTAGTTGGTCCGAGCGCGGGTCGTGTAAATCGCCCTGGCACGTAACCTGAGGAGCAAAAAAACCTTACGCGTGCGAAGCAACGGCCCCTGTTAACGTTGCTTCCATAACTCATACTGATGGTTGTGCACCAATCGTGCACCACGCCAATCTGCTCGCTGCGAGTTTTGTTTGGACCATAGTCCAACGTCGACAGGCACATTTTATCGGCGAGGATGGCAAGGGACAAGTGGACCAATTAGTCGGCCGCGATTCCTAGCTCAACCGCCCACTGACAAATCTCGACAAGCAGCAGCTCTATCGCTTGGAAATACTTTGCCATCTCCGTCTGCGGATCAATCGCCACGTACTCAGCCAAAATATCGTTGACCGCATGGCCCGTTAGGTAACGCAGGGCCAACTCCGAAATACCGGCTCGCTCCATGTCGGTCGTAATAGCTCCTCGGAGGTCATATGGCCTGATGATCGGCTTCATTTCGCAGCGCTGAAAAAGACTCTTCATTGTGACGCGTTGGACACGATCGTCGATGCCCCCTACGTCGCTCAGCATGCGCTGCAACAGCTTCTTCAGGTCTTGCTCTGATTGGATATCACCCGGCTTGGCCTTTCGTTGGTAGTCACAAAAAACCGCCGCCAGGTCGTCGATGGTTTGTACGTCACTCATCGGGCGCTTTCGACCTGCAACAACGGCTCGCCGCCGTAGCAACGGGCCCTCCGTTCGATTTGCGATACAATGTTGTAGGATGGGTTCGATCGCGGCGGGAAATGGAACTCGGAACGGCAGGCGATTCTTGTTGAAATCTCGCCCACCCAAGCGAGTCGCAAAGGAGAGCTCACGATCGTCAAAGTCCACGTCCGAGATCAGCAGTCGTCGCAGTTCGTCCGGTCGAAGCGGCAACACCAGCGACCGGGAGAATTGGCACAACTCCCACTCATCCATGATGCGCGTGATCGCAATGCGGTCCTGAACCGGAATCAGACACTTAGGTACTGGATCCTTGCGCGGACGATTTCCAACGAGGTCCTCGGTGAATGGATTATCGAATTCACTGGGCAGGTTTTTCACTTGTAGTTGGGCAGCCCAGCGGGACATCGTCCGGCAGCAATCCAGCACATTGAAAATCTGTCGCGGGCTCATGTGAGTCGCATGCGCCGACGGATGTCCGTTACGCGAGGTCGTGCGTCGATGGAGAAACGTACGGAACTCAATCACAAAGTCTCGATCCACACTGGCTGCAAGAGGCCAGCGGTGTTTGACACCTTTTCCGGTGGAAAACTCAATGAGCGTCTGCAAACGGTCCAGATACGTGTCCGCCGTGTCTCCTCCGCGACGCGCGGACGTCTGCGACGTATCGACTACAAAGCTCTTCCACCGAGAGACGCGGCACTGACTTCTGCTTGATAGGCAATCGCTTTGCCTCTGACGGCACCACAAAACTTTCGTGCTCGATTTGCACGAGCATGTTGCGAAGCGCCGCTTCGGATTCTTTGATGGTCGTGCCGAGGGTCAGCCCGAAGCGCCGTCTTCGAAACGAACCTCTGGCGAGATACTTTTTATTACGTCGCCAAACATGAACCGCCACGCCATTGGCAGTTTCGTGCGTGGCCTTACCCAACAATTCGGCGCGCTCGAACTTGCGAGTGTCCCGACGCTTGTTTTTTTGAGTACCGAACCATCGCGGCTGGCGGTCGACACAACCAGATCGTCTTTGGACGCGAGTTCCGCCTCCACGTCCTCGACCAACCGCGCATACTCCTTGGGCAGAATGGACTCAATCTCATATGCCAAGTTTAAGACGGCGCGGAGGGGATGTATTCCGTACAACTGAGCCCAGATGTCAACGATGTCGGGGCCGACATCCTCACGCGCTTCGACCAGCTCTCGCTGCTGTGATGTCAGCAGTCGCTGCCAAATGAGCTGCCGGTTTTTCGGCCAACGGACACGGGTGGCCAGATCACACAGACGCCGGGCGAGAATCTTCTGTTGAGGGGATAAAACGGGGTCAAACATGTTTGCCTCCTGTTGAGACAGGAGGAGGTAGCCTCGACGTACGGCAGAGGCGCTTATTACCGCTACTCAGCGCAAACCACGAGCGCGATAAAAGTTGTACGTCGAAAATGGCACTTGACTCCGCACATGAAGTGTAACGAGTGCTCCCCTGAAACTCAAGAATTTCCGAGACGCGACAAGTTGGCAGAAAAGTATGGCACGCCCGCGGCACGAGGTTCGGCCGCGGGCGTGACGGGTGCTGCTCGGCGAGCGGGCACCCCGTGCAGTAGCCCTACCGTCTGAAATGATGGACGGGAGGGCTGCTTGATTCAGCCCAGGCGGGAGGATCTACTGGCAAATCCTGTTGAGCAGCGGCTCTACCTCCGGCATGAGTAATGCTTTGATCGACGACTCCAGATCATCAAAGGCGATGAAGTGGACCAGAACCGTATGGTCATCCGGCCATGGTTGTTCGCAGAACGCTTGGTACTCTTCGGCGTGCCACAACGTCACCCCGAGGCCATGTCCTGCGATAGCGGTTGCCTGGATGACTTGGCACAAGTCTTCGGCCCCGTAACCCCGGTCGTAGGGGCGCTGATAAACGACCGGGCCCAGGAAGGCCCGCTTGCAACCAAGCTGGATCGTGTCCAACTGCTTAAGCAGGTCATTGATCACGGGGACTTGGCCCTCCACCACTTCGAGCTGGCGTCAAAGCTGGATGTTGAGGGTCCTTAGCTGCTGAATACGTTGCCTGACGGTAAGTGATTGTGTCATGAGATTTTCCTGTGGTTATGAAACCCGACTGATGAACGTAGTGCAACGAGCGATCGCAAAATGCAATGCTCGGGCGACGCGGCGACTTTCTGGTAAATGGCTTGTCGCCGGGTTGCAGCTGAAGTTTCGCTATGACAGATAGTCGAAACGAGCAGTGTAATGAATGTGGTCGATCCGGCCTCCTAAACGGTCAGAGGTGCTAGCTGGCCGCTATGCGCTGCTGGGGACGACTCTCGAGCCCAGTGCAAGGATCAATCTGGCGTGTCGACGTCGAGTCTTGACATCACCTGAAGAAATTCAGAATCCCCGTAAACAACCCACGAGCCGCTGGGGATGCACCGCGAGTGTCCCAGACTTCGACCCCGAGACCAAGTTGGCCAAGAACATAATAGCCCAATCCCATCTGCCCGATCGCCAGATAGCCGGTCACAAACTGACCTAACCCGAAAGCGACGCCAATCGCTAATTGCCCGATCGCCACAAAGCCCGTTGCAAGCTGTCCAAGACCAAACAATAAGCCGATCGCTGCCTGGCCGACTGCGTAAATCCCGATCGCTGCTTGACCGATCGCGACGACTCCAATCGCGACCTTTCCATTGGCGATGATCCCGCGAACAACCACGAAGCGGCCCGTTTCGGGGTTGGCTCCGCGAGTCACGTGGACGAACGGCAAACCCGCGACGTGAAGATGTGAGCGGAACTCGAAGAACTTCTTGCCGTCAGGATAATGATAACGACGCGACATACCGAATTAGGTCTCTTCGAACTCGTCAACGATCTCCTCGAGAGCTTCGATTTTCAGTTATTTTTCTGCTTTCAGCGCAGCCACTGTATGCTCAAACGTTGTGCCCTCACTTTTCGAGATCGAAGAGATGAACGCCCCAGAGTTGTGAGCCGTGACGCGTCAGCGACCGGACAGGGTGACGAGCCCGAGGCCTCACGGCCAGCGGCTCACTCAAGGATGTGGACAACGCTGGGCCCATTGAACCAACGCCAGCATTCTATACGAAATTGACGAACGTTGGATCTCGATCAGTTCAATCTCGACAAGTGTTATCGGTAGCAAAGAAATCAGACGTCCGACCAAAGATCGCGAATTTGCTGCAAGCGACGCTCGACCGTCCGCAACGATGAATTCAGCGTCGTTGCGATCTCATTGTTCGAATAGCCTTCCAAACGCATCAATACAATTTGGCGGTGCTGGTCATCAGGCAACTTCGACAGCAACGACTCCATCTTCTCGTTGACCGCGATGATCGTTTCTGGTGTTGGCTCGTCCGAGGTAAAGTTGTCAAACGCGCTGGCACCAGATCCCTCGGACTTCAAATCAAACATCCCAAGCGAATCGCCACGAACTTTTCCACCACCCCGCTTTTCGCGTCGCTCCTGATGAATCGAGTCGACTGTCGTATGCCGTGTCATCGTGACAAGCAACCGCCACAAACTTTGTCGATCAGAGAGTTCAGGCAACTTTCCTTGGCTGCTGGCGAAATACAAGTCGGCAAAAACCTTGGCAGCAATGTCTTCTTCGTCAGTGACGCGCCGCGACGCTGAGCCAAGCCGCTGACGTGCCGACCGAACGATCGTCGCAAAACAACGAGCCCAAAGGTTCTCGAAAGATTCGTGCGAGCCGTCCTTCAATTCTTCTGATTAGCCACGTCATCGAACCACGAAGACGCTCTTCATCGGATTCCTCAATAACTTCGAATCCCAATTGAGGGTTGTCGGGAGCGAATTGAATCGTCATGCCGGACTGCAAATCAGCGTGCGTCTTTCGAATCCCGCCAACTCGCATCGCACTGCCACCAAAAGCCGCGCAATGCCAACATTTTCCATCGAAGAAGATCGAGGCGTGAAAGCGGGAAACTCGCGGGGCACTAACGACAACGTCATTGTCCCGATGCCGGCCAACTTGAATCGTGCAGTCTGCGTCAAATGTAGACGTGCCGGTAACCGTTCCGTCAGTGTCAAGCTGTGAAATCGTGATTTGTGAAGATTCAGTCATGGTGAGCGACTCAATGACTCCCTCATGAGGCCGTGCAGCCAGATTCACGGCCAGCCAAAATCATTCCTAAACTACGATAGTGAACTGATGAAAGCAATTATCAAATGAACAAGGCGAATACCGTTCATTATGAATACATATGAATTCACATTTCATGTCCACTAAATCGCGAGATGTGAGTTTAACACGCGTTACTTGATGGCAAGATCGACGTTGATACCATGCGTTGAACAAGGCGACCTTTATTGCGACACGTCGTCGGCGAGATGAGCCGATGTGAACGCACACCTGGAGACCAACATGCGATGGACGATGATTCTGTCTGGGACTTTACTGGCCAGTTTAGGAAGCTTGACTCTGGCGGCGGAAAACTCAAAACCCAACGTTTTGTTCCTGATCTGCGATGACTTGAACTGCGACTTGAGTGCCTACGGTCATGCACAGGTCAAGTCTCCAAACATCGATCGCTTGGCAAAGCGAGGCGTCCTGTTTCAAAACGCCTATTGTCAGTACCCGCTATGTGGCCCTAGTCGAGCATCCTTCATGACGGGCCTCTATCCGGATCAGACTTTGATTCGTCGTAATGCCATTTATATTCGTGAGCACGTTCCTAATGTCTTGACGATGTCGCAAATGTTTCGAGGCGGCGGTTACTTCGCGACTCGAATTGGAAAGATCTATCACTACAACGTTCCCAGACATATGGGAACGGGCGGCCACGATGATCCGTTTTCTTGGAATCGAACCATCAATCCTTACGGTCGCGACAAGGAAGAGGAAGACAAAATCTTCAGTCTTCGCCCCGGAAGCTTCGGTGGCACGTTAAGCTGGCTGGCCGCCGATGGCACGGATGAAGAACAAACCGACGGTATCGCGGCAACTCATGCAGTGAATCTGTTGAAGCAGTATGGCAAGAGTGGTCGCCAGTTCTACCTGGCCGTCGGCTTGTATCGCCCGCATACACCTTACGTCGCACCCAAGAAGTACTTCGACATGTATCCGCTCGAGTCGATTAACGTACCGACTGTTCCCGACGGATATTATGAAACGTTGCCCAAACCGGCTCGCGCGTCCGTACGTCGTAAAAAAGAGCAGATCGACTTGCCGGACAAGCTGGCGCGACAAGCAATTCAAGCATACTACGCATCCATCACATTTGCGGACGCCCAGCTTGGCCGCATTCTGGATGCTTTGGACGAGTCCGGCTTATCCAAGAACACGGTTGTCCTGTTTACTTCCGACCATGGCTACCACATGGGCGAACACGGCCACTGGCAAAAGACGACGCTCTTCGAGAACGCCGCTCGAGTTCCTTTGATCATTGCCGGCCCGGGTGTCACCGCGCAGGGTACAAAGACATCGTCGCCCGCCGAAATGGTCGACTTCTACCCAACGTTGGGCGAGTTGTGTGGCTTGAAGCCGCCCAAGTATGTATCGGGCGTAAGCCTCGCACCGACACTCAAAGATCCAAAAGCCATGCCGCGAACTGAGGCTTTCACACAATACGCAACAGGTTACAGTATTCGAACCCCAAGATACCGTTATACATTCTGGGGAGAAGATGGAGCTGCCGGTGCGGAACTGTATGACCACGACAGCGATCCCGGCGAAATGAAGAATCTAGCTGGCGTCGTTGCCCACGAAGAGATTGCCAAGCAGCTATCGACGCGGCTTAAGACGCGGATCGCCGAAGCTCGAAAAGCTCCGCCAGGCGTTAAGCAAGTTGACTTCAAAAACACTCGCCGAGTTCCGCAACCATTCTGAAGTCGCGAGGGCGAGCAGCCCGGCTTCTGGCAGAAGCCGGGCTGCTTTGACTTAACTGACGATCGCAAAATCACACCAACCGTTCGTCGTGTGGAAGCCCAACAATCGGGCATTCCGCCGTTCCAACAGTCTCGCGGGTGATGCCTTCCACAGTCTCGCGGGCTTCTTCGGAATTCAACACCCATTGACGATAGAAATCGTATGGGCATTCCGAGACGCCTTGTTGGCCTTCGCCGGAATTGATCATGCCGGTGTAGCCGCGGTGCAGAAGTTTGAACAAGTGGTTTTGCGATTGCGCGTTGGCTCGGAAGTCGCGGATTAACGACTTCGAGATCGCCGCGTATTGAACGCCGTTTTCTTCTTCGCCGCATTCCCCCAACGTGCGGCCATCGAACCCGACGATTGCCGAGTGGCCAAAGTAAGAATACACGCCATCAAAACCGGCAGCGTTCGCCACGGCCACATAGCAGTTGTTCATCCAAGCCATCGTTTTCGACACCATGATTTGCTGCTCTTTGGCCGGGTACATATAGCCTTGGCAGCGAACGATTAACTCGGCACCTTTCATTGCGCAGTCGCGCCAGATTTCGGGATAGTTGCCGTCGTCGCAAATGATCAAGCTGATCTTCATGCCTTTGGGGCCGTCCGAGACATACGTGCAATCGCCGGGATACCAACCTTCGATGGGGCACCAAGGCATGATCTTGCGGTACTTTTGAACGATCTCGCCCTGATCGTTCATCAGGATCAATGTGTTGTAAGGCACCTTGTTGGGATGATCCTCGTGGCGTTCACCGGTTAGCGAAAAGACTCCCCACGTGTTGTTGCGACGGCAAGCATCCGCAAAGATTTCGGTCTCGGCACCGGGAATCTCGGACGCCGTTTCCATCATCTCTTCGGGGTCGTACATGATTCCGTGCGTGCTGTATTCCGGAAAGACGACCAAGTCCATGCCGGGAAGCCCAACCTTCATGCCATCGATAAAGCTGGCAATCTGCTTGCAGTTTTCAATCACTTCGTCGCGAGTGTGCAAGCGTGGCATCTTGTAATTGACAACTGCAACGCCAACGGTATCACTACTACTGGAAATATCGCCGTGGTACATCGTGATTCTCCATCGAGGGAACTGGTGGAAGTCGACTTCCGTATTCCACCCTGAATCACACGCTCAATCAAGCACCACGCCGCCGCATCGGTGGGAATCGACGAAGTTCATCATTCCAAGCAAGAGCGCAAGTTTTTATGTTGCGCTGTTTTGACATTCTATTTGGCGAAGCCGATGTTTCATCGTAGCCAGGGGCAACGCCCCAGGGATTCAGATTGTCTCGAGTTTCTTGGCCGAAGTCCATGTTCACCAACATCGCGATTGGTTTGAATATGGCAGTTGGCCAAAAAGACGCTTTGTTTTCGCGTTCCTGGGGCGATGCCCCAGGCTACGGTGAAATATCGGCTTCGCCCAAACAAAACCAGCGCAACATCAAAACGCACAAGTGAGTTTCCACTCGCTGACTCACTTGCTCGCGCGGCGTGCTTATATCGTTTTGGTGAGCGAACACGTTGAAAACGCCTGTTCGCCAACTTGCATCGTTTCAGAGCCACTTTCCGATAAACCCAACGCTATTAGCGCAGCAAACTTTTCTTCGTCTTGCTGAGCAACGTTTGCATCAACCCGTTGAGCACCAGTTTGCTCAGCCCATTGAAGTGATGTCTCCAACAAAGCACCAAGCGCACGGTTGGCATTTCGATGAACAAAGCCA
>PBMZ01000056.1 GCA_002722955.1 Planctomycetaceae bacterium | reverse complement strand
GGTAACCCGACGCGTGAGCGAGGGACGCTCACACGTCTTCGTCGATGATGCGACTGCCAACACGTGTGAGCGTCCCTCGCTCACGCATCGGGTTACTATAAACCCCCTCGTAGCAATAAAAACCGAAATCCTTGGACGCACCCGCGGGCATTCGAAACCACACGGTAGGAATTCGCCGCGAGATTCATTATACGAGACTCTGAAATAGTCAATCGAAACGGAGTCTTCTCATGAGTGAACAAGCCAAGTACGCGCTGACCTGGGATCTGGACTCGATTCTGCCCAATCCCGAGACCGACGAATTCCGCAGCATCATCGAAGAACTGCGAAGCGACACCGACAAGTTCGCTCAGCGAACGGACGACTTGCCGGCGATCAACGGCGAATCGGAAAACGTCGCGTCTTGGAAAGACATCCTCGATGTGCAACAAGACTTGGGCTCGCGATTTACGGAAGTCGGTGCGTTTGTTAGTTGTCATGCCGCTGCGGACGCTCAGAACAAAACCTACTTGCGATACGAAGCTGAGATCTCGGCCATGTTTCCGCCGCTGTCGCAAGGGGCGACCAATGTCGAGTTCGCGGTCAAGGAAGCCAGCAGCGACGAGTTAGAAGCGTTGATCTCGGCCGATGAAACGCTGACGCGAATCCGTTTCCACTTCGAGGAACTCAGCCTGAACGCAGCGCTGCGGTTGCCCAAAGAGCAAGAAATGCTCGCCGCGGAATTGGACGTAGACGGCCTTCACGCATGGGGCCGCTTGTATGATCGACTCTCGGGCGAGTTGCGAGTTTCGATCATGGAGAAAGGCGAGATCGTCGAGAAGTCGCCAGGCCAGGTCGATTTCGAGTCTCCCGAGCGCACCGTCCGCGAAAACAATTACTACGCGACCAACAAAGCTTGGGAAGGCATCGCCGAAACGTGTGCTGACGCCATCAACCATATCTCGGGCACGCGACTGACTAAGTACCGGCGGCTTGGCTGCCAAGATCACTTGGACGTGCCGTTGCGATTCAACCGCATGAGTCGCGAAACCTTGAATGCGATGTGGTCCACGATTCAGGACCGCAAGCCGATGCTGCTGAAATACCTTCAGAAAAAAGCGGAATTGCTCGGCATCGAGAAGCTCAGTTGGTTCGATTTTCCGGCTCCGTTGCCATCGGCAAGCAGCGGCGGTGGCAAGAAGTTGACGTACGACGATGCCTGCGATCGCGTCATCAAGACTTTCCACGGCTTCAGTCCTGAACTGGGCGAGTTCGCTCAAACGGCCGTCGACGATCGTTGGATCGAGGTCGAGAATCGCGAGGGTAAACGGCAGGGCGGCTTCTGCACTGACTTGCCGATTTCTAAGCAATCGCGAATCTTCATGACCTTCACCGATTCAATCGACAGCATGTCCACGCTAGCTCACGAGTTGGGGCACGCTTACCACTCTTTCGTCTTGCGTGATCAGCCGCGGCTCTTGCAAGACTATCCGATGAACTTGGCTGAGACCGCGTCGACGTTTGCCGAAGCTGTGCTAGCCGACGAACAACTGGCGGCCGCTGAATCGGACGCCGAAAAGGTAACGCTGCTCGAAAAGATGCTCGGTGATGCCGTCAGCTTCTTGATGAACATCCACTGTCGGTTCATCTTCGAGGATAACTTTCATCGCGAACGGGCTGCTGGTGAAGTGTCCGCCGAGCGTCTGTCAGAGCTGATGGCCTCAGCTCAACAAGAGGCTTATTTGAACGCCATCGATGAAGACGGCACGAATCCGTTGTTCTGGGTCTCGAAGCTACATTTTTATATCAGTGGCTGGCCGTTTTATAATTTCCCCTACACGTTTGGGTACTTGTTGTCTTTGGGGACATATGCACTTGCTCAAGATATGGGCGACGACTTTCCGTCGAAATATCGCGACTTGCTGATTGCCACCGGTTGCATGGACACGGAAACGGCAGTCCAATCGACATTGGGCTACGACCTGACAACACCCGACTTCTGGAACAAGAGCCTCGATGTTGTTAGCGATCGGGTAGATCAGTTTTTGGGGTTGGCGTAGGTCCGTAGCGGTGGCTTCTAGCCGCCGATTTGCCAAACGGCGTTGGCGGCTAGAAGCCACCACTACGACATCTCACAGCGAAAGAATCCAACATGCGTATCTGTCTCACACTTGCAATTCTGCTCACATGCCAATTTGCGGCTCTTGCCGATGGTGTCAATTCCAAGTCACTCGAAGAGGCCAAGGCTGCGCTGGACCAATTGGTCGAAGAAAGCAAGATTGCTGGCGGCATGCACTTGGTCGTTCGGAATGGGAAACGAGTCCACTTTCATGTGGCTGGTGTCTCGGACCTTGATGACAAGACGCCATTGAAGGAAGACACGATTCTGCGAATCTACTCGATGTCGAAACCGATCACGTCGGTGGCCGCGATGACATTGTGGGAGCAGGACAAGTTCCAACTGGACGACCCAGTCTCGAAATACATTCCAGCTTTCAAGAACACAAAAGTGTTGGTCAAAGAGGACGGCGAAGAAAAGCTAATCGCCCCCAAGCGAGAGATAACCGTTCGCGACGTCTTTCGTCACACGACGGGTTATAGCTATGGTCGCGGATCGACAACGGCAAAGTATTACAAGAAAGAGGGAATGCTGTACGACCCGGTTTACGGCATGTTTCCTCCGAAAATGACGATCGCCGAGGGCGCAGAAGCGTTGGCTCGAATTCCCGCGAACCATCACCCCGGCGAACGATTCACTTACGGATTTAATACCGATTTGTTGGGACGGTTGATCGAAGTTTGGTCGGGACAAACGTTGGAACAGTATATGAAGCAAGCGGTCTTCGATCCGCTCAAGATGAACGATACAGCTTTTGCTCTTGGTGATGACAAGAAGTCACGCTTCTCTTCTTGTCACGTGTTCAAAGACGGCAAGCAAATCGTTTGCGACAAAGCGGCCGAGAGTCCATTCGTTGGCGGCTTCAAGTTTCATTCGGGTGGCGGCGGGCTAGTGTCGACGATCGGCGACTATGCCAAGTTCTGCCAAATGGTTGTCGACGGTGGCAAGGCCGGCGATCGCCGCGTCTTGAAAGAAGCGACGTTGAAAGAGATGTTCACCAATCAACTGAAAGGTCTGTTCCAATTCGGCTTGGGCTTCGCAATTCGCAACCTGAAAGTCGGTGGTGGCGAGACGCCGCGTCAAGTGAAAGGCTATTTCTGGGGCGGCTATGCAAGCACGGCGTTTCACATCGTGCCGGAAGAAAAGATGTTTCAAATCACAATGCGGCAAAGTATTAAGTCGCCGAATGTGCTTGCCCAGAAGGTGTTTTCGATCATTTACACTGGCCTCGAATGACCAATTTGCAATCGAAGGGTTAGGAAACGCGGACGCTTGTCGAGTATCATAAAAGCATCATGGCCAAACGACCTCGACGAGCTAAATTGGAAACGTGGCTGACTTCGGTCTCGACGCCGGTCTTCTTGCTAAACGCAAAGCGTAAAGTCCTGTTCTTCAATCATGGCTGCGAACGACTCACCGATTGGTCGGCAGAAGACGTCGTTGACGAAGTCTGCGAATACGTGACGGACCCAGATGCCACAAAGGTCACGTCTGTCACGTCGTGTCTTTGTCCGCCGACGGATGTGTTGAATGGGGAGATTGCTGAAGTCCCCGTCTATTTCACAAAGCGGGATGGCACTTCCCATGCGCGGCTTGTTCACTTCTTTCCGATGCAGGATGCCGAGGGGACAGTTGAGAGCATGGCTGGCATCGTAACCGAGTTGCGTAAGCCGGTCCAGCACCACGACGTCTCGCCAGCGCAAAAGCTGCACGCGGAATTGGCGGCTCTGCGAATCAACTTGCGACAACGCTACAGCATTAACTCGATCGTCGCAGTTAGTCCCGCGATGCTTCGAGTCTTGGAGCAGGTCAATTTGTCACGCCAATCGACATCGCCCGTCTTGCTACAAGGCGAGAATGGCGTTGGGCGAGAGCACGTTGCCCGAGTGATTCACTACGAGAGCGATCATGCCAACCGATTGTTCGTGCCTCTGGAGTGTCACACACTTCCGTCCGATCAGTTAGAAGGGGCATTGCAAAGATTGTTCGAAACCGAGTGGGACGAGAAATCGGCAATGCCGACCTTGCGGCCAGGTACGTTGTTCTTGAACCGCATCGATCAGTTGTCACTCGACCTTCAAGCGATGTTGGTCGATCACTTCCAGGTGGAATCAGAGTTTCGTTCGCCGTTGAGATTAATTGCCTCGACCAGTTGCGACCTTCAGAAGTTGACCGAATCAGATGAATTTCGCCGCGACCTATATTATTCGCTGACGTCGCTGCGAATCGATGTTCCGACGCTTAACGAACGACGCGAGGAGTTGGTGCTGTTGGCTCAAAGTTTTCTGGAAAAGCTAAATCGCGGTGCTGATCGACAAGTGACCGGGTTCACCGAAGACACGTTGAATCGTTTTCAGGCTTATGCATGGCCGGGGAACATCTCGGAGCTACATAGCGTGATTCGCGAGTCTTACGAAGCTTCGACCTCGGACATGATCGACGTCGATCATTTGCCGTTTCGATTTTGGACGGGATTGGATGCTCAGGCGGAAGGACCGCCGGTGCGGTCTCGGGTTGGGAATCTTGCCGAGTATATGGAACGAGTCGAGCGTGAACACATTCAAGCGGCCTTGAACGAAGCTCGTCAAAACAAAACCAAAGCGGCTCAAATGCTGGGAATGCCGCGGGCCAAGTTGTATCGGCGGATGGAATCGTTGGGGCTCGAAGACGTGGATGGGTGACGAGAGCTATTTGTCATTAGTTATTACTCATGAGCGATTTGTCATCTGGATTGTGGCTTGAATCGGCTGGTCAGTTTCACGTGTTGGTGTCATTTGCTATTTTCTTAAATCAATCGACGCCTTTGTCTAACATCGATGCAGTGGCAAGGCGAATTGAACGGATAAACCAAGAAATTCGGAGCGTTCTATGCGATTTGCTCGCGCTATCATTGTTGGCTTGCTAGCAGTTCTTTTGATCCTTTCACCTCAGACGAACGCCTTCCTGTTCGCTCAAGATGACACCGTGGAAGCCAGCGACACGGGTGAAAACAATGTCGCCGAAGACGTCGGAATAGACGTGGAAGATGTCGAGGAAGTTAAAAACGAGCACGCAGAACCGAGCTTCTTAAAGAACCTTGAGAAGTCCGTTGATAAACAGGCTGGCCGCGTCGTCGGATTCTTAGCCGGCATCATGTTCTTCGAGATCGTCGGGCATGCCGACTACGAGCAAGACTTCGACACAGCTCTCTTGGACAACGACCAAGATACCGAGGAGAAAAAGAGTGCGGCCAGCGATTTGGTCAAGGGGTTGATTGCGAATGAAGTTAAGTCGGCAGGTGCCGACCCTCTAGAACTTGATTACGTAATCCAGCTTGCTAGTGATCACACACTGAGCGACAAAGACATTGCTGCGTTGCAAGAATCCTTAGCGAAAGAATTTACGACGGGGCGGGTCAAGACCTTCAAGGTAGTCACGGGAGACGGGCCCGCTTCGAAGGTCATCGCTACGAAAACCGGAATCCCCATCGTGGTCTTATGGCTTGTGTTGGGAGCTGTGTTCTTCACGCTGCGAATGTGCTTTATCAATTTCCGCGGCTTTAAACACGCGATCATGGTGACGGCAGGCAAGTTCGACAACCATGATGATGACGAAGACGATGGTCAGATCAGCCATTTCCAAGCATTGACCGCGGCGCTGTCGGCAACGGTTGGCTTGGGTAACATCGCTGGCGTGGCCATCGCGGTCTCAGTTGGCGGACCGGGTGCGACGTTTTGGATGGTCGTTGCTGGGCTGCTTGGTATGACCTCGAAGTTCACAGAGTGCACGCTTGGCCAAAAGTACCGCGAGGTTCGTCAAGATGGCAAGATCATGGGTGGAGCCATGTATTACTTGTCTAAGGGGCTCGGTGAGATGGGGCTTGGATGCCTTGGGCAGTTCTTGGCAATTCTGTTTGCGTGTCTATGCGTATTCGCTTCATTCGGTGGCGGTAACGCTTTCCAAGTCAACCAATCGTTGAACGCGGTTTCTGAAAGTGTGCCGTTCTTAGCCGACAACCGATGGATTTACGGCCTTGTGATGACTGGCTTGGTGGCTGTCGTGATTCTTGGAGGTATTACTCGGATTGCAGCAACGGCCGAAAAGATCGTACCGTTTATGTGTGGCGTATACGTCTTGGCGTGTCTCTGGATTTTGGGATCCAACGCCGCGGCGATTCCTGGTGCGGTTGGCATGATCGTGCAAGACGCGTTTACGCCGCAGGCGGGATACGGTGCCTTGCTGGGTGTTTTGGTTCAAGGCTTTCGGCGAGCCGCGTTTTCGAACGAGGCTGGCGTCGGATCGGCGGCCATCGCTCACTCGGCGGCGAAGACCGAATACCCAGTCCGTGAAGGCATCGTGGCGTTGTTAGAACCGTTCATCGATACGGTTGTCGTTTGCACGATGACTGCGTTGGTGATCGTGATCACGGGGGCTTACGATGGCAACGCGAATCCTCAATACGCTGAATTGATCGCCAGCAACAACGGGGCTGGATTAACATCGAAGGCCATGGGCGAGGAAATCTCTTGGTTCCCATTCGTGCTATCGGTTGCGGTGTTCATGTTCGCATACTCGACCATGATTTCCTGGTCGTACTACGGCGAGCGATGTTGGGTTTACCTATTCGGGGATCGGTCGTCCTTGGCTTATCGGATCATTTTCTTGAACTTCGTGTTCTTAGGCTCGATCATGTCGGCAACGAATGTCTTGGATCTCAGCGACCTAATGATTCTTGGCATGGCCTTCCCGAACATTCTGGGCGTTGCGCTCTTGTCGGGGAAAGTCAAACGAGACTTGGACGAATACTGGGCGAAACTCAAGAACGGCGAGTTCACTCAAGCAGCACCAACAATGGAGGGTGCCGGTGATGAGTAATTCGGACGTGACACCAACCAGTCTTAAGAACGACGGCGACGGATTAGTCATTGAGTGGAACGATGGCTTATCACGACGTATTACTTGGCAGGCACTGCGAGATGCTTGTCCGTGTGCGACTTGCCGAACGAAGAAAGAAGAGCCCCAGGACTTGCTGCCCGTGATTTCTGCCAGCGAGGCTCAGCCAATTGCGCCAACCGCGATGTCACCAATGGGTAACTACGCTTACTCGATCCACTTTAATGATGGACACAACACGGGGATCTACTCGCTGACGTTGCTGCGCGAGTTAGGAGAAACGCAGTAGAAGAATTTGTCATTAGTTATTTCTCATTAGTCATTTGTCATTTGAAGAGACATGCAATCCCGGCCCTTCCGATGACAAATGACTAATGAGAAATAACTAATGACTATTTCTTCCGGCTCTCAACTTACTTCCGCAGGTGATGCCGCTTCTGCTTTCGGGTCTTCTGCGTCTTTCGATGCTGATGCGATTCGCTCCTTCTGTTCGTCCGTCAGGAGTTGGCCGACGTACTTTTTAATCTCGACGCGAATGTCGTGTAATTCTTTACGAGCGGTGACCATGCGGTTCTTTTGATCTTCGTCGAGCCCCAATGAACCGATGACGAATTGTTGCAATTCCTTGCCCCGCAAACCTTTCTCTCGGCCTTGTTTTGTGTTGGCTGATTTCAGCTTCTTTTGCTCTGGCGTCAGGATATCATTCATCTTCTTCAAGATGACCTGATGCAAGGGCTCCAATTCGCTGATCCGCATCTCGGCAACTGCTGACCGTTGTTCTGGAGTCAGTCCATCGTCAGAAGTTTCGGATTTGTTTTCGGCGTCCGCTGGCTTTTCTTCGCTTTCGGCTGCGGCTTCTTTGGGTGGCTCTTCGGCAGCGGCGTCCTTGTCAGCTTTTTCTGTGTCTTGCTTTTTGTCGTCTGATTTGGCCTTTTCGTCTTTTGCTTCGGTTTTGTCTCCGCCTTCGCCTTCAGGCTTTGCCTCGCCCTCTTGAGTTGGATCGGGTTTGGCCTCAGGGGGTGGCGGTGGATCGGGCTCAGGCTCGGGCGCGACAAAACCGTAGGTCTCGGATTCCTCGGGCGGAGCCACGTAAGCGAAACCGGCGTCGGCCTTCAGCTTTCCTTCGCCTGCTGGAGCACTCGCGGGCTCGACCTTCAACATGCCACTATCTTCACCGTGAGTCAGAATCTCTTCACGGATCTCTTGAATGAGAATGATTTGGTCGACGATCTCTGATTTGATTTCGACGCTTTTCAGCTCGTCGGCGATGGATCGTAATTTCTTTGCGCTGTCCGTTAGTTTGGCAACGGATTCAAGCAACGTCGACATCCCACACCTTTCCCAATCGAGCCCAATCGGGTTCATGAGTGCCGTCCGTGTGGACAGAATGGCCATCTCCTTATGCGGCCATCTTAAGGCGAACAACTCACAAGCAAGCCCTAAGCCGACAAATATTCTACAAACTGCACTGAGAGGTCGCGACTGAAATCAATCGATTTCAATACCTCGTCCGCCGAATCGCTCTGAGACCTTTCCATGTCAGAGAAGTTTGTCTGATCGACACGAGTGACAAATCACAACACGCTTCGAATAGTCAACACGGTGTCGACGCTTGTCGACAAATGGGAGGGCGGATTTGCCGGTTGTTCTGTCTTGGTCGTGGAGCGTCATTTGATACGAAAAAGTTCGGTCGTTACTCGCTTCCTAAGCAGCCATCAGCGTTCTACGTTTTCATTGCCATTGATTGGGAGATGTAAGCAACTCAATCGCCACGCTACTTCAGTGAATGCACCAGGGGGAAATGATGAGTCTGATATCTTACCTTTTTGAAGATGACTGGAATGACTCGGTCGAGGCGACGCGGGAAACGAACGGCAACCAACTGTTGAGATTGCGACACCTCAAAAACCCGCCCGCGGCGCATCGCCTGAACAGCGAATCCAAATTCTAGAGGCTCAAGTTGGTCGATTGAACTTGTTGACTGAAGCTTTGGTTCGCCTGTCGATCAATCAAGGGCTTGCCAAACCGCGACACTTAGCCGAGCTAATCCGCGAGATCGACCTCGAAGACGGTACCCAAGACGGTCAATTGAAGAACGCCAGCAGCGTGCCCGATTGGTGTCCTGAGCGTGAAGCCAAAGTACCACCGGGCAAGGCCTATTGCGTTTTCTGCGGGGAACACTTCGAAGACGCTGCCGACCGCATCCTTGAGTTGATCGACCGTGAACTTCACGACGAATCCCGAGTGGTGTCCTAGTTGCGAGGCTCGCGTGTGACCTGGACACGACTCATGCGCCTTTTGTGGTGAGCGATTCGTGGTTTACGCGTAAGCTGCATAGCCAGTGTGTTGTGTCCGCAAACAAAACAGGCCCCGGCAACAAGTGTTACCGGGGCCTTTACTCTTCTACCGTTGTCGGACTCGACGCGAGCCAACTTTACTCGACATCTTCAACGGGAGGATCGGGGACGAGTCGATCGATCGCTCCGTCTTCGTTATCGATGAACAACTTATCTTCGTTGGGCAGCGGCGGCAGTGATTCGACCTTGGGTCGATTGCTCAGTCGAGTACCGCGTTGCTCCAAGATCGACTCAGCAGCACTGCGGATTTGCTCGTCGCTGAGGCGTCGCAAGTCGGTAATTTTCGTCAGCGGGCGCATTGCTCGAACGACTCGGCCAACCGCCGTCTCTAGCAAGGCAATTTCCAGCAAGTCACGTCGCATGCCTTGTAGCGAGTTGATGTGACTGTCGACTTCGTCGCTTAGGTCAGCCAACAATTCCAAGTTCTTGACGTTATCAATCACTTGCTGAGTTTGGCCGCTGATCGTCTTTTGCATGGACACCATGGTATCCAGCGTGTCTTGCGATTGATTGACACCTTCAACAGTACCAAGTGTGTTGTTGAGCGTGATCAAATCTTTCGCGCGGTCGATGGATTGCTCGGCACCAACACCGTTGTTGACCAGTTCGTCTTTGAGGACGATCAAGTTCTGAGTATTGACCTCAGCGGCTTCGATGTTGCTGCTGGCGTCTTTGATGGTCTTGGTTAAAGTGGCCATGCGAGATGCATCTTGTTGAGCTTGCTCGATGCCTTCCGCGTTCTTGGAAAGTGTTGTCGTTACGGCAACTAAGTTCTTCGCGGCGACTTGAGCGTTCTCGATATCTTCAACACTCTTCGAGAGCGAATCTTGCAGTTGGACCATTTGATCGATCTTGTCTTGAGCTGAGGCAAGTTGCTCGGCATTCTCAAGAACGGTCTTCTTCAACTCAGCAACCATCTTCAAGCTGTTCATTGCTTCGCCAGCACCTTCGACTTGATCAATGGCCGTGCTGGTCACTTTGGCCAACTCTTGGACGGCGGTCACAGCGGATTCAACGGTTTCTCGTTGAGCCACCAATTGTTCTTGCATGGCGACCAATCCCTTTAAGGACTTTCCAGCCGTCATGACATCTTGTTGTTGTTCAATCAGTGTTCCTTGGATTGCCAGCAGTCGATCCAGCGAAGCAAACGCATTCATCGTTCGTCCGGATTCGCCTTCGACGTCTTTACGGAACTGACGAATGCTGTTCAAGGATGCTCGGGCACCTTCGATGTGTCGATGCTGAGCGTTCAAGCTGCTCAGCAAGTTGTTGGTTTCCCAAACGTCATCGCGAGCACCAACTAAGTTTTCCAAATCTTTCTCGACCGCGTTTAGCTCTTTTTTCATCTGAGCTAATTCGTTCATCAACGGTCGCGTGACAAAAAATTGCATGCCCACAAACGACGTTGCTAGCAAGCCGGCCCAAACCAAATACTTGGGTTGGTTTCGAGTGTAAGTGGCGTTCGTATCCAATCGGTGAGATTTTCCCGAGATGTGCAAAGTTCTTCCTCCAGAAGTTTCTCAATAGTTGTTCATCTTGAGCGATCTGCATGCCCGCCTGGCATCCCAGAGCTCTTGGTATCAATAGTCCGAACACATCATGGCGCAATGAGAACTGCTGCTTTTGTTTCGAGCAGTTTTCGAGCGCACGGCCATGAAGCGGTAAAAGAATTGTTCGAGGAACCGGTTACTTACCGGTCTCGATAGGAAGTTGAATTCACCGCACAGGAAGGTAAGTGCGGTTAAGAAGACACTCGCCGAGGCGAGTCAGGGATTGAATAATTGGAAGGAGCCGCAGGCTGACAGTAGACGGAGATGTCTATGCAATCCGCGTGCGTTACTCAATATCGCCAAGTGGCCGTGCAGAGTTGGCTCAGTTTGCCCAGTTTGCAATGAGTTTGGGCAATGCAAGCAGTTCGGCGCAATCGTTCCGGATATAACCCTCGTACAGAATCAAATGCGACGGTTGTAAGGTTACTTGCGTATGTCAAAGCAGACGATTTCCGCTTCGTCTCGAAGATACAGTAACCCGTTCGAGAGCGCGGGAGCTTGCCTCATCCGTTCCATGATGGTCGCTCGCCCTAGCTCGACATAGCCGTCGGGCGACACCTTGCCGGAGACCAATTCTCCCTTGAACGTCGACATCCAGATTTTTCCGTCGGCGAAGATGGCGTTGCACTTTCCAAAACGCTTCTCTTGCCATATGCGTTGCCCGGTTTTGATATTCACGCAGTTCAGATGAGTGATCGGACCAGCGCCGCCAACGTTGTCAAATCCATACAAGTGGCCGTCGTGCAGAAGCGAGGTTTGCCATTCATTGCGCATCGCGCTGGATGGTCCAAACGACGTCCAAGCTGGCCGTGCGTCAAAAACCGTGCCCGACTTCTTCAGGCTGATTAACGCGCTACCGTGATTTTCACCGGCTGACAGAAATACATTATCGCCCAAGGCGATTGGTGTCGCGATGTTGCAGTCGTAATCCGTCACGTAGTCGTACTTCCATAACTGCTTGCCTGTAGTTGGATCAAGACCCATCGCGCTGCTGCCCACGAAGCTGACGACTTGGGTCTTACCACCGATCTTCAAGGCCGCAGGAGAAGAGTAGCCTGCCGCTTCGCCGCGCCCGGCAGTCCACGCCAGTTTTCCACTCTTTGTTGAGTAAGCGGCGACGGTCGCGCGAGCCGCACCGGCATTCACGACAACCATGTCGCCAACGACCAGTGGCGAAGAAGCCATTCCGTACTCGGCCACTTGCCCGCCATGCTCACCAATCAGGTTATGTTGCCAGGCAATTTTTCCAGCCTTCAAGTCGACAGCGGCAAGGATGCCTTCACCCGTCAGGCAATAGGCCGTTCCGTCAACCACCGACGGTGTGGCTCGAGGTCCGTTGCCCATGGCGTTTCGGTATTGCCGTCCTAACACGACGGCTTTCAATTCCTTGCCGGTCTTCGCGTCGAGCACAACGAGTTCCTGGCCGCGTCCACGCTGCAATGTGGTAACGGCCTTGCCGTCGCTGATGGCGAGGCCACTGTGGCCAACACCGCCCTTAACACGCCACACTTGCTTTGGAGTTTCACCAGGCCATTTATCCAGCAACCCGGTCTCCGTGGAGATCCCGTTGCGTTGCGGTCCCAAGAATTGTGGCCAATCACCCGCATCAACCGAACTGACAACCAATAACGCAAGAGACAAACAACCAACTAAAAGGCGAACGCGCATCAGCTTCCTCTCTGACTAAAACCGCTCCTGAGTAACTCAGGGGTGGTAGATTCTTAACTGTCGTCGTCTAGACATCAACACCTAACGACTTGCAAGCCGCTTCGTAACCGCCGGCTCGGAAACCCTTCTTGTCATTGACCGAGTAACCATAGGCACTGGCGGTGACGCGGGCGAGTGACACAAGTTGGCGCCATCGGAACGTCGGGCTTGTCGTGGCGAACTCTTCGACAACCGTGCGGTAGTACTTTTCGGCGTGTAGACGGCCATCTTCACTGATCGCATATTTCAGCATCAGATCGAATACCGGTCTCGCCGCGTGACCTTGTTCGCCATAGACAGCGATTGCCGCTGCCGCGGCTCTTTGATCGTTTTTGCGGATTGCACTTTCGGCCGATTGTAGAAGTGCGGCCGAGTCCTTGGCGTCGATCTTCGCAAGGTCCGCGTCGTGAGGCAGCGGTTCATACTCACTGTGCGATTTCGCGTTGCCGGTGTGGTACGCGTTGACCAACAGGCCCATTACTTTGTTGCGATCGGACGCGATGCGAATCATGCCGCGCCAGGCGTTGGCCGCATCGGATGCGTGCACACCTGCGGTGGCTCCATGAGCCCGCCAACTATCCTTGTTCAACTGATCTTGCCGCAACACCGACAAGTTCGCCGAAAGCGACAACGCCTCCGCGATGGAATCGGGCGCGATGCCTTCTTTGATAGCTGCGGCCACTGCGTCGACGGCTTCGTTCGCGGTCTTGGCGTTCACGAATTCAGACATCTCGAGAAGCCATGCATCGTCGGCCCGCCGCGTGCCGAGTTTTCGGTCGAGCAGTTTGTATTGTTCGACGGTCCGTTTTAGGTGAGAACGCATGGGATGCTCGGTATGACCGCGTCGTTTTAACCAGTTTTGGACACCTGGTTCGCTATCAACACAAAACCGGATGCACTGACGCAGCAGCGTATGAGCATGCTCTTCGCCAACAACATCGATCAATTCCCATGCCCGGTGAGCAATTCCGAATCGGTGCACGTTCGAGGAATCTTGAATGGCCCACAACATTTTGTTGAAAGCATGCAGCGAACCTTTTTGCATCGCTGTGGCGAAGACGGCCTCGGCATCGTCCATGTTGGCGGTGCGCGACGCCTTTAAAAGCAACTGACCCTCGTCGGCTCCATCGGGAATTTGCGCGGCTTCAATTTTCTTGAGCCGACGCTTCTGTGAGAGTCCGCTGTCTTGGATTCTATTGGAGTTTCGATAGACGACTTTCAGAATCGGTAGCCATTGTCGTTTTTTGGGCAATTCGGACCCCATTTGCAGTGCCGGGACAAGTGACATTTCGGTGTGATAACCGACGTAGTCTTGTCCGCCAAAAGTCGTGGCGTTTGCCAGCGCTGCTGCGGCAATCAATTCGCGAGAATCCGTCGTACCGTCCTTGAGCATCGCGATCAACTTTGGTTGCAACTTATTGGCTGGGACGTCTTGCATCATCCCGACCAAGCGATCGAACTTTCCAAAGCGAAGCCGCCCGTCGTCGTCATTGGCGAAGGCCGAAGAGATCCCCATGTCGCCAGCCAAACCAGCTCCCATGCCAGCGATCAACATTCCTGTGCCCACGTCGTGAAGAAACTCTCGTCGATTGCGTTGCATCCCGAATCTCCTGTGTTGGAAGGCAACTCTTGAATCGGACATGTCACCGATTGTTTCAGGCACTTGTGAGTATAGCCGACGAGGCAGGTAGTCGCTACGATCGGTTCGAACAACGTGTTTGTCGTCCCGAAGAACACGGTTGGTTACGATTAGCAACACAACGAATGTCGAGTCGGAACATGGAACATCTATTCTCAGTCCAGTCCTTGGACGAGTTATCTGCGGCCATGCCAGAAGCCGGTGCAACGGTCTATGTGGTTGGCCATTCCAAGCCAGGCGATGGCGGCGGCGGTATGTTTCAGTGGATGCCAATGTCAAACTCGCCTGCGAACAACGGCACAGTTGTGGCTTGCCAAGACAAGGAGCAAGGTCGCTGGCACCGCGTTGAAGACTATCCGATCAACGTCAAGTGGTTCGGAGCCAAGGGCGATGGCGCTAACTCGACGGTTGCCTTTCAAGCCGCATTGGATGCAGCGTCTGGCGGCGGTACGGTTCAAATTCCAACGGGTCAATACCTTATCGATAAACCCTTGCGAGTTTATCAGGGAACAACGGTCCTTGGCGACGGCTTGTTGAGCCTCGTGGCGTACGTCGGAGAGAAGGATACAGGTTGTTTTCAATCCGCAACGCCAACGAAAGCTTGTGCGTTTCACTTCTCTCGAATCAACGTGGAAGTAAAGACGCAGGGGGCCTGGGGCATCGATCTGCGAGGTATGAGTTTTAGCCGCTTTGACCACATCTCGATTCATCTACGCAAACAACTGACCTCGGGGTATTACGGTCCCTCGGATGGGCAAACACCGTATTACAATGTTTTCACGGGATGCCATGTCGCTGGCCCTGGGAATGAGGACACGAATGGGTGCGTTGCTTTCAACTTCACCTTCGACACGGACATCAAGCGGCTCGCTCCCAACGCAAATCAAGTCTTGGGAGGCCACATCAATTCCGTTCAGACAGCCGTTGCGTGTTTCGGAACAGGCAACGTTTTTTACGGTCAGGTGATCGAGCAGTGCCGCAACGGTTATGTGTTTGGATTGCCTCACGGACGCCTACAAGATACCAGCACGGGAACCGTGAACTGTGTTGCCGGATGCTACACTGAATATGTCAAACGCGTCATTGTGCAAGAACACGAGACCTGTGTTGTGAACGCCGAGTTGACTCATACGACCGGTTACGAAACGGTGTTTCATGGCAAGACCAAGAAGAACAGCATTGTCCTGACAACGCATGACGGGCGGCTTGAGGCTTCTCGCAGCTTTATTAACCGGATGATCGAAGTGCAGGTCGATGGCCAGTGATCTCAACCGCCAGCATCTGCGGAGAGAATCAATAAATTGTCCCCATCGAGCAACTGATGGGATGCGTCCGTTGTAAACTGTTGGCCGTTGATATTGGCCAAATAGCCCGAGCGTAACTGTTGGCCTTGGAAACATTCACTTGCCAAATCAGGAAACTTCTGTCCAAGCAAGTTCACCGCCGCGCCCAATGTGGCGGCTTCGATGTCGACCTGAGCGACTCCGGCTCGGGCTCGGGCGATTCCATAGAATTCAACGCGGATCATTTAAGGTTCAATGCAGGAACTAAAGAAGCCCTATGAATGGATCGTGTTCGACGCAGTTGGCACGCTGATCTATCCGCAGCCGTCTGTGGCCGAGGCTTATGCCGAAATAGGGCATCGATATGGCAGCCAATACGCGGTTGAGCAAATCGGCAAGCGATTCCGTAAAGCATTCTACAACAGTGAAGCCACCGACTGCGACTCCGAGTCTGGTTTTGTGACCAGCGAAGAGATCGAAGTCCGCCGCTGGCAACTTGTCGTCGCCGAAGTCTTAGACGACGTGAGCGATCCTGCTGCGTGCTTTGCTGATTTGTTCGAGCACTTTGGTGGTGCTTCGACGTGGGCTTGCTTTGATGATGTGGCGTCAACGCTGACTTGGATGAATCAACGTCATCAGCAGATTGCTATCGCCTCGAACTTTGATCGAAGACTGAACGATGTATGCGACGGCCTTGCCCCGCTGGCTTCAATCTCGACAAGAGTCGTCTCTTCCGAGGTTGGCTATCGCAAACCAAGCCAACATTTCTTCGACGCCTTGATCGAGCGGCTGCAAACTTCCCCTAACAACATACTTCTAATCGGCGATGATCCGGTCAATGACATTCAAGGCGGCCAAGCAGCAGGTCTTGATGTTCTTAGAATTGACCGCAAAGCGGCAAGCTCGGCGTATGGCGTGATCCGATCGTTGACGGAGTTGAGGTTCGAATGAGGTGCCTGGGCCACATTTCATGGTAACCTGACGCGTCAGCGAGGGATTGGTCAGACGCGTCCCCAAGTGATGACTATCGATGACGAAGACGTGTGACCGATTCCTTGTTGATGCGTCGGGTTACCATTGTTGGCTCGTTAGATTTCTTTGGGACGCCAGACGTTTAGAATGCGGGCTGTCGCGTTTAATTCGATGTCGGCCCACGAATCGATTTGCAGTTCAAGGCTGACCAAAGTCGCTGTTGGCATGGCTTCGTAGTGCCCGCTTAATTCCTCGACAAAGTGCTCAATGCCAGGGTTGTGGGCGACGGCCATGATGCGATCGTGGTCTGTGGGCATCGAGGACAAGACCTCGACGAAAGCTTGTGGCTCCGCAAGGTATAAGGAATCGATGATCGCAACCTCGCCCTGATAGCCACACGCACCAAGGACGAGTTCGGTGGTCATTCGAGCACGGATGGCACTGGAGCTAGCGACGTGATCGGGAACGATGTTTTCTTCAGCGATCAACTTTCCAATCGTTGGCGCATCGCGCTTTCCGCGCGCGTTCAACGAACGCTCATGGTCCGAAAGCCCCGCCTCCTTCCAGCTCGATTTGGCGTGGCGTAACAAGAGCAAATTCTTCATGAAGTCGCCGTGCCTGGTCCTGTGCAGAGTTCGATGCAATGGCCATCGGGATCGAATACGTATATCTGATACGCGCCATCTGGCCGAGTTCGACGTGGCTCGTAAGTTTGATTCAGGCTTTGAAAGTGCGCTTCCCACTCGTCCATATCGTGGATCCGCAGCGCCCAGTGATTGCCACGAGTTCCGGCATGAACGGGTTGGTCACGGTCACCAATCAAGTGCAACTCTTGGGTTTCGCCTAGCTTGTACCAAGCGCCGGGAAAGTTGAATGCTGGTCGAGGAATCGATTCGAGCAACAAGACTTTTTCGTAAAAATCACAGCTCTTCTCGACATCTTCGACGTGAAGCGCAACGTGATCAAGTTGAATGAAAGGACGTGGCATCTGGGTAGTCTACGAATGGAGGATGGAATGCACGATCGACTCTAACGGGTGGCATGACTGTTAGCAACGCAGTCTGGGCGATACAACTCGCCGAGCTCACTTGAAATAGAAACCAAAGCAGAAAACCCCCGCACTCACAAGTGTCGCACCGATGCTGAAGAGCAACGAGGTGGTCGGTACAGCATTTCGAAATCTGTTTAACGAAATTGCTGACAAAGTCGTTGCAAGCAGGCCAAGACAGAAGGCGACAACGCATAGAACTGCACCGAAAGCGCGGCCCAGAAACTCAGTGATACCATAGAAACGTGGGGGCTGATTTCCAAACTCGATCGCATCCATCCCCTTGTAAATGAAAATGCCAGCGATGCAGGAGACGAAGATTCCCGTAATCGCGAGTGCGTTGGCCGCAGATTCCCTCGAGGATCGTTTCGAAGAACTCTCGGATACAACCTCAACTTCTTCGAATTCATCTGCAGGAGCTAACGTCTGGAAGACGCTCTGCCTCCAAAGATTCCTGATTCAAGTCGTGCTCGTGATCGTCAGCCATGATTACTCTCGCTAGAAACTGAAACTTACTCAAACAGTAAGCTGGCGTGGATTAACAGCAAATCTAACGCGAACTCTGACAGTTTTTTGACATTTCTGTGACAAAGGCCGAAGTCGAGTCGTTCGCCGAAATCAGTCGTTGTAGCGAACTCGATTCCAGTCTTTCGCCAAATCGACCAAAGTCTGCAGCGTCTCACGATTTACACTGCAAGCGACGATATCTGGAAGTCGCAACATGTCAGCTCGGTCGTCCATCCACGTTTCATGAAAGTTGACGGGCTCGCCACTGTGACACCAGATCGCATCGCCACCCAGGACTCTCGCAATATGCAGCGAAACGGGAAAGTCGTAGATGTTGGGCGAGTGGATCAGGGAACCGCCGAATTCGCCACTAGCCAAAAGAGGATAGATGCTGCCTGGCATGTTGTCCGGCGCGAAGCCGTGTAGACCGGTGTCCGTGACGGCTTGAGCACAGTCCGGATCCCGCTCTTGGAATCCGATCAAGTAGATCTTGTTTGAATCGGGTCGATTTTCGTTGGTCATGACGGGCAAGGAATCGAGTACTTCTCGAGCTGGGCGAGAGTGATCGTCGAGCCCAACGGTGACTCGGTCTCCACTGACCTCGACCCAAGTTCCTTCTTCACCCGTTGCGGGAACGTAGACCAGCGAGTAATGGATCGTCTCGACCGATCGCAGCGTGAGCATCACTGCCCAACCGTTGCCTGAGCGGTCGCGGTATTGTTTCGTGCCATCGATGGGATCGAGCCCAATGGTGTATTCGGCTTCATCGGGAAAGCGAGACATGTCGCCGGTTTCTTCTTCACCGTCGATTGCACAGTTTTGAAGCACGGGATCCGAGTCCCTCAACACGGCGACCAGCAACTCTTGCACGCTGAGATCAGCAAGCGTCAACGCGTCAGTGTTGGCATTACCGGAACTTTTGCCCTCCAGAGCCACGTTGTATTCACGTAACCGCTTGGCAACGGCGCCAGCCCAACGTAGTGCATTGGGCATATCTTTTGAGAGTGCGGCAATGATGTCGTCTAGCATGATTGTTTCCTGTGACTTTCGGACCTGCACCGCTGGTCACTAGCTATGCATCTGCTGGTGCAAGTCGTTTATCTGTTCATGGTTCTCAGTATATTCAGGATGACTTTTGCTTTCACCCATCGATGGATTCGTCGTGTGGTCTCATGCTGTTGGCAATTTGATTCACTTAATGCACGATGACTTACCGGGACCGGGTGGGACAACTGGCGGATATGGCCAATGCGTTCCCCTCTGCAAGGACAGGTCTCGAGTTGATGATTGCTGAAAGTCGGGTGCCGGGATGCCAACGAGCTGATCGTCTTCAAGCCATCCAAGATCACTTCCATAGAGTTCCGCAACCAGGCGGCTTGTTAAGTCGTCGAGAACACCTGCGTGCTCACTACTACTGCTCAGATCATGGCACTCGAATGGATCGGACTCGAGGTCAAACAGCTGACGACGATTGCCGGCCGGGTAGTAAATTAGCTTGTACCGCCCATTGTGAATCATGCGGGTTGCCGTCTCGCCCTCGTTGCACTCACCGTAGAGATGTTCTCGAGGCGCCGCAGTAAACATCGATTGTCCGGTCACTGAGTCGGGAACTTCGATACCAGCCAAACCCAAAAGTGTCGGCATGATGTCTTGCCAGCCGACAAGCCTTCCATCAACGGTTCCTGGAGTCAGCTGCGGATTCGCTTCAGGCTCGACAACAATCATTGGCACGTTCGCCGAGTTCTCGTAGTACAGACGCTTCGCCCAGAGTCCGTGATTACCAAGCATGTCTCCATGATCTGCCGTGAAGGCGATAATGGTATTATCAATCAGTCCTTCTTCTCTGAGCGTACCTAGCACAATGCGGAGTTGATGATCGATGTGAGTGCAGAGCGCGTAAAAGGCTCGCAATGCCGTGCGGATGTCGCGTTCTGATTCACAATGCCAGTTGGATCGTTGTTGTTTGAGCCGATAAGGCAACTGCTCAAAATCCTGAGCCCACTCGCCCCAATGCGGCAGCTCAGGCTGAGTGTCGCGGTACATGTTCCAATAAGTCTCGACAGGCACCAGCGGTGGATGCGGATGCGTGTAGGACAAGTACCAGAAACCCGGCCGACTTGGATCTCGTCGCCTGATCATGCGAGCCATCTCTCGAGTTGTCCAATTCGTGACGTGGCACTCTTCGGGTAAGTGCCACGTTCGAGTGACGTACTCGTTGTTGCTCATACCGTGATCAAACTGTCGACCTGCGAAACCTTTATCGCCCAAGAAGACTTCATAGTCATCGGTGACGCCCCAATGCGGACGACCCTCTTCGCAAAGGATCACGTCGTTGAATCCGATGCGATCCCTTTGAGGAAACACGTGTATCTTGCCGACTGCATAAGCTTGATAGCCGGCGTCGCGGAACGTTTGAGCCATCGTTGGCACTTCTGGCATCTTCAGCGTTGTTTGAAACGTCCGGTCACCATGAGCCCTGGGCGACATCCCCGTCATCAAACTCCGTCGAGCAGGAATGCACACGGGGCACTCACTATAAGCATTTGTGAATCTCACACCGTTCCGCGCAAGCTGGTCCAGTGTCGGAGTCTCGATATCTGGATGATCTGCACAACCAAGCAGGCGGGCAGGCCAGTGGTCTGTCGTGATCATCAAGACGTTGGGTTGGTTGCTCAATGAAGACTCCGCTTGTCGATATCCCGTGCTTCTCCCAGAAGTTTACGTTGCTTTTAAGACAGCTCTGTTGACTCGTCAAGCGCCGACAAAGGAATTCGCAACGTGTGGATAGGGTTTGCCCTAGTGTCTCCGTTTGATTCGGACTGACGCCAATTCGGTATGGGTTTGTCCCAATCACCGAAACGCGTTGAACATCGACGGGGCCATAACTGTCAGTACATCAAACCCTTGCGTAAATCTCCGCGAATTCATGAGCCGCAGGAATGCGAATTGCGTTATCTGTGTGAAGACACGAAAGGAGCTGGAGCAATGAACAGAATTTCCGAAACCAGAAAGAAACCACAACTTGTTCTCCGCAAGTTCAATGCAGCGGAAGGCTATATGGAACTTGGGTTGCCCAGTCGAGCAATCGAGGAACTCGAATCCATCAATGATCCCGGCAAATTCGAACCTCTCTGGCATTCCATGTACGGAGAGGCACTTCGCGCTCGCGGCGATCTTCGAGCTGCGATTAGCCATTTGACGCAAGCAGCCAGTCAGCTTGGTCCCGTCAAGGGGCAGCAAGCTTGGCATTCACTGGCTGATTGCCACCGAAAGTTGGGGGATTTGGAAACGGCTTATCATCTTGAAGGAGCCGTTCAATCCGCGGAGTCGATCTTGGCATTGAAGAAAAAAGCCATGAAGATGCTGACAGCACTTTCGTCGGCCGGCGTGATCGATCAACTCAAACCCATCCGCATCGTGATCAACACGGAATCGAAGCCAGAATAACCAGAGTCTATCGCCTTCAGCTCACTTATTGGGCTGAAGGCTTTCTCATTCCTCGTCTACCTTATCTGCTTCTGCCTTCGGTGGCGATCCGACGTAGCCTTTGGCTGCGGCTTGAGTGATGGCGTCGACTTCTTGGGCGATCTTCGGATCAGGTGTGAACAAACGATTCGATCCCTTGGGCAATTCGATCGTTTGGCTGAGTGCCGCACAAGCAATCGCTGTCGTCCACATTTGGAAGACGATATTTTCCGGTTCGCTTCCATCATCGAAGATTCGGCCGCCTTCAATCCAGCGACCGTCTTTCTGTTGCTTGTCCAAGAGAAGCAACTGCGTTTCGCGAACAACATGGTGGCTTGTATCGAGTCCTACACTCGTTAGCGCGAATAATACTGTCGCTGTTATCAGCTGATGGCCGGATTCCGACTTCTTTGTGATCCCCCAAAGCCCATCATCACGACGCCGTGCCCAAAGCTCTGTTAGCAATTTGTCGACTTGTGTGGTGTTCTTTCGCCGGTGTTCATAGACCAGCCAAGCTGCCAGGTCTTCGGTAATCCTTGGGATCGGTCGCTCGGTCGTTTTGATCAATTGTTCAGTTCGCATTCGGCGGTCCGGGATCTCCTTGCGAACATCATCGCTGAGCGGCATGTCCGAGGCTTCGTAAGATTCCAAAGCCAAGGCAAGCCATGGGGTGTAATCCATTTTAACCTTGATGTCCCAACTTCCGTCATCGTGCTGCCAGTCCTTGCCAGCAATTTGCATAAGCTTGCCAAAGCTTTCCGCACGCTTGGCGTCTTGATCGCCGTCGAGATCACGAAACAGCAGCGTAAACGGAACTCCAACCATTCCGCCGGCATCCTTTCAGCTGTGTACTAGACCGTCAACAAGCACTCATCGATCCGTCTAAAAGTCGAGTTTGCTTTGATTGATTGGGAAGCCTTGACGTTTAGCGACGTTGTGCGAGAACAGCAGCATCGGTCCATCATGGCACGATGCGCACTTCTTCTTGTTCCACCAACGCATTGTTGTTTTCTCGACGAAGAACAAGCCTTTCTCGACCGCAAGTTGGACTTCTTCAACTGAGGCGGCTGGCTTCTCGCCGGCGTTCGAACCAGATGTCATGAAGCCAAATCCCACCGTGATCGAGACCAGAGCACAGACCGATAGCTTTGACAGATTCGTGGATCATTCCTTCACGTTGGGTCGCTCGAACTCGGATTACGTGCGGTCGAGATCATGTGTCTCGATTCAATTGGCCAAGCTTTCTGCAAGCCCGATCACGGCCCAAGTCGTTCCCCAATAAGTTGCGGACTCAGCGACCTTCTTCTGCTTGTTCTTTTTCGTGCCCCGAACAGCCCAAGAACCGTTGTCACTCTGAGTCTTAACTAAAAAGCGAGCCGCCTTTGAGGATGCGGCTTTTGAGCCGTCGGACTGCTGCAAAGCATAAAGGACCATTCCCGTTGCCAACGCATCACTGGGTTCACCAATGATCCATCCCCAGCCACCGTCGGCTTGCTGCTGCGAGGTTAGCTCGGCAAGCAGGGTTTTTACTTCTGCATCATCATTTAGTTGGCTCGCCAATAGCAGGCCGGCAACAAACCATTCTGTACTCTTGCCGCGTTTGATCTTCGACAGTCGCTCTAGAGCTTGATCGATTGCCTTTTGGTTTCCCTCGGAATCAAACTCGGCCAACCCCAAAGCTAACCACATTGTTGTCACTTCGGTGGTTTCGACCTTTGACCTCTTCTGAGAAGGCAATTGACCGCCTGGATTCCAAGAGCCATCAGCCTGTTGATCTTGGGTAATCAATGTTGGGAAGGTATTCAACGACTTGGTGCGGGCGTCGGTGGTCTTAAAGAGCTTGCGCGGAAGCATCAATTGCACCAAACCATCTTTGTTTCCAAACCCCTTGTCTTTATTTTCTTCTGTTGGTGGTTTCGGTTTCGATTTCTCCAATGACCAGTCAAACCATTCGTCCAACTTGTCGCTGACTTTGATACCACGACTGCGGGCCGCGGCAAGGCTCCACACCATCGTGCCGATTCGATGGCACGAGACACATTTCTTCTTTTCCATCCACCAGACGCCACGATCCTCGATGTATGGAATGCTACGCTCGATTGCTGCACGAACCTCGCTGTCGGCAACTTCCCCCGAGTCGTTCAAGATTGATGCCATCAAGACAATTGTCAGAGTCATGTGGTGGCCCTTATGAAGAGGATGGATCTTCACCTGTGCGGGATGACGTTGTCTACCCCATGAACGCAACACCGTTACAAATCGGCATTGCAGGGCGACTTTGGCCGGATAAACGACCAATGTCAAGCATATCCGTATCGCCGTGGACTGGCCAGAGACACCTAGTCCAACCCAAACAATCGCCGGGCGTTCTCAGTGGTGATACGAGCCATTTCTTCTGCTGGCAGGCCATGGACTTCCGCTAAGCAGGCGGCAGTATGGAGCACGTTCGCGGGCTCGTTGCGTTTTCCACGCTTCGGCACAGGAGCCAAATAGGGAGAATCGGTCTCGACCAATAATCGATCCAACGGCACGGTGGCGGCAACTGCTCTTAGCGAGTCGTTTTTCTTGAATGTCAACATACCAGCAAACGAGATGTGCATTCCCATCTCGAGACATGCTGCTGCTGTCTTTTCGTCACCACAGAAAGAATGCATCACGCCATTCCAAGGGGAGCCGTTGGCCTCGTTTTGTAACTGAGCGACCACATCGTCTTCTGCTTCTCTGCAATGGACGATGAACGGAATATCGGCTTCGCGAGACAAACGCAGATGGCGCGTAAAGTAATCTGCTTGGGTTTCGATCGGAGCAAAGTCCCAATAACGATCCAATCCGGTTTCGCCGATGGCGACGACTTTCGGTGCTTGAGTCAGCTCGACGATTTGGTCCCAATCACCGGGTTTGGCATCAGCCGCGTAGTTCGGTTGAATTCCAACAACAGCGAAGACTTCTGGAAAACGCGATGCTAGCTCAACAGCACTACGGCTAGTCTCCAAAGTCACCCCAATGGTGACCATGCGCGTGATGCCAGCATCGAGGGCACGTTTGACGACGTCGTCTCGGTCGTCCTTAAAGGCGTCTTCATCGAGATGACAGTGAGTGTCGATTAGCTCGATCGAGCTCACTTTGAAGCTTCCTCGGGCTCGAGATTACTGAGCCGTTCGAGATTCTCGCGTTCTTGAGCCAAGATCTGTGTCAACAAGACGTTGGCATCGGCATCCGATCCGCTTTCAGTTACAGCTTTTTCCAGTATGCCGACAAGCGCGGTTTGGTTCTGGACAAGCAACGAAAGCAAGAAGTCGACCCCGGTATAATGAAGGTCGGTGTACTCGGTCGGATAAGTACCAAAGTCGATCAGTTGACGACGATCGCCCAGCAAGCCAACCAAGACAGGAACGTGAGCCGCTTGATTTTGAATCAACTGCTTGAGCACGTTGCCTTGTTCGTCACTGCCAGTCCACGGCCAACATTCACCCATGTACTGCAATGCGCTTCGTCCCACTTCAATAAGGACGCCAGCCAGCAAATCGTTGCGTTGGTTCTCCATTGCCGTCAATTCAATCATGCTTGAAGTGGCACAGCCGCCTTTGTCTGTTCCCAGAACGGCCGCGAAAATTGTTCTTATCGGAAGAGCACGGATGCTACTTGATTGGCGGTCTCGCTAAGTCCCTTGACTGCGATACCCAAGACCAAAACGGGCACTGTAACCATCACGGCATACAAACCAGGAACCGAGTTAAACGGCACATCGGCCCGGCGAGCGTCAGCATGACGTGGGTCGACGAACATCGTCTTCAGGACTCGGACATAATAGACCAAGCTGAAGACCGTATTCAGACCACCAATGATCAGGATTAAGTACATGAGCCAGTGAACTTGACCCGCCTTGAACACGGAAGCAAAGATCACCAGCTTCGCGAAGAATCCACCCATCGGGGGAATTCCAACCAGACTAAACATGCAGATGCCCATGCAAACGCAAAGCACAGGAGCTTGGTAGCCTAAACCGGCGTAATCGGAAACTTCTTCGCTGTAGATTTGATTGCGGATCAAAGCCACAACAGCAAAAGCTCCCAGGTTCATGAACAGATACACGAACAGGTAGTACAACAAACCTTCAAGGCAACGGTTCGCATCAACCAGCGGATCGTGCAACGAGCCAGCGGGAGCATTCAAGATGACCATCATGGCCGAAACCGCCATCAGCATGTAACCGGCATGCGCGATCGTCGAGTAGGCCAAGAGCCGTTTTACGTTTGTTTGTGAATAGGCGGCCAAGTTGCCAAACGTTGCTGAAGCTGCCGCAATCACGCCTAGACCAAGGCCGAGGTAGAGATATATCTCTTTCAGAGTTCCCGTGCCTTCAGGATTTCCGGCAAAGGCCAAGCAAAACCGAACCAGCAAGGCAAACGCACCTGCTTTGGAAGCAACCGATAAGAAGCCGGCGACTTCGGCTGATGCCCCTTCGAACGCGTCTGGACACCAAAAATGAAATGGTACCAGCGACAGCTTGAAAGCGAGCCCGACCATGACCAGCATAATTCCAAGAATCACCGTCCGGACAATTGGGTCGGACATGGTACCAGCCTCACCAACCAGCAACGCCATTCTTGACGCCATCTCTGGTAAGCTTGCTGTACCCAATACGCCAGCAACCAGGCTTGTTCCGTAAAGCATCACGCCAGCGGCACCAGCACCGTAAACCACATACTTCAGGGCAGCTTCACTACTTTGTCGACGTCCCTTCAAGAAGCCAACCATCACGTAGCTGGGTACACTGGTCATCTCGACGCCGAGGAAAATCACGAGCATATGATTGGCTGAAGCCATCAACATCATGCCGATCGTTGAACCCAACAACAGGCAATAGAAATCAGGCGCATCTTCGTCGTCGGGAATACCGCTAAGGACAGTTAACGCAGTAATCAATATTAGAAATAGCAGCAGAAACAGCCGAAAGAAGACAGTGAACGGATCGTAGATCAAGAGACCCGTAAAGAACTCTTCGGATTGGCTGGTTTGTTGCAGGTCGGTGAATTGGTAGTAAGCCAATCCGAACGAGACCAAAGAGCCAAACAGAGCGACCCAATATGGCTGACAACACTTGTCGCAACCGAAGAGTCTGACCAGCAATAGGCAAACGATCGTCGCGCACAAAGCCAACTCAGGGCTGAAGTGCCCCAACGATGACTCCATGAACTGACCGAACATACCGGCAGCGTACTCGAGTGACCAAGCACTCTCGCCTTCGTAGGAACCGGCTGTTTCGGTGATCAGCCTGTCGAGTAACGATCCAAATCCGTTATTCATCTTGAAAAGATACTTACTTCAAAGTTGTCTTAATCGTCATCGCCGAGTCGACGGCGTTCTGGTAACCAGCATCTAATGACTCAACTAAGGAAGCCATTGACTCACGCATCAAGCCGAACATGATTTCGGGATAGACACCCAAAACGACGGCGAAGATCAACAGAATTACCGCGACGCTGGCTTCACGTCCGTTAAACGGATTGCTCAGCAACTCGTCCTTGTGCGGCCCTTTGTATTCCGGGCCAAGATAGACCCGCTGCAGAGTCCACAGGATATAGCCAGCCGTCAGGATGACACCACCGGCGGCGATAATGGCCAGCAGTTTCGAGAAGTTCCATGCGCTCAGCACAACGAACACTTCACCGATGAATCCGCAAAGGCCGGGGAGCCCCAGGCCAGCGAAGAAGATTCCCGCTGCCAATCCGCTGTAGTAAGGCATTATTCCAGCCAGACCACCGAACTGATTCAAATCGCGATGGTGCACTCGGTCGTAAATAACGCCGACCATGAAGAACATGCCAGCCGAGGAGACGCCATGAGCCAACATTTGGAACATGGCACCGTTCATACCCATCAGCCAGTAGTCGCGGCCAATGGCAGCACCGGTCGATTCGTTAATCTTCCAGACGCCGATTCCGAGAAGAACGTAACCCATGTGGCTGACTGAGCTGTAAGCCACCAATCGTTTGAAGTCGGTTTGAGCGAGTGCGGCAAACGCACCGTAGATGATACTGATGGCTCCGATGGCCACCAAAGTGTGAGCGGCATAAGCAGCACCAACAGGACACAGTGGGAATGCGATGCGGATGATTCCGTATCCACCCATCTTCAGCAACACGCCTGCCAGAATCATACTGATTGGTGTAGGAGCCTCAACGTGCGCGTCCGGCAACCAAGTATGGAACGGGAACGTGGGAACTTTGATGGCAAAGCCAATGAACAGCAGGATAAAGGCGACGATTTGAGTTGTCTCGCTGAAAGTAATCGCGGCGACGTTGCCTTGCCCGATGTTCGCCAATTCCGTCAAGTCGAATGTCGCAGCGACGCCAAGAGCTTCGTTTGCACTTCCGAAGTAGAACATCAGGATGGCGATCAGCATCAAGACACTACCGGCAAGCGTGTACAAGAAGAACTTGATGGCCGCGTATTCGCGTCGTGGGCCGCCCCAAATGCCGATCAAGAAATACATCGGCAACAACATGACTTCCCAGAACACGTAGAACAGGAAGAAGTCGAGTGCCAGGAAGACGCCCAGCATTCCGGTTTCAAGCAACAAGAACAGGATCAGATAACCCTTGTGCAGTTTGTTGATGCTCCACGATGCAAGCATCGCCAAGACGCTGATGAAGCTGGTCAACAACAGCAGTGGAACGCTGATACCGTCGTACGCGAGTTGATAGTTGATGTTCCAACCAGGAATCCATTCCAGCTTGACGCCACGCTGAATCGCGGCTGCGCTGATGACGCGGTCCGAAAGGGCGATGGAACCGTCGTCCTGAACTTCATAATTCTGAACTAGCTTAAGCTCATCCCCGGTGACTTCGAACACAGGCTGCAAGCCAGGGTCGGACGGATTGAAATGGCCCAGCAACAGCAAAGTCAACACAAAAGTGATTGCTGTGACTGCCAAGGCAAAACCGCGCATCGTTTCGACGGCCTTCTTATCGAAGATCATCAGAATTAATGCACCCAAAGCCGGGAGGAAAATGATTACCGACAACAATAAGGTAGGACTGAGACTCATGGCTCGCCAGATTTCCTTATACTCAAAACGCCATGTAATTATGGCCATCAACGTTGATGTGAATTTTTTAGTCCGTCTATCGATCGCAACTGCGATCACGCTTGCCGTTAGGCAAGGATTGCAAACGAAAACGCAAACAACAGGGCGAACAACATCAAAACACCGACCGCAATAAACATCACGTATTGGCGAATGTTGCCCGTTTGGAACACATGTAAAGATCGACCGATAGAGAAGGTGACGTTCCCGACCAGATTCACCAAGCCGTCGATGATGCCTTCGTCGAACTTTCGATCCCACTGAGACACGCGAATTCCCGTTCGAACGACACCATGTAGGAATTCGTCGAAGATATACTTGTCAACGCCCGCACACCACTTACCAACGACATGTGAGGGCCTGACGAACATCACATCGTAGAGTTCATCGAACCGCCACTTCTCGACGAGAAAAGTGTGCAAGCCGCTGAATTGCCGTTTGATGTTGGCGGGATCAACGATCGTCTTGCCGTAAAGCAGATACGCCGTCAACGTGCCAAGAATCGCAGCAACCAAAGCAAAACTGCCGGCCGCCGTGTGAATGTCATGACTTGCGTGAACGACTTCCGTCGAGGCAGGCTCGCTGAGTGCTAAGATGCTAAACAGCTTGCCGTGCTCGCCCCCGATGGCACACCACGCTGCGAACGGTGCCAGCACCAACAGTGGGCCGCACATCACAGACGGACTCTCATGACATCCTTCATAGACGTGAGCGTCACGAGGTTGGCCCGCGAAGGTGTAGAACCACAGGCGGAACATGTAAAAGGCTGTAATGCCAGCAGTAACTAGCGGCACGATGAACAACAAAATGTGAACAGGGTTGTCGTCAACGAACTGCAGCGCCGTGGCAACAATCGCGTCCTTCGAGTGGTAACCTGAAAAGGCAATCGATGTTCCTGGAATCGCAAGGCCAGCGATTGCAATCACGCCAACAAGCATCGTAAACGCAGTGACCGGCATCTTTTTCCACAGGCCACCCATCTTGGGCATTTCTTGCTCGTGGTGACAGCCGTGGATCACGCTTCCGGAACACAAGAACATCAGGGACTTGAAGAAGGCGTGAGTAATCAGGTGGAACAAGCCTGCTCCCCAACCACCAACACCAATTCCGAGCATCATGTAACCCAACTGGCTAATGGTCGAGTAGGCGAGCACCCGCTTGATATCCGTCGCGACAACCGCAATTGTGGCAGCCACAAATAGAGTGACGCAGCCGACATAGGCGATCGTCAGTAAGACCTCGGGCAAGAACATCGGGAAGAAGCGGCCGGCTAAATAGACGCCTGCTGCCACCATCGTTGCCGAGTGAACCAGCGCTGACACTGGCGTTGGACCTTCCATCGCGTCAGGTAACCAAGTCTGCAATGGGAACTGAGCACTCTTGCCCACACACCCGCAGAAGACACCCAAGCCTGCCGCGACAAGCAGCATGTAAGGAATAGTCTTGGTCGATCCAGAAGCGTCGGTCAACGGCTCACCATGAACGTCTTTCAGAACAACGGCATCCCCATCTTGCGTGACATGCCCATCGTTGCCGCGAACCATTTGGAATAAACCAGGTTGTTCGTGCCCATGGTGATCTTCGTAGTTGTCAAAACGGAACGTGCCGCACGAGGTCCACAGGATCATCAAGCCGATGATGAAGCCAAAGTCGCCAACACGGTTGACGATGAATGCTTTGTTCGCCGCGGTACTTGCCGATTTCCGCTCGACATAGAAGCCGATCAGCAAGAAGCTGCAGATACCGACCAATTCCCAGAAAACGAAGACCTGGAAGATATTGCCGGCCAGCACCAGCCCGAGCATCGAAAAGCAGAACAATGACATATAAGAGAAGAAGCGATAAAACCGCCCCGGTCGCTTAAAGTGCCCGCCATCTGAAGTATGCACAAAGTGATCTTCGTACGATTCGGTCAGCTCGTCACTCATATAGCCGATCGCAAACACGTGAATGCATGTGGCGATTAGCGTCACCATCATGAACATGCCAAGCGTCAGGCTATCGATGTAATAGTCGATCGAAATATCGAGTTCGCCGAAGCGAGCCAAGTGATAGATTTGGCCGGAAAACGCGGTTTGCACTGCTGGCTTAGCGTGACCACCGTGAGAATCATGGGCGCCTTCGGCCTTTTCGCCGTGTTCGTCCGCGTGCTCCTCACCGTGTTCATGCTCTTTGGCGTGCTCGTCGTGTTTCGCACCATGTTCGTCGTGGGATTTAGCGGCTTCATCATGATCCGCGGATACATGATGCTCGCCTTCGTGGCTTTCAAAAACGACCCAATCGGTGGCGTTGCCCCATTGCATGAAAGCCACGACGCTGCACAAGAAACCGACGCCAATACAACCAACGGCAATGTAAGCCGCCGTCTTGGTCAGCCGCCACTTGAAGTATCCGCCGAAAACTTCAATGCAGAAGCCAAAAAACGGTAACAACCAAGCCACCATGAGCAGCGTCGACAATTGTTTGCCGAGGTCTTCCATTTCTGCTGGGTCCAATCCAAGTTTCTATAAGTGCCGGACGCGCGTCCGGGATGTCAACTTCCGAAAACCGAGAGCTGTTGCCCTCAATAAAACTCAACCACTCAACTCGTTACCACGGTCAACGTCGATCGTTTGATGGTTGTTGTAAAAGTTCAATGCGATGGCCAACGCAACCGCAGCCTCAGCCGCAGCCAAGACGATCACGAACAACGCGACAACTTGCCCATCAAGCCCCAAGGGCGAAAATCGTGAAAAGGCAACGAAGTTCAAGTTCGCGCCATTCAGAACTAACTCAACCCCCATCAAGACACCGATGCCGTTTCGCTTAGTCGTCATGCAAATGACGCCACACACGAAAAGCACGGCTCCGACGAAGAGGTAACCGCTGAGTTCATCCATTCGACTAAATCCTCAATTTACGCTCGTTTTGGTGACGAATCACCAAAACGCTATGCTTCCTCAGCATCCACCCGACGTTTGGCTCGGGCCAAGTAAGCCGCTCCAATTAACACGACGAGCAAATGCACAGAGACGATTTCAAACGGCAACAAGTACCCAGTACTCAATGTGCCGCTGGTGGAATTCAAATCTTTGTCTGGCCGAGTTCCCAGGAAGCTCAAGCCCAAAGGCCGAGTCGTGTTTCCCTCGCCAAGGGCGTTGTACCCCCCTCCGGCGTCGGTGACGTCGTTTTGAGCTTCAAGCCGAATGACGACTTCGTCCCAATCGTTTGCCACCGGGATTACGGTGAAGAAAATCATCGCCAAGAATAAGCAGCCGACACCAGCAGCCAAGAAACCTTCGGCCGGTGACATCTTGATTTTCACGTGAGGTCCGCTTGCCGTGAGCATGACGCCAAACACCAGCAGCACCAGCGTGCCGCCGACATAAACCAATAGCTGCGTCGCACCAACAAAGTCGGCATGCAACAAGAAGTACAACGCCGAGGTTGATCCCAGCGAAATGATCAGCCAGAACGCCATGCGAACGACATTTTGACTGACAACGACCATGACGGCCGATGCACATGTCGCCAAGGCGAACAGCAAAAACAGGAGTTGCGCCCCTGCCATCGATCTATCCTTTCAACAGTTGCCAGTCATCGCGATTCTTCGGACAGCCGAAGAAACGATTGACCAGCCTTATTTATCCTCACCCGAATCGCTTGCCGCCTCTTCGGGTGCGTCTGTCGCTTCATCATCACCGGCTGAATGATCTGCCGATGTCGAGTCATCCGCTGGAGCCTCTCCTTCGGATGATTCGTTCTCGATCAAATCTTCTAAGTCCATTGGGATGCCAGATGCCTCGCCCAAATCAGACTCAACTTTCTCAACGGCAGCCGTTCGAGGCACTCGCTCACCAAGCGGTGAGATCAAGTGAGTTTTGCCGGTCCCCATCAGGAGAAGCGGCCAAATGATGGCTCCGAGGAACAAGACACAGCTAATCGGCAGCAGGTACTTCAGGCACGTCGTCATCACCTGGTCAATTCTCAAGCGAGGCAACGTCCACCGCACCCAGATTTGCACCAGCACCAACAACGATGCCTTGCTAATGAAGATTCCGATTCCCAGGATTTGAGCAATGTACTCGCCAACTTGCGAGTTCGCACGGAGCCCCGAAACAATTCCGAGTCCATCGTGCCAGCCGCCCAGGAACAGGATCGTGGCAATACCACTCACAACGAACATGCTGGCGTACTCGCCCAAGAAGAAGAATGACCAACGCATTCCGCTGTACTCGGTCAAGAAACCGGCGACCAGTTCACTCTCAGCTTCCGCCAAGTCGAACGGGGCACGTTTACAGCTAGCTGTCGCACATGTGAAGTAGACGAAAAAGCCGGCCAAAGTACACGGATTGTTGAAGATCAACCAGTTGTACGCCAAACCCTGCTGCATCTCGCCGATTTCACCAAGGTTTAGCGAGCCTGCAGCGACGATCGGTACCAAACCACAGATCGCCATGGGGATTTCGTAGCTCACCATTTGTGCGGCTTCGCGCATGGCACCGAACAAGGCCCATTTCGAGCCGCTCGAGTAACCTGCTAAGATCACGCCCACGACTTCCAGTGATAGAATCGCGAAGATCAAGAACAAGCCGCAATCCATCGCCACGGAAACCCAGCCGTCCGAGAACGGTAGCACCATGAATGCGGTGATTGACGCGACGATGACTATATAAGGTGCAACCCGGAAAAGCATTCCGTCAGCCGCAGAAGGCGCCAAATCTTCCTTTTGGACAAGCTTCATGCCGTCGGCCAGACTTTGCAGCCAACCAAACTTGCCGCCGACTCGCGTGGGGCCCAGTCGGTCTTGAATTCGCCCGGAAACCTTACGCTCGGCCCAAATCCCGATTCCAGCGGGCAAGCCGAAGAACGCACCGACCAACGCGACATGCACAACCGCAGCCGCGATCATGGGCCAAGGTTCTGTGAGTTGAGCTTCGGTCTCGAAAAAATCAGCTAAATTCCCGGCCGCGAGAATGACGGGCATCGTTACCCCTTAACAGTCTCTAAGGTCTCGTCTTTAGTTGTATTTAAGGGTCGCTAAGGAAGGTCTTAAATCTGTAGGTTCATCAAGGAGTGTTTTCCCAACAAGCTGCCTTGACTGAATTTCCGTCTCTGACAAGAGGCTAAATCCAACCTCCGAAAGGCAGAGGCATCTGTCTCTAAAAGGCGCAGAAAATCCCTGGTCTGGACGAAAGCGTGAACTATGTCAGATCAGAGTTTGGGATTCAAGAGACTGGAAGGATCGTCCCGGCAATTTCCAGAGATTGGGAATAGGGCCAGATTTCGTCGCGTGCATTCAGCCGCGCTCGATTCGGATCTGGAGTCAGCAGTGCAGAGATTCCCTTTCCTGTGCCAACCGGCGTTTCACTTAGAGGGATTGCACTGCATTGCAGTCGGGGGGGACTTGCCAGCCGACAGTCTCAGCCCAACCGTTCTTTGAACAGTGTGCGAACAGCCACTCAATGCTCCGCTTGATCCTGCGCCAACTTACCGAGAACGACGACGGATGTAGTACATAGGTCGTCTTCTTCCAAATCAGCAAACTCAGGGGCAAGCGTCAAGTTTGACAGATGCTCTTTTGATCGCTGATCAAGACAACTTTCCCATACAACGATCTCAAACCCGTGATCCTCAACCAACTGATGCCATTTTGATGCCCGCCAACGATTCTGAAACATGAACTTAGAATTGTAGCGTGCAAAACATTTGTCATCGTAGCGTAAGAAGTTGATTGCGGTTATGGAGTTGTCGCCGTGCGAAAAATGGTCGCTCATATCGATCAGATGCAGAATTGTGCCGCCTGGACTCAACATCCGATGCGATTCACGGAGCAAAGCTTCTGCTGCTGTCGGCGTTACGTGTTCCATTACCGTGTTTGAGTACACGAGGTCGACTGACTTATCCGGTATGCCCGCATTCTTGGTGGCATCGCAGGGTGCATGATATGTGATCTTCATCGCTGCAAGCATGTCGGTGACAGTCCAATCCTGAGCAACCATTTTCTGCAATTCCGCCATACGCTCAGGCAAGACAGCAAACGGCGCCTGTGCGAGTAGCGCTTGCGATTCTATCATCTGCCGACACGTGCTCTTCAGTAATTCTGGTTTAAGTAATTTTCGCAAATCATACGTAGCGCAAGCAGCCTGTCCGTAAAGCCAGTACATAATTGGAATGATTGGAGTCCAACCTGTGCCAATCTCAATCGCGCGTCTATCGAAAAGTGTTCCTCCACCTTCAGCAAGACCGCGCAACAGCCGTAGCGCCTGTTGAAGCTTTTGCTCGATACGAAAATCCTTTAGACCTCCCATCGATCGCTGTATCTGATAGTAAATCGAGTCTCCGGTTGGTGTGGCGGCCAGCACACGTTGAAGCAGCGCTTTGTATTTCCAATTCATGCCACTACCCGATCAAGGACTAGAACGATGTCTGCCAAACGTCACCACTTGTCTTCATTGCGAGGTCCACGCATCAAATTGCTATGTGTGCCGTGTTGCCAAAACTGATTATGCAGGCTGTCCAATATTGTTGGCTAGACCGAGCCAGCGACGAAGGTTGGCCACCGCTCAACACAAACTCCGATCGATCATTTCAGTCGGGTCGTGATGATTCTCCGTGCTGTAATCGTGGGGAACTCCACGAAACTTGACGACCATGCACTGCATCACAGATTTCGTTAGCTTCAAAACACGACCCGCACACCCCAAATCAGCACTCGGCTCCGGGATGTTGGAAATCGCCTGTCCAGCGATATCCGGTCGATAAGCCACCCGTAAACACAAAAAGTTGCGCAGCCCGCGCTTCGACGCCAGCCAACGCTGGCCGATCGTTCTTGAATTAGTCAGATCTAGCGAAACATTGCAGGCGCATCCGTGTTTCACTTGGGCTGTAATTGATAACTCACCGATTGTTGGGAACACCATGAAGACGTGTTTCTCGCTTGTGTTAATTTCGTCATTGATCTTTTCGAACACTTGCAGTGCCCAGGGCTGTCATTCCACGGGAGTGGGAACTCAGGATGTGCCGATGTTCGTGTCGGCTGGCAACTGTTGTTATGAAGGGGATGAACCGATTCTCCATTACGGATTGATCAAGGAAGTCGGGAAGCCCTGCGAATTCTCGTATGTCACGTTCGCGCGATATGACGCAGACAAACAATCATCGAACGGGCTTTGGGCAAAAATCGAACTAAGAGATGGGATCCGGCATTACATTGACAAGCTTGCCGTTCGTGATCAGGCATTCCATCTTGAATTTGATGCGGCTGAAGAGGAAAGGAAATTCAAGATCGAGGCTTTCAAAGTCAACGACAAGGAAGTCGACCTAACAAAAGGCAACGTGTTTCTCGTCGACTTTACGAAGAAGCGACTGAAGTACGCTCAGATCAAAGTCGAGTTACCCGCGAATCCCTGGCCTGCAAAGTCGACCAAAGATACAAAGGCGCTGGGTGCTGAAATTCGGGCTTACTTTGCCGACAACAAGAAAGTCCAAGCATTCTTGAATGGAAAGCTCCCGCTAACGACGCTGCCTCCGAAGAAGAAGGAAAAGCGTAAACCCGCTACTGACAAGAAGTGATAACCGCCATACTGCGAGGCTAAGAAACGGGGGCGGATCTCGCTCTTGCGCACAATAAGGTCTAAACCTCTTAAGCGAGCCCAGCATTTCGCAGGGCGGTTTCTAGTTCTGGGATCTTTTCCTCAGGAAATGGACGAATCGGCTTCCGCGGATGTGTTCCCTCGAAACCCAGCAAGTTCATGGCGGCTTTGACGCCAGCCGCTTGGTAGGGCAGCATGATGGCGTCGATCTTTTGAATGTGCGTTTGGAGCTCTTGGGCTTCTCGGTATTCTCCTGCCATTCCGAGTCGTAGCAGGCGATGCAATGCGGCGGGCCAGATGTTTGAGAATGCGGTTGTGGTGCCGTTGCAGCCGATCAGTGTTCCATTCAAGATCAGGCTTCCGTTGCAAATCCAAAAGCGTTTACCCGTCGGGATTTGCTGACCGACTCGCCATTCGTAACGCACATCATGGTCCGTCGTGTATCCAAACACGCCATCCATCGAGCAAACCTCGCCCACGACTTCCGGTGTCGCGGCTGGCGTGCCCGCGAATCCGAAGCGTTCAGGATTTGTCTGGTGCATTAGCAGAATCGGCACGGGGCATCTCGGAACGACTTGCTGGAAGTAGTCGAGCACAACCGGCTCGTAGCGAGGGATGCGAATCCGCACAATTTCCGCACCGCGTTCGACGAACGCCTCCGCACGTTTCAGTGTCTCTGTCACGGACGGGCAATCGATGCCACCCATCACGCATCGATCGTTTCCAACCGTCTGTTTCACCGTCGAGAGGATCTCGAGCTTGTCGTTTTCGTTCAGGAACCACTCTTCACCCGAAGCTGATCCAACCAAAAAGATGCCAACGGCTGGAGTGCCTTCGTCAGCGGCGCTCATCCATTTCTCGACATTTCGGGTGATGGCGTCGTGATCAATCCGATCCTGATCGTCGAACGGGGTGATCATGGGCAGATTGACAATGGGATCAATTTCAGGGATAGGCATTCCATAGGTCTCTAAAAAGGGCTAAACATGAAACGGGCTCTTCAAACGCATTGTTGGAAACTTGTCAATCGATAACAATCAACAGTAAGCTGCGAGCGGGGGCGTTTGAGATGAACTCGCAATACACAATTCGTCGGGCGACACGCTCTGACCTCGAGACGCTGGTCGGCTTTACTGTCGATGAAGCTATGGAGACTGAAGGCAGTGCTCCGGAACTGGATGCAGTTCGCATTGGAGTCAAAGCGGGGTTGGATGGAACAGCGCCTGTCGAATACTGGGTTGCTCAGACGCAAGAGGCCCAAGTTATCGGTGCGATTTCCGTCGTGACCAAATGGAGCAACTTTCGCGGTGGCTACTACTGGTGGATCCAGAGCCTCTACATCGTCCCGGATCATCGAGGGACGGGGCTTGTTGACCTGCTGTTGGACACAGTCGCCGATTCAGCAAAGGACGCTGGTGCCATCGACTTGCGGCTCTATGTGATACAGTCAAACGGACGCGCAATGGCAGTCTATCGTCGGTACGGATTCGATGTGGCACCGTACAACATTATGACACGAAGTTTGAACTGAGTCGTTATCCACGACCTACGTGATTCGGATCGCGCCGCTGAGTCGATCCAAGTCGTCTTGGCTTAAGGTGAAGTCTTCGTCGATCTGAGCGTTATCATTGTTCGCGCCGGCAGCGTCGGTGGCGATGAAGTCGTTGCCTTCACCACCAGCAAGCGTGTCATTACTGCCGCCGCCACCAATGATGCCATCGTCGCCGTCACCGCCAAGTCCGATGTCTTGGCCTGAGCCGCCTCGCAGCGAGTCATCGCCATCACCGCCGACCATGGTGTCGTCACCCATGCCGCCGACGATCAAGTCATCGCCGTCCATGCCAGTCAGGCCATCGTCGCCATCTCCGCCTTCGAGCGTATCGTTGCCGTCCTCACCGTTCAGGATGTCATTTCCGATGCCACCATTCATGCGATCGTGACCATGACCACCCAACATCGTGTCGTTGCCGCCTTGGCCTTGCATGCGGTCGTCATCGAAGCCGCCTTCCATACGGTCGTCGCCTTCGCCACCGAACATCGAGTCGTTGCCGTTTCCAGCATTCATCGAGTCATCGCCGGCCCGACCAATTAAGCGGTCGTCTCCCGCATTGCCTTCCATGGTGTCGTTGCCGTCACCACCGTCCAGGCTATCGATGGCGTCGCCACCGACCATCGAGTCGTCGCCGGCATCGCCGAAGAGCGTGTCGTTGCCCAAGTCTCCGATTAACGTGTCGTTGCCATCGCCGCCAAGCATCGAGTCTTGTCCGGCACCACCGTCGAGCGAATCGTCGCCGCCGCCACCGGTCAGAACATCGTCACCTTCGCCACCGAACAGTGTTTCGGCGTTATCACTGCCGAACAATGTGTCGCGGCCGACGCCTCCATCGACCAAGATCAGCACTTCGCCAACATCTGCGTCGGCCATGTCAACTCGGTCGTTCCCCGCGCCACCGTTGATGTTGATGAACGTACCGGGAACTCGATTCAAATCGGTCACGAAGACGCGGTCATTGCCGTTGTTTCCGTTAACTCGAATCGTTTCGACTGTGTTCAGCGGTTCGCCAGTGTTCGAGACGCCGCTGCGGGTATTGATCACGGTCAAGGTCGAGTTACCCTCGGTGATCAACAATTCGCTGGTCATCGTCGGATCGTTGATGAACGGAGACTGCGAAATCGTGAAGCGATCTTGAGCACCGTCGCCTCGAACCTCGAGTTCATCGTTGCCCGTACCGCCGTTGATGGAATCGTCGCCGTCGATCGAACCTCGCCAGAGAACGAGGTCATCGTCATCGCCGCCGTCGATCGAGTCTTGACCGCCTTGGCCTTTCAATTCGTCATTGCCGCCGCGACCTTCTAGCAAGTCGTCGTCGGCTCCGCCGAACAGCACATCGTCGCCGTTTCCGCCGTTCAGGCTATCATTTCCAGAACCGCCCAAGAGCAAGTCGTCGCCGTCGGCACCGCGGATGATGTCGTTTCCGCTACTACCGACCAATGTGTCGCCTTGGAAGTTTGTCGGAGTTGGTGGAGGCAGCGGTGTTGTTGGTTGGTCGGGATCAGTACCGCCGAGACTTGCCAAGTAGACCGTCGTGTCAAAGGCTGAATCCGACGTGTCAGCAATAATGATGCTGAGTGTATTGTCGAGAGCACCGTCGCCAACGAAGACTTGGAACAAGAGACGTGCATCGCCATTCGGTGCCAAGATGCCATCCAATTCCGTGCCTGGAATGGCCTGGAAGCTTGGGTGGTTGATGTTGACCGGCAATCCATTTACTGATGCGACGTTTGTGCCGTTCAAGAACAAACCGAAACCATCAATGAATGTCGAGCCAACGAATTCTGGGAATTCATCACTCCCGAAGACAACCTCAAAGAACAACGTGTCGAAACCAGGTTGCATATCAAAATTGATATCGAGCTGTGTGACGTCGAAGTGATCGAACCCGCCGCCAGTAATCGGGTCGAGCAATAGTTCTTGCGCCGCAGTTGCTGGAGTGCCGAATGATGTTGTGTTGCTGATCGATGTGTTCGATCCAGAGTTGTAATCCGTGACGTCACCGGTGCTCAGGACGATGCCGTCACGAGTCAATCCGTAAGTGTCAGGTACGGAATCCAGCGTATAGAGTCCGCTCGAGACGCCGCCCAGCAGATCACTGTTGCCCGACAAAGTTGACCCTGTCACGGTGACTCCGGCACCACCGCCGGCAGTCAATGCATCTGATAGAGATTGAGCATTACTGGATGGGCTGACAGTCAGGTTTTGAGGTCCGATCAAATTCGCCGTTTGGGCGATGCCAGTCTTTCGAGGTGCATTCGGAACTCGAGAATTAGCGGTGATGATTGGGTCGACATAAATGATGTCGAGGTTACTTAGGGCAAGGATTCGTCCGCCTGATGCTGTAGATCCAGTACGACTAACGGCGGTTGCTACAGAACTCGCTTGTAATGTTCCCGGTGCGAACGTCGAAGATCTTCCAGAAGTGAGAATCGTGTCCGATGGGTCAACCACACCG
>PBMZ01000055.1 GCA_002722955.1 Planctomycetaceae bacterium | reverse complement strand
CGTTCCACTCAACTCAAGCGAATCCGTGTTCAGATCAATATCGCCTGTCGCTGTTGCCGAGCCGACGTTGCCAAGCACTCGAATGTCTGGAGTACCTGCTAACAGCAAGTTGCCGGCTCCCGTTGATGCTACCGTCGAGCCGCTACCGACTTGGATGGCGCGACCATTTGTCGAGCTACCAACAATCGAAACGTCCCGTGAAACTGCCGTGACCTCGCCGCCGCTTGCGGAGTTGAAACCGTGACCATCACTGGAACCGCCACCACCGATCGCGTTGACGACAATCCCCGTGCCAGAGTTAGTGATGTCGTTCGAAGCGATCTTGCCGCCAGACGTCAGTTGCAAGCCAACGTTGGCGTTGCCGCTGCCATTACCACCTGTTGCCGTCACCGTGACGACACCGGAAACGATCGAGAGCTCCGAGCCAGCACCCGTGACAAAGACTCCAAAGTTTTGATTCGTTCCAGCACCACCAGTGCCGTCAACTATTAGATCGCCCGTCGACGACGTGCGAATCTTGGCCCCGTTTTCTACATGAACACCGTAATTCATCACGCCACCGTCACCGCCATCGCCGTTGACGGTAACCGTGCCACTTGCATTCTGGACCAACCCTGAAGCTCCACTGATGTGAACGCCGACACTGCTGCCTGTACCATTGCCCTCGCCATCAATTGTGATCGAACCGTTTGTGTTCTGCACATTGCCGGTGATATCGACACCAATATCACCCGTGTTGTTGCCATCGCCACTACGACCACTGATGACGATGTTGCCGGTCGTCGAATTCACTGCACCGGTCACTCGAATTCCATCGAAACTTCCAGTTGTTGCCGAGGCATGTCGATTGGCCAGCAAGTTGATGTCGCCCGAGTTCGTTTGAATGGTCGAACTGACAACGATATCTCGAAGGGCTTCCAAGAATACATTGCCGGTCGTGGTCGAAATCGCGGCATCAACGTCGATTCGAGTTGGCGGATCGATTAGGAAATCGTTGGCACCAACGCTGAGAGCGCCATCGATCGACGTCGTGCTGCCAGCTCCGGCTGAGAGTTTCAAGTCGTAGTTTTCAGCCGAGTAATTCAAGGCATCAACGTTGATATCGCCCGACAAATCCTCTCGACCAATGTTCACCAAGCTGGTGCTGCTCAGAGACGTCAGCAGTTCGCTGTCGCTCAGATTAAAACTACCTGCGCCACCGCCGAGACCGACTGATGATCCGGCCGTTGAAGGTCGCAATGTGATGACACCGGCACCGGCATCAATGGTTCCTTGCAAGTCGATCGCCGACGACTCGATTGTCACATTCGATCCGGATGTCGAAACGGAACCGGCCGCATCGTTGATTTGGAATTGGCCATTGCCGTTGCCATCGCTGTCAGATGTCGCGGTAAAGTTACCAGTCGAGACATCCGCGCCCGCGCCGTTCAGCGTAATGTTGTTGTTTGCCGAAACCGTCACCGCTGTGGCCAACACAGAATCCGAGATCGTCGTGTTGCCAGATTGCGTGACGTTCAGTTGTCCGATACCCGTGTCGTTCGAGTCGTTACCTAAATCATCGCTACCAATCGCACCAGCGAAGTTAACGTTGCCACCATTGGCATCAACATTCAAGAAGAACTGCTGGCCGGTCGTGCTATCAATCGTGTTGTTGAACGACACATCTCCCGTGCCATCTTCGTCCACGGTCAAGTCGCTCAGCAACAACACGGGATCATTGAACGTCGCCGTACTGCCATCCAACAGAATGGTGCCACCCAAGTGGCTTCGGCCCGCTGAATCCGTGGTCAACGAACCAATCCGTTCGGTGGTTCCCACATTGCCCAACGAAGTTGTACCGCTGGCATTGATCGTCAACTGAGTTCGTTGTCCAGCGAACGAGTCAACACCCGAACCCGCCAACACATCGGCACCAGTCAACGTCACGCTGCCATCTTGAGTCGTCACCGCGCCACTATAGAGCTGATTGCCCGTCGTTGTAATGGAGCTAGTATCAATTCGAGTGGCTCCGAAGATCGACAGCACATCAAGAGCCGACGTGACGCCGACGTCGCCTTCAAAATCAGCTGCACCACCATTCAGGCTGACCGTCAAGTTGCCAGCCGACGCGTTATCAATGGTCGATTGGAACCGAACATCTCCACTTCCCGCCTCATCGATTGTCACCGTACCGGATATCAAGACAGGATTCTGGAAATCAGCCGACGCCCCGTTCAAAAAGACGTTGTTCGCAATCCTGGCTGGACCTGTACCGCGTGTTGTCAGAGAACTCAGACGATCAGTAGCACCCACAGCGCTAAACAAGTCCAACCCTCCAGCGCCGCTATCCAATGTCAACGCGAACGTGTTGCCGTTGCTGGAGTTGATGTCACCCTGGAATTGAAGGCCTTGGCCAGACACAGAAACGTTGGCGCCAACCACAGCTTGGTCGACGAAGTTGACAAAACCAGTCGTCGTCACGTTGGTGTTCAAGTTGACGTCGTCAGTTACGTTGAGCGTCGCCATGCCAAAGTCCGACGCCGTGTTCACAAAGTCGATCGACTTCCCAGCACCCGGAGCACTCAACGTGACATCAGTACTGGCCAATGCCGATGTTGCACCATCAACGATGATCGTACCGTCTTGAACGGTGAGATTTACATCTTCCACGTTGGTCAAGGTCGTTGTCCCGCCTTGCACAACGGTGTTCCCCGAGATATTGACTGTGCTGTTGGTCGCGTTGTCAATAAAGTCGACTCGGTCGTTGAGCCCTGTTGCTGGCATTCCATCGACGATCGTCGTGACGAAGGCCGGCCCAATTCCCAATCCCGCACCGTCGAGAATCAATTCAGAGACGTTGGTATTCGCCAACGCTCCTGTGACAGTAATCGACACAGGAGCCTGATCCAACGGACCACCGGTAGCGAGCACATTGCCTGTCCCGATATTTGGCAATGCTTCTAAGGCAGCCTGTACTGCGGTGGCCGTGGCATTAAAGGCAATCGCCGCCGTTGTTTGACCATCAAAGGCCAGCGTAAACGTTCCCGATTGAGCCGACACGAATAAATCCTGAACTTCGTCGCCGCCGCCGGGCACTCCCGTATCGATGTTGACATCGTTGAGACCACCCAAGAACGCTTGAACCAAATCGTCGCCGTTGGATGTGTTGAGAGACGTGGTTGTGAATCCTGACGTCAGGACTTGGAGTCTTGTATCGCGGCGGAACGCCGCGATACCGAAATCACTTGCGCCTCCGGAACCGTAGACGAAGCGGCCATTAGGCGTGGACGTGACACCGCTAGCGAAGCTCAACCCGTTGACACCATTGACATCGTCGGTTTGAGTTTCCAAGAAAGTAACTTCACCTGTCGTCGTGTTTCTCAAGAAGACCGTCACGTTGCCTGGGTTAGCCGACGTCGCATAAACACGTTCTCCATCAGGGCTAACCGAAACTTCACTAGCGGCAAGCAAACCCGAGACACCGTTGACGTTTTGTTGTTCGATCTCAATAAACGTTAACTCACCAGTCGACGTGTTTCGACTAAAGGCCGTTAATGAACTTTCCAATGTGCTCGTCGCGTAGACACTCAAGCCATCCGGGCTAATGGCCAAACCTGTCGGTCCTTGCAAACCATCGACGCCATTCACGCCGTCCGTTACTTTGCTGACGAAAGTCAAGGCACCACTTACGGCGTCACGCGAGTATGTCGAAATACTGTTGTCGCCGCCGAGCATGTAGACATGACGGCCATCTGGTGCAACTTCTACGAGAGTCGGGAAACTCGGCAAACCCGAATCTTGCAATGCGACGAACGCCAGATCACCACTGGCCACGTCACGGTCGAACAACGACAGAGAAAGCCCATTGCGAGCCGTTACATAAGCGTGCCGTCCATCTGGGCTAATCGAGATGTCCTCGGGCACGTTCAATCGGTCCACGCCATTGACACCCTGATTCAATATTTGCGACGACGTAATAAGGCCCGTCGATTCATCGCGACTAAAGACACCAATCGAGTTATCGCTGCTGGTACCGAGTCCATATAAGAACCGCCCATCAGGACTGATGGTCAATGCCTTCGCGAAACCGATTCCTAAATCGACCGGCCCAGGATTGTTCGAAGCCGTGTCGTCACGCAAACTACTAATTAAGTTCAACTCACCTGTGGCATTATCGATCATGAATGTCGACAGCGCACTGTCTCCGGACGAGATTGAATACAGGAATCGGCTATCCGGTGAGACAACCAGGTCACTAATCACGTTCAAGCCCTCAACGCCGTTGACTCCGTCCAATTCGGCTTCGACAAAGCTCAAGTTGTTTGCTTGTTCGATTAGCTGGATATTTCCGCTGCTCAGCACGACGCGTTGATCTTGCGGTCCCGTCAATGTTTGGGCGAATAAACTGTCTCCCGTGCCGTCTCCAAAAGCACTGACATCGAACGAACCGATGAAGTCTTGATTGACGGTGATCGAGTTCGCACCGCCCTGGGTGAAATCAACGGTTACCTTCTCAACACCAAACAACTCGCTGGTATTCGACATCGAGAGGATTTGGTTTCTAGACAAGGTCACATCGTTGTCTGCTGCCGCACCGCCCAACAATGTCAGTCGATCGTCGGCGCCTAAACCAAGATCAAACCGTGCGCCGACGGGAATGTTTCCTTGAACAGTCAAGGTTTGGTTGCCTGCGCCGAAACGTAGATCAAGTTGTTCGAAGTCGCTGTGCGAGATGACCGTGCTATCAAAGCTCACAACCGAACCGTTGACCGACACACTTTGATCGGCGAGGTTGTTGACATCCTCGATGTTGACATTGTCGAAGCCGTTGCCGCCAGTTGTCGTGATCGGTACATCAATCGGTCCGCCAGTAGTCGTGATCGTGACAGTGTCGTTTCCGTCATCGCCGTTGACAACAATATCCGTTGTTTTGGCGACCAACCTGCTGGCGATGACTTGGCTGACTACGTTGTCGAATACTTCGAAAAACAGGCCATTTCGTTGAATGATGACATCATCATCACCCGCACCACCATCGACCATCAGAGTGGCGGGTAGTTGACGGTTGCCAAAATCGACGTTCGTAAAGTTGTCATTGGCAGCCACGAAGAAGTTTGGCGTGTGAGTCACAATCGTGACATCATCTAACAAGCCCACTTCGGTCGTGCCGCCCGTTTCTTCTCGGTTGTGGAACACGATTTTGTTCGAACCGAAGACTGTACTGTCTTGAGCCGACAAGGATGCCGTCGTGTTGTCGCCGCCAACTTGGAAGACTTCGAAGGAGATATTCAAACCATCATCGGTGACGATGAAGTCGAACACTTCGTTGACGTTGACATCGAGCGATGTAATGGCAATGACCGTATCAACTTCATTATCACGACGGACGATCCGGAGAATTCCCGATCCATCCAACTGGAAGGTCAGTCCATTGCTGACATCGCCCGTGCCCGAAGCCGGAACAGCATCGCTTCGTGTCGCGATCGTGAAGATATCCGCATCAGCTCCCGAAGCATCGTTAAACGTAAATCGACCAGTGATATCCAGCGGACCGTCAATCAACGGATTAACGTCGTTGGTCGTGACCAAGTAGCCGCCATTGGTGAGCTCGATACGTTGATTCTGTTCCACAACGCTCGAATTTCCGAACGGATTGACAATCGTGAAGTCGGCAGCAATTGAGTTGTCATCAAAGACGTCAAACAAAATCGCACTCGGGAACGAAGTCGCGGCGAAGTCGGGCTGCTGAATCTCACGAACCTTGACTCCGCGTTCCGAGGGCACACCAAGAATCGTGAAGTCACCGTTCGGATCTGTAATGGCCGAGGGTTCCCCGAGATCAAAGATGCCGTTGTCATTCAGATCAGCATAAATCAGGAAGCCATCCAGTCCCGGCTCGCCTGCGTCTAGGAGTCCGTTTTCGTCGATGTCCAAGAACTTCTTACCACTGATCGTCGCATCCAGTGGAAAGTTCAAGAAGTCGACAAGACCACGAGTCTCACCAGCACTCAATCCAATTGTGTGAGTCCCTGGAGTATTGAATAGAACCGAAACGCTGTCGGCGCCTTCATTCGCTGTTGCTAAATCGATTCGTCCATCGCCATCAAAATCGCCAGCGACGATTCCATAAGATTGTGTTCCCGTTGAGAAGTTGGGATTGGACGATGCAGGAGCAAAGCTGCCAGTGCCATCGTTAATCAGTAGAGTTACGTTTCCAGAAATGTTGTTTGAAGACGCCAAATCGAAATCCAGGTCGCCGTCGAGATCGATCGCGGTAAGACCTAGCGGACCATTGCCAACATCGAATGTGGCTGGTGCGGCAAAGGTCCCGTTGCCGTTACTTATCAATACACTGACGGTGTCTCCGCCGAAGTCTGTCACGGCAATATCGTCAATCATGTCGCCACTGTAGTCTTCGACGGCTAATGCAAATGCAAAGCCAGGAGCAACAAACGCGTTGGCGGCACCAAATGTGCCATTGCCGTTGCCCAACAACACGTTGACTTCACTGTTGATTTGGTTCGACACAACCAAATCGACGTTAGTGTCGTTGTTGAAATCCCCCGCTGCTATCTGAGCAGGGCTCGACCCTGCGGCAATTTCGCCGCCGGGTGAAAAGTTTCCGATTCCGTCGTTGAGCAAAATGCCAACCGTGCCTGCATTCTGGTTGGCCGTCGCGATATCTAGTCCGTTGACACCATCAAAGTCCGCGATCACGACCGAGGCTTCATCACCACCAAGCGAGGCATCAAAGGTACTCGAAAAGACCAAGCTACCCATGCCATCATTTAAGAAGACGGAAACGTTGTCGCCACCAAAGTTCGCGACCACCAAATCGTCAAACATGTCGCCATTCAAATCAGCGGCTTGAACAAAGTTCGGGGCTCCACCCATCGTGATCAAGTCTTGCCGATTGGTATAGAAGCCTGTTCCATTGTTCTCAAGAATCGAGATGTCATTCGAAATTCGATTAGCAGTAACCAAATCCAAGTCACCATCGCGATCAAAGTCAGCTGCCGTGAGATGCCGAGGCTGCACATTCACGCGGAAATCGGTCGCAACACCAAATACTGGTGCCGTCTGGATGAAGTTGTTCGGTACGATTTCGGCGACCGTCACAGTCTTCAGCGGATCGACATTGGCAAATATGTAATTCCCATTCGTGTCTGTGACTTGGAATGGTTCGTTGGGATCGAGATTGCCATTCCGATTGAAGTCCAGAAACACGGTCACGCCAGGAAGCGGATCGTCTTCCAGATCTTGGATGCCATTTTGATTGCGATCGATAAACTTTGTGCCAGTGATGGTGGCAAGCTCAAGATTGCCAAAATCTCGATTTGCAATCGTGGCTCCAGCAGGTGGCTGCAAGACAAACGTTCCGCTCGCTCCACCTAACACAGAGATTGAGTTATCGAGGAAGTTGGCGGTTATGATATCTTGCTGACCGTCTCCGTTGAGATCGACGATCGAGATTCCGGCAGGCTCGCGACCAACATCGAACGTTCGAAACCGCTCTAACGTCACGTTGAAGTTGACACCGTCGTTCAGAAAGACCCCAACTTCACCACCATCCTCAAGCGCTAGAATACCATCAACGATTCCGTCACCGTTGACGTCAGCCACCGTTATCTCTTCAACTTCTATCTCTTCAACTTCATCGGCGAAAACGAAACCTTGATCGAACGTAAACGTGCCATTGCCATTGCCGAGAAATGGATTCACTATGTTGGTTTCGTCATCGACGATGATCAAATCGAGAACAGAATCGACGTCATAATCACCGGTAGCAAGATTCGTTGGTCGTCCACCGATCGAGACGTTGTTTCCAGCGAACGATCCTCCGCCTTGATTCAGCAAGACCGTGAAACTGCCGCTCGATGAGTTTGCTACAGCGATATCGTTTCCGTTGACTCCATCGAAGTCGCCGATTGCGACATCGTTGACACCAGGTTCTGCTGCTAGCATCGCTGTCGTTGGAAATGCGCCAGCGCCGTCGCCGAACAAGACAGTTACGTTACTGCCGCTACCCGGAGTAATGACGACATCTAGATTCGAATTGCCATCCAATTGAGCGGCTTTGATCAAATCTGGTGAGAAGCCCAAGGCTAGCGTGCTTGAATTAAACGTCGCATTTCCGTTGCCCAACAGAATGCTGATGTTGTTGTCGCCACCATTGGTAACGATCAAGTCCAAATTGTTGTCGCCGTTAAAATCGCCGGCGACCGCGTCCGATGGTTGATTGCCAACGGCGATATCAACAGGAGCCAATAACCCTCCATCCGGAAGTCCCGGCAAGAACGAGATGGAGTTGCTGTTTTGATTGACGGTAACAACGTCGATATTGCCATCGTTGTCGAAGTCGCCCGTCACGGTCGTTTCTGGTCCAGACCCTGCAAAGAATGTTTGCTGCGGAGCCAACTCGAATCGCATTGGACCCGTTTGACGGAAACCTGCCGGAACGATTTCACGGACGACCACTTCGTTCAACGCAGGCACATTCGCGAATGTATAATTGCCCATTATGTCGGTGACTTCTGAGCGTTCCATTCGCGGCACAGCGCCTTGGAAGTTCGTCGTCACTTCGGCTGGTGGCTCGAACGGTGGGAACAAGTTCGATCCATCGACAATCAACTCCGGAACATCCATTTGCCCCAAGTTGTTCAAAAAGTCGATCGTCAACGCGAACGCTGGCAGCGGACCACCGAGCACCGATACGTCGCCCGCGTTAATATTCGATAGGCTCTCCAAAGCAGTCTGCACAGCAGCGTTTGATGCATTGAACGCAATCGGAGCCGTCGTTTGGCCATCGAACGTCAGCGTAAATGTTCCGCCTGTCGGAAAACCGGACAACTGCACTTGCTGCTGTTCGTTAACTCCGGGCAACGAATCGAATTGGCCGTTGTTGTTCTCATCCAGAAATACAGTGACGCCGCCAATCCCTAGCTCGCCGGCGCCGTTAAGGATCAGCGTCTCGTTCGTACCCGCCGTTGCCACGTCCGTCGATGGGTCTCCATTCAAAATGCTGGCAACAACCAAGATACTCGCAACCGGATCACCATTGACGGCGTCGACCAACTGTTGAGCCGTAGTCGGTGTCGTGGCGTTGTTGTTAACCGTCACCGTGACTTGAGTTCCCAGAATGCTGACAGTCGCTTGAGCACCGTTGCCGAGATCTGACTCATTGATCACAACTCTTTGCAGATTGCCATCAGGACCAGCGATCGTCGATTGGAACTCAACGACAACTGCCCCGCCGGTGTTTCGATCCGTGGTCGCATTGGCAAACACGCCACCCGGTAAGCGAACTCCATCGCCGTCAACGTCGGCGAACTTCACCCCGCTGATCGTCGCTGGCGTTGCAAAGTTTCCGAAGTCCAGTCCGAATCCCAACAGTCCCGGCTGCAAACTGACCTCGTGCGAGAACAACGTATCGTTGACCACAACGTTGGCGAAATTGCCCGAAGTATCCGTGATCACGATATCGAGCAAGTTGTCATTGTCGACGTCGCCGATTGCCAATGCGTTGTTTGAGTTGTTCGCAATAAAACTCTCGCCCGTGAGGCCATCACCCGTGTTCCTGAAGATTACTAACTCGGTCGTTCCATGAGAGACTGCAATATCGATATCGCCATCTCGATCGAAATCAGCTGCCCCCAGATCCGCCGGACCACCGGCATTCGTGAGCAAGTTAATCGCTGATGAGAAAGCACCGCCACCTTGAGAGATCAACAGCGATATGTCGCCGGAATTCTGATTGGCCGTGGCAACATCGACGAAGCCATCACCATTAAAGTCTTCGGCCGCGACGGCAACTGGCGCGTCGCCAACCGCAAAGGAAGTCGGCGCCGAGAATGTTCCTGCTCCGCTGTTGGCAAGAGTTGACACGGTGCCAGACGCCAAGCCATTGGAGACGACTAAGTCCAAGTCGTTGTCTTGATCAACGTCGGCCGCGGCGATATCCGTGGGTTGAGAACCTGCAGCGAAGTTTGCCCCCGCGTTGAATCCACCTGCCAAGTTATTCAAGAACACCGTAACGTTGTTGGAACCGATGTTCGCGACCGAGATGTCCAGGCCGCCATCGCCATTCAAGTCTGCCAAGACGGAACTCGTCGGCAAACTTCCCGCAGTCAATGTCTGTGTGCTGCTAAATCCACCCGCACCATCACCGAACTTAACCGACACCGTTCCGTCGGTCCGATTCGTGACGACAACGTCAGGAAACATATCGTTGTTGAGCAATCCAATCGACACGGAATCCGGACCATCGCCAACAGCTTCTGTCGTCGACAGTTGAAGACCACCCGCTCCGGTGTTCAATCCAATCGAAATCGTATCGTCGGCGAAGTTCGCGACGACCGCATCCAAGAGACCATCTAAATTCAAGTCGGCCAGCTCGATGCCTTGCGGATTTTGACCCGTTCCAAAGGGGACAACCGTGTCGAAGGGGACAACCGTGTCGAAATCAAGTTCAATCGGCGTCGTCGGCATAAAGCCTTGCTGATTGACCTCACCAACAATCAAGAATGGCATCGTTGAGCTTGCTGGTGGAACGTTGTCGAACCGATAAAAGCCATTATCATCCGTCAACGTCGTCGGCTCACCGGGATCCAAGATTTCGTTGTCGTTCAAATCGAGAAAGATCGTAAAGTTCTCCAAAGCTGGCTCGAAGCCATCTCGGATTCCGTCACGATCGATGTCGTTGAACTTAGTTCCTTCGACCGCTGATAAAGCGACGTTGCCGAAACGGACGCTAGTTGCAGTTTGGCCGGCTTGAGCGATCGTGAAGTTCACACCATTTTGAGCTCGTAAGAGACTGATCAGATCAGTGCCGCCATTCACGACAACGATGTCTCGGTCTGTGTCTCCTGTGAAATCGCCAACGTGAATTGTGCCGGGAATGTCGGCCACCGTGCCTTGGCCAACGGGCACATTTACCGCAGAGAAGAAACTACCAAAACCATCGTTCGCGAATAGCGATATCGTTCCTGACGTCGAATTTGATACCAGAATATCCAGTTGGTTGTCGCCGTTCACATCGGATAGTGTTACCGAACCTGGACTACCTTGTGTCGCGAACGTCATCGGCGCGGCAAACGTCCCCGTGCCGTCGTTCAAATAGACACCAACTGCGTTCGAGGACGCTAGCGAAGCGACCAAGTCGAAATCGCCGTCGGAATCAACATCGCCGAACTTGATGTCTCGTGGATCGACTCCACCACTGTCGAGAATCTGTCCATTGGCAAAAACATTCTTGCCGTCGTTCAGTAAGATATGAATGTCATCGCGGTCGCTATCCACAGTGGCTGCGATGTCTCCAAATCCATCTCTGTTAAAGTCCCCAATCGTGACGGCTCGCGGAGACACGATTCCACCGATTGTCACCGGCGCGCCAAAGCGTCCATCATCGACATTGAAGGCGATCGTCAACGTACTCTCAAGCAAATTCGGAACGACCAAGTCAGCATCACCGTCACCATCCAAGTCACCGGCAGCCAACTGCCGCGGACCAACGCCTGTTTGAAACGCAACGATCTCGGTCGAGAAATCTCCCTGGCCTTCATTAAAGAACAGCGAAACGGCAGTCGAACCGTTGTTCGCCACGGCTAAATCTGGCAAGAGATCGCCATCAAAGTCGGCTGCCACAATCGTCGTCGGACTATTCCCGGCCAACATGGATCGCACGAACTGAAACTGACCGTTGCCCACATTCCGGAACAATTCAACAGCGGTACCGAGTACAGCCAGATCGAGGTCACCGTCTCCATCAAAGTCGAACGACACTGAGTTCGCACCAACGTTAAAGGCTCCGGTGTTTTCTGTGGCTCCAAATCCATTCATCAACGATGTTGTCGGTGTGGTGTTCGCAGGCAAGATCTCGCTAACCGCCACGAATCCTGGAATCACGCCAGTTAACGTGTATGTCCCGTCCGCAGCGGTGAACGTACTTGGTTCACCGGGATCAACGACTTCGTTGCCATTGTAGTCGACAAAGATCTGAATGCCGCCAATACCTAGCTCACCCGCGTCTTGGATGCCATTGACGTTTATGTTGTCGTTGAATTTGATTCCGGTGATCGTCGCCAACTCTTGGTTGCCAAACGCCTCAACGATTTCCGTTTGTCCCGGATTGATCGTCACCCTGTCGGACTGATTCAGATTCCGCAGGATGGTGAAATTCTCGACGCCAGTCTTCAGTGAGAAGACATCCGAAAGATCGTCGTCATCAAAGTTCGCGAGTGCCAGATCGACAACTCCGGAGCCGCCGGAGTTAACGACAAGCGCTATTGAAAAGGCACCGCTGCCGTCGTTTCGAAGTATTTGTAGCGTTCCAGTGTCGGCTCTCTCGACAGCAATATCGATGTTGCCATCATCGTCGTAGTCGCCGAGATCCAGCCCTGAAATCTCCGGGCCGACGTTGATATCGGTTCGATCAAACATCCCGATTCCCGTGTTCAACAAAACCGAAATCGAGTCTGAATCTTGGTTCGATACCACGACGTCGGGCAGCATATCACCATTCAGGTCATCAGCGACGATGTATTCGGGGGTCGTCCCCACGGTGGTTGTAAAGGAAACGTCGAAGGCTCCCCCGCCAAGGTTTAACATGACGGTCACCGTTCCGCTGTCCGTATTCGAAACAATGACGTCGCCGGTTCCGTTGTTGTCGAAATCAGCCGCGGTGATGCCTCGCGGTGAATCACCGACTCCGACGGCAAAGACGAAGCTCGGCTCCGCCGTCAATCCGCCCATACCATCACCCAGAAACGCGGTGATCGTGTTGGTCGTATCACTGGCGACAACGATGTCGTTGAACGCGTCGCCGTTAACATTGACCTGCGTCAGCGACGTTGGACCGTTAGCAGTGGCAAAGTTCACGGCTGAAGTAAAGTTGCCGCCGCCGAGATTGGTCAACACAGAAATGTTGTTCGACCCAGTGTTAGCCGTGATCAATTCGACTTGCCCATCGTTCGTCAAATCCACGGCAATGATCGAATTTGGCACAGCGCCAACGCTGATCGCGGGCTGAGCATTCAAGTTTCCTTGGTTGTCGCTGAGATAGACAATGACATCGTCTGTTCCAGCGTGAGCTACCGCAACATCATCGCGACCGTCACCGTTAAGATCTTGTACAAGGAAAGAGGTTGGCACCGTACTGGTCGCCACAGTCACCGGAACAGCGGCAATATCGAACGGCAAGCCCTGCGCGACCGGCGCCGTTTGACGGAATCCATTAGGCACGATCTCAACGATCGATCGCTGGCCGGAAGGAATCAGATTGATCGTGTAAGTTCCATCTAACGCAGTGACTGCAGACGGTTCGCCGTTGTCGAAGATGCCGTCGTTGTCTAAGTCAACGAATACAGTGACGCCAGGCAATCCAGTTTCACCCATGCCTTGGACGCCATCGCCGTCGAGGTCGTTGAACTTGATTCCTGTCGCTTGACCGAAGAACAATTCCAACGAACCAATATCAACATTTGGTCCAACCGGCCGCGCAATGCCGCGCTGATCGGTTGCTGGAGCTCCGGTGTTGTTACCAGTGTCAATAGCCGGGCTTCCTGGAAGCAAGCGATGTGTTTGCGTCGGCCCCGTGTTATCGGCCAAAGACTGCAGCAGCGGGTCGACCAAAATCCGCGCGAGCGCTGATCCACGGAATGTGGCGTTGCCACTGCTGCCATCGAGCGAGAAGGTATCGTTGTCGATGACCGTGATATTGAACGTGCCATTGGCATTCGTGTTGCCGGTGACGCCGCTAATGTAAACGCGATCGCCGGTTACCAAACCGTGACCGGTCGAGGTAATTTGAATGGGTGTCGTGTTGGTCGCCGCAGTGATCACCACTCCACCGTCGCCACCAGCAATATCACCGTTGACACCATCGTCGACGCCTGTTGACGATCCGATGTCGCCAATCAAGTTGTTACCGTTGGAAGTCACCATGCCGGCGAGATCACCGTCGCCAACATTACCGGCGACAATCGTGTTGAACAGATTCGTTGTCGCGCCGACCCGTGTGTCGATACCACCACCCGGCGTGCTGACATCTCTACTCTTATTTTCTGTGATCGTGACATTCACCAATGTGGCCGTGGCAGAGCCCCTATTTAATAGACCGCCACCCGTGTTAGACGTTGTGTTTCCGCTGAGCGTCGAGTTGGTTAGATTCAGAATCGCATCCGTCTCATTAGCAACACCACCACCGCCCGAATTACCTAGGTTGCCTGAAAATGTGCTGTTGGTCACGTTAGCGGTAGCTTCGTTGAAGTTATACAAACCACCACCTAGTCCACCTGTCACATTGTTGGTGATGGTGGCATTGTTCAGGTTCAATAGAGCCGACGTGCCCTCGTTCTTAATACCACCACCGCTGGCGGCACCCAAAGAGAGATTGTTGTCAATAACCGTGCCGTCAACGGTTGCCTGACCGTTGAGATTGTGCAGACCACAGGATGACTGCATTGTGTTATTGCCTGTAATGGAACCACCTGTGATCGTGATCGAGCCGTCAGCGTTGTAGACACCGCCGCCTTCGAGACCCGCCGAGTTATTCGAGATGGCCACGTTGGTCAACGTAGCCATATTCATCAAGCCCGTGCTGACCAAACCGCCACCGCGTGAACCGCGAGCCGAATTGCCGGTAATGGCACCGTTCGTAATGTTCAAGATCGCATCGTCCGCGTGAATACCACCGCCATCGCCATTAGCGAGACTCTCGGAAACAACCACATTCGTCAGATTCAGCGTCGATTCTCCAAACGCACGGATCGCACCACCGTCTTGGACGGTCGACGTAAAAGTATTGCCGTTCGTGACCGTTAAGTCGCTCAAACTCAGCGTCGCGTCGCTTAGCACTTCGAACACCCGGTCGAAGTCGCGCGCATCGATGATCGTGTTGATGTTGCCAGCACCTAAAATCGTGATGTTGCCAGTGATGTCCAAGTCGCCTGCAGCGCCCAAGTCTTCGTTCGGACCGGTCAAGTCGAATTGGTAAGTACCTTGAGGCAAGACGATTATGCCGCCACCGGCCGAGCCCGTTTCCATAATTGCTGATCGCAATGTCACTTGACCATTGGTTGAGATCGCGTCGCCATTGCCAACGTTGGGATCGATGGCGTCTGCGGTCGAGTCCACAAAGACAGCGTTCACACCAAATTCGAAGGAACCAGCATCAGAAGCCATTTCTTGCGGCCGTGGTCCTCGGCGTTGATCGATGTTCAAGTTGCTGCCATCATCAACTAAATCGATGGCAGGGCTGCCGGCTTGCAAGGCGTGCGTTCGTGTGCGTCCACCGTTGTGCGCCAACGGATCCAACATCGCATCTTCTGGCGCGGCGTTCGTGCCGACGATGTCGTCATTGTCACCGTCAACAAAGCCCATCGAACCATCGTTACGTTCAACCACGTTTTGTCCGGTTGAAACAAACGTCCCGAAAACGTCGGGCCCCATGGACGCGGTATTGTCGGCGATGATCGAATTGCTAACGGTGGCTATCCCGCCAGCGGAATTCAAGATTCCGCCGCCAGTGCCCGTCGCCGCATTGGCCGCGACGGTTGAATGGACGAAGGTCAATGTGCCGCCTGGGTCATTCCAGATTCCTCCACCATCCATGGCCGAGTTGCCAGAGATCGTCGTGTTTGAAAACGTGCCGGTCGAACCGGGGCCAAGTCGCAAGCCGCCGCCATCGGCCGTGGCCATGTTGTTCGAAATTGTCGAGCGATTCGTAGTAACGAATCCTGTTCCAGTGAAGATACCGCCACCGTCTTGATTGGCCGTGTTCGAATCAATGGTCGAGTCATTCAACGAAATGCTGACACCCAAATCACCGTAGATGCCGCCACCTTGCAGGGCCGTATTGTTGTTGATCGTACTAGCGTCGACCGTTACATCTTGCGTGCCGTGGATACCGCCACCGAAGTTGATCGCGGTGTTGCCCGAGATGACCGAACGATCAAGCACGTTCAAGAAGCCCGCATCGTTACGAATTCCGCCGCCGCCGACTGTTGGAGAATTGGCAGTGTTGCCAGAGACCGTAGTTCTTCTCAAAGTGACCACGCCGCCCGCGTTGTAGATACCGCCGCCAGTGCCATCGGTGGCGTTGGTGTTGACGGATGAATCCTCGAGCGTCAACGATCCCAATGAGACAGCGATACCGCCACCGTGTTCTTGAGCGGAACTGTTGATGACTGCCGACGTACCCAACGTCAGATTGCCGAAGACTCGAATGCCGCCGCCTGCTCCGTCGAGCGAATCTTGCCCGAACACTTGACCGTTTTGCGCGGTGACTCGGCGAATGGTGGCGTTTGCTCCACTTTGAACATCAAACACGCGGTCCAATTGTTGGCCGTCGATGGTCGCCCCGTTGCCGTCGCCAACGATCAACACATCGTCTGTGATGTCCAAGTCACCCGTCGCTGCCAAGTCCTCGTTCGCACCGCTGATAGCCAAGTTATAAACGCCAAAAGGAATCACAATCGTTTGCCTTCCGGCCAAGGCGTTGGATTCTTGAATCGCCGCGCGAATCGATGTTTTCCCCATCGTATCCGCGGCGACGCCATCACCAGGATTGGCGTCGACGGTGTCGGCTGTTGTGTTGACGATGAATGCATTCGAGAATTCAAAAGCACCGACGTCAACTTGACCGTCGCGCGGCACGCCGCGTTGATCAGTTCGCGGATTGGCCAACAATGAGCCTCGGTCGCGAGCCGGGCTGGATATGTTCAAAGCATGCGTGAAGGTCGAACCGCCGTTGTCTTGCAAGGGGCCGATATCCGGATTAAACGGTGTCTGTGCATCGCCGACGAAATCAAAGTTCACGGACGGCGCAAATCCGGTGGCGTTGCCCGAATCTCCGATGATGTTAAAGCCCAACGACGTAAACGTCCCACTGACATCGGGATCCGAACTGCCTAATGTGTTCTGAGCGATGATCGAGTTACCGACGGTGACCATACCGCCAGAATTGTTGATGCCGACGCCAGTGTTGTTGGTGATCGTGCTATGAACGATCAGCACGGTACCGTTGTTGTTCCGAATGGCGCCGCCTTCGGATGAACCCGTATTGCCCGAGAAAGTGGTGTTGCGAATCGTTGACTCGCCGTTCCTGTTGAACAAGCCGCCCGCTGCACCCCCCGCAATGATGTTTGAAATCGTACTGTCGTGTAGGTCCAATTCGTTGTTCGGAGCGTTTATCCCGTCAACAAAGATACCGCCGCCAAAGCTAACCATGCCGCCATCGATCGTGGTAAATCCGACTTCCAATTCACTATCACCACCGTGGAAAATGCCGCCACCGAAAGTGGCGCCGACACCCGTGATGCGGCTGTGAAGAATGACACCATCGTTGCTGGAATCGAAAGCGATCGCACCACCAAATTCAGCAGCCGAGTTGTTCGTGAACGTCGTGTTCAAGACATCGAGGTGCCCCGTTCCACCCACGAAGATCGCTCCACCGTCAGCTCCGCCGAATGTAGCAAAGTTGTTGGAAAACGTGGCGTTGGAGACGTTGACCGAACCGCTGCTTGTAGCAATCGCACCACCGCGAATTAATGCCGTGTTGTTGTCGAAATTCGTACCATCGACATTTAACGTCGCCGAATCCGTCAAGAACACCGCACCACCGCTACCAGCCGTTGGCGGTATGCCGAGAGCTTGGTTGAACAACACGTTGCCTCGAACCAAATTCACGACGGAGTTTCCATTCGCAAAGATGCCACCGCCGTCGCGTGTGGCGATGTTGGATACGAAGTCAACATCCGTCAATGTCGTGACACTTGTGCCAGCGACTCCCAATCCGGCACCGCTCTGAGCGTTGTTTGCACGCACACGAAGATTGGTTCCGTTGAGGATACCGCTGCCCTCGACACGAATGGCACCGCCCGTGTCGGTCGTAGTGATTTCGCCATCCATGATGGTCAAGTCTTGAACGTCTAACCGAGCACCATCGAGAACATGGAACACGCGGTCGATGGCGTTACCGTTGATCGTGGTGTTCTCGGGATCGATGCCGACGATGGTAATACCACCGTTGACGATATCCAAATCGCCCGTCGCCGCCACGTTCTCACCCGTGCCGGTCAGCGTCAAGTTAAACGTACCCGCGCCGAGCACGATGATTTGATCGCCGGCCAAGGCATTGGCTTCTTGAATTGCGGCTCGCAACGTGGCGTTGCCCGCGGCATCAGCAACGAGTCCGTCACCGATGTTGGCATCTGGGGCGTCGATCGTGCTGTTGACATTCAACGTACCGAATTCGAAGGAACCGATGTCTGTGGTGGCTGCTCCGCTGTTGTCTCCATCTAGAACGCGAGCAAATCCAGCGCCGCGCTGATCGAACATGCCATTCGGCGGCCCTTGCGGAGCTTGACCGGCATCGATGGCTATACTTGTTGCCAACAATGCATGTGTGCGAGTCGGGCCGCCGAAGTTACCAAGCGGCGTGATTCCCGGATCTTTCGGCGTGCCTGAATTACCGACTTGATCGGCGTTGGCGCCCTCCGTAAATCCAGCCGACGTTCCAGCATCGCCGATCAAGTTGTTACCGCCGGAATTAAAGGTTCCGCGAACATCGGGATTGCTGTTCAATCCCGTGTTGCCAGCGATGATTGTGTTGAACACGTTGACCGCCGAGGCACCAGGCACCTCGACGCCGCCACCGTCGTTCGCTGTGTTGTTGGTGATCGTGACATTGGCCAAGTTCGTGACGGTCGACGCATTCGAATCGTTGCGAATACCGCCACCCGTTGCCGTGGCCATGTTTCCGGAGATCGTTGAACTCTCGAGATTGACCGTTCCGTTCGAGTTAAACAAACCGCCACCGTCGGCAGCCGTGTTCTCGTCGATCAAAATCCGAGTGGCGTTGACCGTTCCGAATAAATTGAACAAACCGCCGCCGAGATCGCTCGCCGTGTTCGAGCTGATCGATGCTTCTTCAATATTCAACGTACCGCTTAAGTTGTAAATACCGGCACCTTGGAAAGCCGTGTTGTCGCTGAACGAGGTGAGATTGACAGTCACCGTTCCGCCCAAATTACTCAAGCCGCCGCCGCGAGTCCCCGAAGGAGCACCAGCGCTGCCATCGTTGCCGGCCTGAGTATTTCCGGATCCACCAAAGCCAGCCATTCCGGGCGCGCCACCCGTTAAAGTCGACGTGCTGATCTTTCCGCCGTCGATCGTCAGCACACCGCCGTCGTTGGACACACCACCACCATCGATCGAGCCGCCATCGCCTCCGTCTCCGCCGTTACCGCCATTCACATCGCCGTTACCGCCGTCTCCACCCAGACCACCGAATCCACCCAGAGCCGTGTTGGCGTCGACGTTGACATTCGTCAGCGTCAAGATGCCATTGAAACTGTTATAGATTCCAGCACCGCGAACATCGCCGCCAGCTCCACCGAGGCCGCCGTCACCGCCATCACTGCCGGTATCGCCATCGCCGCCCATGCCGCCGTCGCCACCGTTACCGGCGCGAGCCAAGTTCGACGAGACAGTCACGTTTTCCAACGTCGTCAAGCCTTCGTTGAAAACACCAGCACCGAAAGCGTGAAATCCATCGCCGCCATTTCCGCCGGGAGTTCCATCGCCGCCGACTCCCAGTTCACCTGGGGTTCCTGTCGCCCCGGACGCGGCATTAATGTTGTTGTCGGTAATCACAGAATTGCGAATCGTGGTCGTCGCCGTGTTGGCAATGCGAATACCACCGCCCCGAGCATCATCAGCAGTCTCGAAGACCGAGCCTTCTCGAACAGTGACACCATCGAGAACGAACAGTGAACTTGGTCTCACATCAAACACACGATCCATCGACGCGCCGCGAACGATGGTGGTCGCCGAGCCAGCACCGTGAATTGTCAAATCACCAACCGTGTCTCTGATATCGAAGTCACCGGTTGCCGCCAAATCTTCGTCTCGACCAGCGATGCCAATCGAATAATCGCCAATCGGCAAGATGATCACGTTGTCACCGGCCAACGCATTCGATTCTTGAATCGCTGCGCGCAAGGTTCGGTTGCCTTGGGCGGAGATCGCCCTTCCGTTGCCAGGACTCGAATCGACCTCATCGACTGTGCTGGTCACATGAAACGAACCAAACTCGACAGAACCACGATCAATGGTCTTGATGCGATCAGCATCCGGGCCATCCAAGATACGCGTGACGCCAAGGTTGTCAAACTGCGACACACCAACGTTGCTACCTGAATCAATCAACGGGCTGTTCAACAGAGGCGAGTGGACTCGGAATATTCCACGTTGGTCAAGGACATCCAGCATCGCGTCGGCAGGCGCAACATCCGAGCCAACAACATCGTTACTCATGCCGTTGACAAGTCCGGGAACGGGCCCGATTCCGATGAAGTTGAAGCCGTTCGAAGTAACCGCCCCCACCGTTGAGATATCATCAACACTCGTCTCGCCATTGTTAGCAACGACCGTGTTGAACAGCGACAGTCCTCCACCCAAGTCTTGAATTCCGCCGCCAGGACCATTCGCCGAGTTCTCGGTTATCGTGACGCTCGACAACGAAACCGAACCGCCCTGTCCAGCGATGTTGATGCCGCCACCGGCTCCGGACATGTTGCTTGAGATCGTCGAATCGGAAATCGAGACATTGCCCGAACCACCAGCGATGAAGATACCGCCGCCTGTGTTACCGGCGGCCGTCGAAGTGTTGTTCGTAAAAGACGAATTCGAAATCGTCGCTGTTCCCGTGTTGTAGATACCACCGCCAGCACCACCGGCTACATTCGCTTGGCTGCTATCGATCGCCGAGTTCGTTAACGTCAAAGTGCCATCGTTCTTGATGGCGCCACCGAATCGATTGGCCATACTGTCGACGAACGAGCTAGAGTCGACGGTAAAGTTGCCGCCAGGTTCGATCGCAATTGCACCGCCGTCTAGAGCCGCAAGGTTAAAGTTGAACGTACTTCCGGTGACAGTGACCGTTCCCGTACCTCGAATGGCACCACCATGAGTCATTAATGCTTGGTTGTTGTCAAACGTCGTGTTCGAAATGGACGCCGTCCCGCCCGTGACTCGGATACCGCCGGCATCACCGCCGCTGCTGGCATTGATGAACGAGTTGGTAACGGTCAGCGTACCCGATGATTCAATGCCTCCAACGCCGCCCATCGAACTTCCACCACCGTCAAGACTGACGTTATCCAAAGACAACACTCCGGCGTTGACGATCGCACCCGTTCCATTGTTCTGAGCAAAAATAAAACCCGATATCGTTGAAGGTGAGGGAAGACTGCTTGTAATCGTCATCGTGCCCAGGTTGTGGATAGCACCTGCCGTGTCTTCCGCGTGTGCGCTGGAGATGTTTAGCCCATCAAAGTTCGCCACGGCACCAGTATCATTGAAGATCGCTCCACCACGACCGGTCGCACTTGAACGACTGATGAAGACTCCCGAACCATTATTGGGCATGATGGTCAGCGTACCCCGGTTGAATATGGTACCACCTTCGTCCGTTGCTTCAGGACTGGCTATGTCGCCAGCCATGTTGCCAGAGAACCCGCCTCCAGTAATGTCCAGCGAACTACCGCTGTCGATAAAGATAGCGCCACCATCGTTGTTCGCACGGTTCGCGAAGTGATCGACAGTATGAAAAGTCACTGCCGACCCACTGTTGATGCGCGTTCCACCACCATTCTGTGAGGTATCAAGAGCTTGACCGCCGGTGATGTTGAAGCCACGGAAGTTGACATCCGCACCGTTCCGAATGTCGATAATACGGTCGTTCGAAAGTGGAGTTCCATCAATGGTCGTTGACGGACCGGGACCGATGATGTCGAGGTTCGAAGTGATGTCTAAATCACCGGTCGCCGACGAATCTTCATCGTTTCCGGCAAGATCCAAGAAATACGTGCCGTCCGTTAAGACGATCGTATCAATCGAACTCGCATTCGCTTCTTGAATGGCGGCCCGCAAAGTTCGCTCGCCGCCTGCGGAAGCGACGTTTCCATCACCAATGTTGGCGTCGACAAGGTCGGCTGAACTATCGACCAACACCGCGTTATTACCGAGAAATTCAATGGCACCGATATCGGGAACAAAACTTCCGTCACCGTCCCCATCCAGAAACCGCGGCTCACGCCGTTGAGCCACATCACCTTCCATGAACGGCGCTGGACTTCCCGTATCGATGGCCAAACCACCATCGATGGGATTGTGAGAAAGCGTGAAGCCACCGTTGTCTTGCAGCGTCCCAATGATCGTCGCTGCGTTCACGCCAGTTCGATCATTATTCATCATGTCGAAGAACACTGGCGGACCGTCTGCGACGCCGACGAGGTTGTTGCCACCACTTGTGGGCGTGCCGCCAAAGTTGATGAAGTCGTCACCGGTGTTTGCGGAGTTTCCAGCGATGATCGAATTGGTGAACGTCGTCGAAGTACCGGCCAGAATGTGTTCAACTCCACCACCGGCGTCTCCACTGTTGTTGGAGATCGTGGTATTGACCACCGTGTTTGTACCACCTTGGAACGAAACACCGCCACCGGCACCCGACGCCGTGTTCCCAGAAATCGTGGAGTTCATGATCATCATCATGCCCATCGAGGCTCCCATTCGAATCGCACCGCCATTGCCACCGTCGTTGTTGGTGAAGGCGGTTCGGCTCAAACTGACGTTGGCATCAGTACCAGCGAATGGACTGACATTTAACGCGCCGCCGGTTCCGCCAGTGTTGCTGTCGAAGCCAGTGTCCTCGACATCCAACGTGATTCCCGTTCCTTGGACATGAATGGCGCCGCCATCGCCGTTCGTGGCATCATTGTTATTCAAGTTGCTGCGACGAATCGTAAAGTTGCCATTCTCGATGCTGATCGCGCCGCCGCTGATGTTGCCTATGTTATTGACGAGCAGACTGTCGGTGATGTTGTAGGTCGCGAAACCTGTCTTCATCGCTCGGAACCCGCCGCCTTGGCCATCGACGCCTGATCCTGTCGCCGAGTTGTTCGAAAGGACGACTCGGTTCAAGTCGACGGATTGCCCATCGCTAAGAATTCCACCACCGCCGCCTGTCTCAACGCTTCCGTTCGTGATCGTCAGATCTTGAAAGGTCACCATTCCCGTACCGCGCAGGTCAAACACGCGATCGACGGTCCTTAACCCTGACGCATCAATGATCGTCGACGTCATTCCTGCTCCGGCAAACGTCACACCAAACTTGTCAGTGACATCGAAGTCACCCGACGCGTTCGCGTTCTCGCCCGAGCCGTCAATCGTCATCTGGTACGTGCCGGCCAGAAGATTGATCGTGTCCGCTTCCGTGTTCTGATTCGCAGCGGTGATCGCTTCGCGCAAGCTCAAAACGTCGTCTCCGCCATCGACGACGTCTGTGAATGTCGTGACGTTAAAGGTCGCGAGCAGTGTGCGGTCTTCCAATGCTTCAATCAGCCGCGACAACGCTTTCTGCCGACGACGGATCTCGCTGCGTGAAACTCGACCGGGCTTCCGACGGTTGCGAATCGAGTTTCTTAGAGTGCTCAGCCAGGGTGTAAATAACATGGCAACACAATTCTCTGTTGAATGTAATTGTTCGTTCGATCGAACGGTCCATAACGACCGATAAGCTGAGCCACCGAACGTCCTATTTGTTCGGTGTCACAGCCTCTGTTCAATTCTTTCGAGTTGTCTGCAAACAACGCACAATCTAATGACAGTGTCGTTTACGGGAATCTTGCCCGAAAATCGAAGAGAGAACGCGGGACGCTCGGCGTCTGGGGGAGAGTTGGCGTCATCCAGAAGCTATCCGGGAGATCATCACTCGCAGCGCGCACAATGACTCGGACAATGGTTCTAGCGACCAATGATGTGAAGCAGTGTGGCGGCAACGTCACTTCCTCAACAAATCACAGGGCCTCTAGGCTGACAGGATGGCAAACTGATCCATGATCCAAACGGCTATCCAAATGAATCACTGAACACAGCTCTAATGTTCGTTCACCTCCGACTCTGGAAGATTCAACAACCAGGTCAACCAAATGGCTCACACAGGGGGATCGAATTGATCACTGGCTTCCAAAGGTTCCGCACCAATTTGGCCTGAGGAATGCGTGATAAACCCGTCCGCTGCGCGATGGGAATGTGAGTGTGCTTACTCTTTCCGAGCGAACTCGACGCACTGCCCGCACTCGACGCGAGTCGGTGTACTATTAGGAAAATCAACGTAAGCCTCGCAATTGTATCGAATTGGAAACAAGGATCGAAACTGAAAACCTACGCAAAATAGCTATTTGGCGCTATCTTTTTCGGCTAGGCGAGACAGACAGCCTTAACCAGTTCTGACACGAGCCCCGCGCCGCCCTTACGAAACGCAAGGAGTGCGCAATCAACGTAAATTCCGAAACATTATCGATTGCGCAGGGTTTAAGGTTTGTGAGCATTTTAGAGAGTGCGGCAATCAGACAAGTCGCAAAGTCAGTATTCCCACCGAGATTCTCGCAAGATTTCTGTTAACTCGTGCACTGCGTTCGCGGTACGCAACGCGGTGACTTCTCTGCGACGAAGCAACGAAAAACGGCTTGCGATCAAGAACGGAGCGAACCTCGATTTCTTGGCGCCAGCGAACGAATCCACGCTGACAATTTCAATTCCTTGAGCGGTCGTCCGACAGTAAATTGGCACTTGGCTGTCCGGCAGCTTTCGGTGCGCGCAAAGGGCTCAGGCCCCTTGCCCTAATGCAAATTGGCAATAGCTCGTAAATTGAGATTTTCTATGATCTAACGCCAAAATGCGTCGTTGATTCACGCCTTGCGGACACCGTCGTTCTGTGTACATTTGAATGTGCGTCGATCAAGGAACTTTGTATGTCTATCCACGTCACCTGCGAGTGCGGAAAGAATTATCGCTTCAAGAACGAAAAAGCAGGACGCGACTTTCGTTGCCGCGATTGTAGTCGAACGATTCGCATCCCTGCTTCTGAAAATGGCCAGCGCGAGGCTCGCAATGCCAACCATGAAAAGTGGCAAGCCTTGATCGCGAACCCTTACTCTTGGGGCGTTCCGATTGTCGTCTTTCCAATTCTTGTCATCTTGACAACACTGATCGATGCCATCCTGGGACTTTGGATTTATCGGCTCAGCCTTACACTACTCGGTGATGCCTTCTTCGTCATGTATTGGGTGCTGGTCATTCTCGCGTTCCGCGACAGCATTCATCAAGGAATTCTTTGTTTCGCCATCGACAAAACCGCCAAAGTCTGGAGCTTACGGCCACAACAACTCGACTTGCTGTTCACGGAGCACACCGCACCACTGACATCCGCCGCTATCAGGCCAAGTGGCCAACACGCAGCAACGGTTGGTCAATCGGTGAAGATTTGGCAAACAGAGATCAAGTTCAACCCTCAAGCCAAGGTGCCGAAGCCTCAACAGTGAAAATCGCTTTATTAATAGTGATTATATATGTCTAACCTTAGTGATCTCCGTATCAGACGGTTTCGACAATCACTTCTGTTCTTGATTCCACAAACGATACGGATCGTTGAGCCGCTTCATTTCGGCAAGGAGCAAGGCTTCCATCTCGGCAAGTTTTTGCGCGTGCGCCGCATCCTTGGCGAGATTGGTGAGCGTCGTCGACTTCTTGGCGTGTTCGGCAATGAACTCGTGCGGGTTATCGGCCAAGTTAAACAACTGCGTCTCGCGGACTTTGCCATCGAGTACATCGTATTTGATCAGCTTCCAGTCGCCTTTCTTAACGCACCGCATTCCAGGCTTGGTCCCGCCTGAGTAGCAACCATACAAAACCTCACTAATTGTGTTTTGTTTACCTTCGAGAACTGGGCGAAAACTTGTTCCTTCGTTCGTCTTGGGAGCTTTGATTCCGCTCAAGTCGCAGATCGTTGCCAAGACGTCCAACAAGTAGACGTTGCCGAGTGCTCGCGAGCCGGCTTTGATACCGGGTCCTTTCACGATCAGTGGGACTCGCCAAGTGTGCTCATATAGGTTTTGTTTGCCTTGCAGTCCGCGGCGGCCAATGGCCATGCCGTGGTCGGCCGTGTAGAAGATGTACGTGTTGTCCAACTCGCCCATGTCTTCGAGCTTTTTCAGTACGCGGCCGACTTGGATGTCGATGTTCTCGCTGCAAGCGAATTGGCGACCGATTTCGTTTCGGATCGTGGCCTCATCGCGGCGCTTCCAAACGCCGCTGACGGACACTTCATCACGGAGATTAGGATGGCCGTGGTGGAATGGGTGAGCTTTCAAATAGTTGATGGGCAATTGAGGTTGCTTGTTATTGGCGGGTGGCAACGAGTCCTTGGCCTTATGGTTGACGGCACCGTACTTGGCTAATAACTCGGACGTACCATCACGCACATCGTGTGGGTGAGAGAATCCGTAGTAGATCAAAAACGGATCACTGTCCTTGGTCTTTTGTCTCTCGTCGAGATATTCAAGCACCCGTTCCGTATGCCATGCGCTTCCAGTCTCTGCCATACCTCCGCGTTTGGTGGCGTCATGGCGGACGGTGAATTGCTGATTGGCGGCTTCGTAGCTGTTGCCCCGTTTGCAAGTCCGCATCGTGTCATAACCAGCCCGATTGAACACCGCCGCCATCGTGTGGTTTGGCAAGTCCTTTGGCACCAGCTTGGGGTTGTCGCTGTTCGGATTTCTCGCGCGTCCTCGCTTGGGCAAGTGCCACACAGTTCGACCCGACATCACCATATGCCGCGATGGCGTGCAGACGGCACCGGACCAAGACCCCATATGGTGAGCGCCGTCGAACACCATGCCGTCCTTGGCGAGTTGCTCGATGTTCGGCGCGTCCAGCTTGGAATTGGAGTTGTAGAACTTGAAGTCGAAAGGACTTTGATCGTCGGCGATGATGAACAAAATGTTCGGACGCTTCGCTGCATTGGTCACTTGACTGTTAATGCAAACGATGACGGCCATCGCGGCCAACAGGAGAAGGCGATGCTTCAACATATCGATTCCTATAACTTGTAATCCGTCGAGTATGTGTCTTCGTTTAACGCCCAGCCGAAGGAGTCAGCGGGTCAGCTAATGATGGGACGATCTTGGGATGGCTTGCCATAGATGCCCAACGCCGATCCGAGCACCGGGAATAAGCCGCCGGAGTGGAAAAGGGCAGCAGGCGACTTGACGAAGTGCATGACTTCCAGGAACGACTTGGTGACCTTATCGTTGCAGGACGAGAGGGCCAGCACTTTGGTGATGTACCACAATAGAATGCTCAAGCCGAAGCGTCGATGTCCTTCAGCCTTGTCATACAGAAAGTCTGCTGACGTTGCCAGCAACCAAGGGTTATCAATCAGCCGCGCGGTACGTCGAAAGAAACTGCGTGATGTCTGCGAGTCAATCGAACCATTGCACTCAGCCAACGTGTCTCGCAGCGCGCCGACTTGTAGGGCGCAGACACTCATGCCTTGGCCGTAAACTGGATTGAAGCTGCACACCGCATCGCCGAGCACCAACAATCCGACGGGAAATCGCACCATTTTTTCGTAGTGCCGACGTATTTGTTGTGGGTACTTGAACGTCGAAATCGGCGTCAATGGTTTGGACTTGCTGACCAAATCATAGAACTCGGGCTGCTCCATTTCCTTGGCGAACTGCAACCACGTCTCTTCGTCATCGGTGGCTTCATCGCCTTCGGCCAAAGTCAATCCAAAATCGATAAGCACCGGCTGCGAATCGCCCACCAAGATGACATTAGCCCGGCTTCACATCCCGGTGAATTGTGGTTGCCGCGTGTGCGTGAGACAGAGCATCGGCAAGTGTCGCCACGATCTCGGCAGATTAAGTCCACGCTGGCGAAAACTTCTTCAACCATTACTCCAGAGTAATGCCGTCCAGATAATCGGCGACGATATAGCACTACCCGTCCTCGACTCCGACGTCGTAAACGGTGACGATGGCCGCGTGCTTTAACTGGGCCTACCGCCGAGCCTCTTGCAAGAAACTCTGGATGGCCTTTTCGTCACGACCGCGGTTGGCCACTTTGATGGCGACGGCCCGATCCAGCTGCTCATCGTGAGCCAAGTAGACGGCGCCGAAGCTACCCTCACCCAGCTTTCGAGAGACTCGGTATCGACCAAAAGTCTCGGGAATCTCGGCCGCGGCTGGTGGGGTGGGTCCAGACGCACTGTCTTCCTCGAACGAATCGGCCGGCCGAGCCCGCTTGGGGCTTAAAGGCCGTCGTTTCCGCCATGCTGTCGCTTTCCTCCATTGATTTCGACGGTGGCGATTCTGGTTCGGACGAGCCTGCCAATCCCGAAGGCTCCGAAGAAAGTGGGTCACTCGGAGGAATACTCACTGTGCTGCCCTTGGCTGTATGCCTTGGAGATGGATCAACTAGAGCAGATCGATTCTAACCCCGGTACGAGGCGGATGTAAGTGTTGGAATTGATCTAGAGGCCAGAATGCACGAGCGATTTCTGGTTATTGGGTTTCGAATTCTTCGCGGATAGTTGATAGGGTACGCGTTCGGGGTTTAGATGCCCGGCTTCTTCGAGAAGCCGGGCATCTTTGATCGACGCAACGGTCTAGGAATGAATCAATGAAACAAACGGCAATCTTTCCAGGTCGATATCTTCAGCAAGAAAACGCTCTCCAAAGGTTGGGCCGCAATATAGGCCGTATGGGAAAGCACGCGCTGATCATTGCGGGCAAGACTGCGGCTGAAACTATCATTCCCGCCAATCAATGCCATTGGGGAAATTGTCCCTTTACCGTCGAGCAATTCGGGGGCGAGTGCAGCGACGAGGAGATCGAACGGCTAACGGCTCTCGCCAAGGAATCCGCTAGCGACGTAATCGTCGGCATGGGCGGGGGCAAGGTTATCGACACAGCCAAGGCGGTCGGTCACGCCGCGAACGCTCGGACCGTCATCGCACCCACCATCGCCTCGACTGACGCGCCCACTAGCGCGGTCTCGGTGATCTACAAGCCGGATGGAGCATTCTCTCGTTACCTGTTCGTACCCAGAAATCCTGATTTGGTGATTGTCGACACGCAGGTGATTGCCGAGGCACCGGTGCGGTTTCTGGTGGCTGGCATGGGCGACGCCTTGGCGACTTGGTTCGAGGCAGATTCTTGCCGACAATCGTTTAGCAGCAATCAAGCGGCCGGGTATGGAACTTTGGCCGGATTCAGCTTGGCTCGACTTTGTTACGACACGATTCTGGAGTATGGGGTCGCCGCCAAGACGTCATGCGAACGCAAAGTGGTGACTCCGGCGTTGGAGCATGTGGTCGAAGCCAACACGTTATTGAGCGGTCTGGGTTTCGAGAGTGGCGGCTTGGCCTCTGCTCACTCGATCCACAACGGCTTAACGCAACTTCACGGAACACACGATTTCTATCACGGCGAGAAAGTCGCCATCGGTGTGCTTGCTGGTTTATTCCTTTGCGACCGACCCAGCGAATTGATTGATGACGTTTACGACTTCTGCGAATCGATCGGTCTACCGACAACACTTGGCGACGTTGGCATCGGCGACGCGAGTGATGACGACCTGCGACTCGTCACACAAGCGGCGTGCATCGAGGGTGAAACCATTCATCACGAACCATTTCCCGTCACACCAGATGCTGTGTTCGCCGCTTTGAAGACTGCCGATCAAGTTGGGCTCAATCGGCGAGAATCCTGATCGTTACTGCTGTTTCGCTAGTTTTACCACTAGCTCGCCGTAGATTAGTAGCTTCTCATCATCGGGCAATTTACCAATCGATTCGTAAGCATCTTGCAAAAGGCCAACTCGGATTTGACAACGTGCGATTGCTTGCCGCATGCCGTTTTGCGGATCGGCGATTGACCAGCAGATCGCCTCATCGAGCAATTGCTTGGCCTCTTGCCGATCAGTGCTGCGATCGGCCAAATCCATCAACAATGAGATCTTTGTCTCCGTGCTTCTTTCCTTCGAAATCAATTGGATCGCAGATTTGTGCGCGAGTTCTGAGCCGCTTTGAAATCCCTTCTCATCGTAGATGTCACTTAGCTCAAGCAGCGTCAACGCTTTCCAATAGTTCTCCATTCGGCTGAATTGGCTGGCGACCATTTCAAACTCGCCGGCTCTTGCCAATTGCAAGACTAATAACTTGAGCAGCGACTCACGACTGATGTCCGCGAGGTAGCGAGCGTGAGCAGCAACCAGAACAAAGTTCGCTCGGCTTTCATCACGAAAGCCACATTGATGCTGAGTGGCAGCGATCTCCAAAATGACGTCTGCTGACTCTCTAACTGCGCGTTCGTTAGGACGATCTTCGATCGTGCCATGCGATTTCAGAACAATTCGGACCGCTGAGAATGCACGTTGGAAGTCGTGCAACGATCGAGACTGTTCGCCGAGAAGAGAATTGATCTTCGCGAGCCCGACTAAGTAGCGCGCCGAAAAACTAGTGGAAGCCAATCTCGGAGTCAGTGATGATCGTTTCAATTGATCAAGTTGAACAGTCAACCGACGATGCAACAGGTCCCGTGCAGCGAGCGCCCATTTGCGTTGACCAACGGAAAGTGCTGTGGAAACAAATTGTATAATTTGTTTCGGACGACCAAGAACCTTTCCATTGATTCGCAGCGGAAGGATTGCCCATGCCTTTTGAAGGAAACGTTCCGCCTGCTCGGAATCTCCTCTGTCAGCCAGAATTGTCGCTCCGCTGACGTAGTAGTCGAGATAGTGGACTCTCGATCGTAAAGAGTCATCTTCGTCGGGCAAGAGTTGATGCGCGCCATCAATACTTCCCGTTTTCAGGAGAGATTTGGCGGTCTCGAATTGATAGGTTTCATAACCGAGATGATCAGTGAAAACGTTAGGCGCTAATACTAACGGACTCTTCGTTGGATCCACAAAGATGTCAGCGCAAATGAGTAGAACAATGTCTCTGTAACCGCTCGGAATCTTCATCGCCCATTGCAGTGCATTCTCCTTCTTGCCCTGCGCCACTTGGGCTCTGGCGAGACACCCGAACCAGAATTGGTTGTCCTCTCCGCTGTCGTCCCTGAGTCTCTCGTGAACTGCCTGACCTTCTTGGACAATCTGCTCGATCGACGGCACGTCCTCTGCAAATGCCGATCCAAGCGAAACGACAATCAAGACTGCTATGACCAAAGATTGCCGGATCAAGGCGAACATGAAGTGTTTCGGTTTCTGATTATCGTGCCAACCAACCGCCGTCGATGGCGACGATGCTGCCGTGCATGTAGTTGCTGGCGTCGGATGCCAGGAATACCGTGAGGCCAGCTAGCTCGTCGGGTTCTCCCCAGCGGCCGCAGGGGATGCGATCCAAGATCTGTGGGGCGCGGACGGGATCGTTCTTGAGTGATTTGGCCATGTTGGTCTCGAAGTAACCGGGCGCGATGCAGTTGACGTTGATGCCTTGGTTGCTCCACGAGACCGCCAAGGACTTTGTCAGCCCGGCCAAGCCATGCTTTGCCGCTGCATAGGCCGAGATATTCAAGCCGCCTTCGAAGCTCATCACGGAACCGATGTTGATGATCTTGCCACGGCCGCGTTTGAGCATATGCGGGGCCGCTTGTTGAGACAGATCAAACGATGAGTTCAAATGAACCTCGAGCAAGTAGCGCCATTCATCGTCGGGGTACTCTTCCGGAGGAAACCGAGTGCCACCGCCGGCGTTGTTCACCAGGATGTCGATGCGTCCGAACTCCTCAACCACACGATCCACTAAGCCGACCCGCTGTGAGGGATCGCCGAAGTCCGCTTTGAGATCCAGAAAGCGGTGGCCTGCTTGTTCGACAATGCTGCGAGTCTCGTCAGCATCGCCGGTTGCCGAAACGCACGCGATATCGGCACCCGCTTGAGCCAATCCCAGCGCCATCGACTGTCCAAGTCCGCGGCGACCACCGGTTACCAAAGCCACTCGACCATCTAATCGAAAGAGATCAAGAATCATCGTCGGTTCTCTCAGTTGCTCGTGAAACGATGGCCTGAGAATAACCGAAGCCGTCGCGAATGACCAATCCGGGGGCTACATCAGCTCGACGATGGGCTCGTGCTCTTCGATGATTTGAGCGATATCGCGGGGCACGCTTTGCACCAACCGTAACTCGCCGACATCGAAGAGCGTGTGCATGATGGTGGCGAATAGGTTGCTGGGATTGTAGGGACGGGAAGCGGGCCGAGAGACTTGGCGGTCCGACTGTCCGATGACTTGCCCCATCTTTAAGCCGCCACCGTAGAACAGCAGCGGCGTCAGCTCGCCATAATGATCGCGGCCGCCGTTACGATTGATGCGCGGTGTGCGTCCCATCTCGCCGGTGACGATTAAGAGCACATCGTTCGTGAGGCCACGGTCTTCAATGTCTTGGATGAAGGCGGCGACGGCGTGATCGACTTGGTTGCCCAGTGGATACATGCCAGCCAAGTTCTTGGGGCTGTTGCCGTTCGAGTGCATGTCCCAACCGCAATCGGAAACCGTGACGAAACCGCAACCGGCTTCGACCAATCTCCGCGCCATCAACATCTGCTTGCCCAGCAAGTTTGTCGAGCGACGCATGTCGCCCCATCGCTGAATGTCCTTGTTCTTAAAGACATGCGACGTGTCGTACTTGGCGATCGTCTTGGCATCCTCTTGACTCAAATCAAACGCATGCGCGACACCGCGGGTGATGATCTCGAAGGCTTGCCGTTGGTACTCGTCGGTGAATTCAATCAGGCCGTCCGAGTCCACATCGCGGCGGATTCGGTCGAGGGAACTGAGCAGACTCTTGCGGTCTCCGAAGCGTTCGGGAGTCAGCTTCAGCTCCATGTTGTCTTTTAGCTCGCCGCCACCGATGGGATTGAAGGCGGCAAAGTTTTGTCCCAAATCGCCGGCTGCGGTCAGGCCGGGCAAGGCGTTGGTTTCGAAGTTCTTGCCCAGCTTCATTTCGGGTTCGATGGCCTCGGGCAAGACCAACGTGTTCAGAGGCATTCCCGTCTGCGGATGATTGGTACCGGCAACTCGGGAATAGACAGAACTGACCGTCGCTTGCAACGGGTTGTTGGCACTCAACACGCGTTGGTAAGTGTGCCCAGCGTTTTTTGAACCGTAAGAGCGGACGATGCTGAACTTATCCGCCAGCTTCGCCAATTTCGGAAACGTGCCGCCGAAGGTGATTCCCGGCATCGACGTGGGCACTTCACCCGTGATGCTACGGAACTCGGATGGTGCCGTCATCTTGGGATCGAAAAACTCGATGTGAGACGGACCGCCTTGCAAGAACAACATCACGATGGACTTGGGTCGCATGACGTTCGCAGGCAATGCCGCTGACGCCCGAGACTCCAAGACGCTGGCCAAGGAAAGTCCACCAAACCCCAACGTGCCGACCCGCAAGAACTCGCGCCGCGAGAAACTGCTGAATGTGCGATCTGGCAGAAAGTCGGAAATGGAAATCATGAGTCGATCTTGTTTACAACAGGCGAATACGCATTCAATTATCGGCAAGAATTGATATTTAGTATAGACAGGAAAGGACCGTCGGCCAATTCTGAATCGCCATCGCAGGAATCGCGTGGCCTCTACGATTTTAGGGATTTGGTGGTTTTCTTCCTTCGCTCGGACACCGCATTCCCTTCGGATTTCCACTAATGAATCGAATTCGGTGTCGAATATCTAAGGGGAATTTATCTAAAATGCACTCGTCTTCGTTACGATCTCCGTATAATTCGTTTGCGAAGCGAAAGGGATAAAATGACGAAAGAGCTGACTCTCAAACGACTTGCATACATGATGGCGGTCTTGTCGTTGGCGTGCCTTCCCTGCATGGCTCAGGAAGAGGCCGATGGCGATGCGAAAGAAGCCAAAGTCGACAACGAGCCATTGGCGCCGATCGCAGCATTGGTTGTCGTCAAAGGAGTCGTTGACGAGGTCACGTTTTCGCGGATTACGAATGCCGCTCATGAGCTACAACACCAAGCAGTGCAAGAGTCGCGCGATGCTTATCTGATGCTGGAACTTCACCGCGGCAGCAGCCGCTTCGGCCAAATTCACGAGTTGGCGAAATCGTTGACGTCGGCGGATTTGACGCGGGTCAAAAAAGTCGCCTGGATTCCCGAGCCGGAAAAGGGCGAAACGTTGGACGGCATGAACGCCATCTTGGCGTTGGCTTGTAACGAAATCATCATGCACCCCGACGCCGAGATCGGCGATATCACTCGCGACAAAGAATTGGGTGTCGACGAACAACAACTGGTCGTCAATCTGGTCGAGCGACGCCACAATCCCAAGGTCAACAAAGCGCTGGCCTTGGCCATGATGGATTCTCAACAAGTGATCCGCAAAGTGGATGTCGAGATCACCAAGGACGGAAACAAAACGACCGAGAGCCGAGTTGTTACGGATGATGAACTCAGGACGCTGCGGGAACTCAAAACGGTGATCATGAATCCCGAGATCATCAAGGACGCTGGTGTTGTCGGAACGTTTTCTGGCGAGAGGGCTCGCGCGCTGGACATCTTGGTTGTTCGAACGGCAACCGATCGCAATGAAATTCGCGAGAGTTACGGATTGCCTTTTGGTGCTTTGCGAGACGACCCGACCGTTGGCCAAGAGGTCAAGCCAGTCATGATCAGCATCGAAGGTGTCATCGATTACCAGCTTCAAGAGTTCGTCAACCGCGAGATCGACAGGGCCATCGCCAATGGCGCCAACATGATCATCTTCGACGTCGATTCTCCCGGCGGGTTACTCGACCCTAGCCGTCAAATATCCGACAAGATTGCCGATCTGGAAGAAGACCAAGTTCGCACAGTCGCCTACATCGACAACGAAGCCATCAGCGGTGCGGCGATCATTTCGTTCGGCTGTGATGAGATTTATCTTAAACCCGACGCGATGATTGGCGATGCGGCGCCGATCGAGGTTCGCCCCGGTGGCGCGTTCGAGCGAGCACCAGAAAAGATTCTTAGTATCGTCCGCGAAATCATGAAGATTACCGCAGACAAAAAGGGGCGCTCCGCGGGATTGCTACAGGCGATGTGTGACAAGGACCTGAAAGTTTACGAAGCGCGTCATGCGGAAAGCGGCCGAATTGCTTACATGACTGAAGACGAGATTCATGCTGCCAACGAAGAGTGGGTGCAAGGCAACATCGTTCCCGAAACTCGCGAAGACAATCTCTTGACGATCTCGGGCGAGCGCGCTCACGAGCTGAGACTAACGAATCAGCCCGTCGCCGACTTTGATCAGTTCAAGCAACGCGTCGGAATTCCTCAAACTCAACAAGTGACACCGGTTGCCCAAACGTGGGTTGATACACTTGTGTATGTACTACGTTCGAAGCCAGTCATGTTTTTGTTAGTCGTTTGCGGCATCGGTTGCATCTACCTTGAGCTTTACACGATGGCCGGCTTGTTCGCGATCGGCTCGGCAACGTGCTTCTCGTTGTTCTTCTGGGCCAACTTCTTAGGGGGCACGGCTGGTTGGCTTGAAGTTGTCTTCTTCCTGCTGGGGCTATTATGCATCGGTCTTGAGGTCTTCGTGATACCAGGTTTTGGTGTCTTTGGTATCTCGGGCGGGCTAATGATTTTCTTGAGCTTGGTGCTGGCCAGCCAAACGTTTGTCATTCCAGAGACATCTGGGCAAGTTGACGAGATGGCTTGGTCCTTGGGCACGATCACAACCGCGATGGTTGTCTTCACGATTGGTGCATCGATCGTTACTCGGCACCTGGGAACGATGCCTCTCTTAAACCGTATGGTTTTGCAACCACCAGCGGCAGCTGGTCCCCAGCTTGACCCAATGCAAGATGGACATGAATTGTCCGAGGTCGAGCGAAACTATGAGTTACTCGATCAACAAGGCACAGCAGCCACCGTTCTGCGACCGGCTGGGAAGGCAACAATCGGCGACCGCTTCGTCGACGTTGTCTCAGACGGACCGTTCATCAAGTCGGGGTCGACAATCGAAGTCGTCGACGTGCAAGGCAACAAGATCGTCGTCCGAGAAGTCTAAGCGACGGCTACATTTCCACTTGTTGAAAACATATCGCTTTCATTATGGATTTAAGTCGACGCGACCGGCAGCCTGAGGTCATGGACCAACCCGATCTGGATGTGTCTCTGCACCGTCAAGCGTTGGATGTAATCGGTCGGTTCCACCGCCTTTTTCGATCTGGCGACGAGATATTTGGTCGAATTCGCGATCTGCAAGATTCAGACCGACCCTTGCGAATCCTGGATGTTGCCTGTGGTGGCGGCGATATGATCGTTGGGCTTGGTCAAGCGGCTCGCAAAGCAAATTTTGATATCGAGATTTCCGGCTGCGATCTTAGCAACGTGGCATTGGAACGGACTGCGGAACTTGCCACACAAGCGCACATTGAAGTTAAGCTCTTCCCGTTTGACGCGATCAAGGACGAGTTCCCTGAGCAATTCGATGTCATCGTCTCGACAATGTTCATTCATCATCTTTCTAACCAGGATGTTGTCGCGTTGTTAAGAAAGATGAAATCGGCCGCAACCAAGCGGATCATTGTAGCTGACCAAGCACGCAGCCGAGCCACTTACTTTTTTGTCAAGACTCTCATGTTGGTGGCTTCTCGATCTCCGGTCACTCGAGTAGACGGCCCACTTTCCATCCGGGCGGCTTTTACTGCGGACGAGTTCGAGCAAGTCGCCCGAGAAGCTGGGCTCGAGAACTTCACGATGACGACAAGCTTCGTCATGAAATGCGATTTGCCGCCTGAGTGACGCTGGCGAATTCAAGTTTTGACAGAGTGTAATTCGTGGTCGTCCTGAATTCGTGGGGCGAGCCATCCTACTTGTCCCCACGAATTTTATGTCAGCGGATTAATATTCGGGTTAAACGAAAGATCGTGGTCTACATAATTGGGTGGGCCGCTTTATGGTTCATTCTTGCGCTTCAGCACGATGAATGTGCCCTCGGAGATCAGTTCCCAATCGTCTTTCGACTCGCGATATTCGGTGATCTGATCAGGAGTCTTGATTTCACTGTAGTAATGTCCCGTGTCGATCACGATGTATTCAGCGTCGTCGGGGGCCGTGAGTGGCTCGTAGTTGCTCACGCGGCGCGGGTAGTTGCTGTAGTCGTATGATCGTTCATGGTGAGTAAACCGCGTGTGAGCGTAATCGGTCGAGGCCACTTTGGCGGTGACGGGGATCTGCTTGAGGACTTCCTCGAATTCTGTCGCCCGGTCGTTGACCACATAAGCAGTTCGCCAATAGAAGCGGCTGCCCGAATCCCAAAACGAGATCGAGAATGGATGCACGCTCACGACAACCGCTGTTGCCATCGCCGAGCCGATGGCAGCGAAGCCGAAGAATTGCATAGGCCAACGACAATCCGCGCCGACTTCGACGTCTCGTCGTTTCTGATAACGCCGATAAACGTCGATCGTCCGCGGCAATCCCGCGGCAGCAGCCCAAAACAAAATCGGTATCAAAGGCGCATGAAAGTGATGACGCGGATCGCGCGCGATCTCGTTCAAACAAGAGATCAGTAGCAACGGAGAAGCCACCAAAAGTCGTGATGGCGAGAAAAACGGAAGTCCCGCCAGTGGCAGCATCAAGGCCAACATGAACAGAAGCGATGGAACCGAGAACACCTTGCCCAGTAATAGCTGCGGCTGCGTGATGATGTTGGTGATGATTTCGACCGGTCCGCTTCCAAAGTCTTGGAAGTACCGTGTGTAGTGAACTTCCTCGTCATCTCGGAAGCCAGGAATGATCACGATCACGACAAGTAGTAAGTACACGGTTGCCAACACGGCCAGCGAACCGCCAAACACGAGCCGGCGGCGACACTCGGGCGTCTTCCAACTCGAGCTAATTCGCTGCTTCCACGATTGCGTCGAGAAATCGTCTTGCTGACGAATCACTTGCCAAGCCAACCAAACACCGATCGGCGCCAACACGATGGCGTAGTCTTCTTTGGCCGAGAGCGTCAGCAGCATCAGCAACACGCCGCGTCGCCACTGTTGCTGTTCGAGCGCATTCAATGCGAAAAGTAACAACGGAACGCCGAATCCGATTGGACGAAAGGTCTTGAAATCGATCGAGATATCCAAGAACTGCAGCGGCGAATAGGCCAGATAAGCGAGACTCAAACAAATTGCTGCCACCTGCGATTGACTATGACGTTTGGCCATCCAGTAAATCGGAATCGCGCCGGAAGCCAACGCCAGCGATTCGCAAAGTTCGAGAATCAAATGCGACGGCCAGAGCCAATGCAGCGGTATCAAGAACAAATGGATGAATTGAATATGCTCGCCCCAGAAAAGCCCCTGATCCAAGTAGCTGCGGAAACCCTTGCCGTGCGTCACGTTCCAAAGGTGTTCTTCATACATGGCCGAATCGCCATGCGGTAATAGCAAGTTGTGATAGAGCTGCCAGTTCATCGCCGTGTAAATCACGACGTATTCGATCATCGTCAACAAGACCACGGTCGAGATTTTGAAACGCGACTCGTTCACTGAATCAACCGACGGTGTTGATAGCGAGCTACTTGCCCCGCTGAAGTCACAAAGCGCGGCCAACGTGGCGAGCCAAAGTCCTAAGGTAGCCGCTTGCACAAGTCCCGCTGACGCGATCAGGAACGCTTGCAAGCTTTCGACGCCAGTGATGAATGCCGTCAATCGAATGGCTTCAAAGAGGCCGTGAAGACACCACCAACTCCAACCCCAAAATCCCCAAAGGGCGACGCCATCGAGCCAGTCGAGTTCGTTGATCCGAGCAACGCACCAACCCCCCAAGCTAAGAAAGGCGGCCGTCACACCGGCATTAATAATCAAAAACGGCAAGAAACCAATATCGGCAAAGGTTTGGCCGTTGCCGACTGGCATCAGTTGCCCACCGAGAGCATCAACGACTCGAATCCAAAGCTCGGTACTGAATAGCCCATTGGCCATCAGCTGCGATTCGATCAGGTCTTGCATGCTGAGCGATTGGCAGACGACGCCCAGCAAAACACAAATGGTCGACGCTTGAAGGCTTGGCACGCTTCGCGTGTTTCTTCCATGGCTTTTCCCGCTTGTGGCCTTTTGATTCATGAGGCCCCATCATCCTTCAGTCACGTATTCGGGAATCCGCTGAACGCAGCCTTGGCGGTCCACGCAAGCCAACACTGTCTGTGCCGACGCCAGCAAATCGTCGCCTCGCCAAACTTCATATTCATGCTCAAGCTTCGCGGGCATCAATTTCGAGATTCTCGTCTTCAAGGTCAACACATCATCATAGCGTGCGGGCTGTTTGTAGTTGACGTTGACTTTCACGACAACAAAAAACAAGCCGCTCTCTTCCATCGCTCGGTAGTCGCCGCCTTGTTCGCGAAACAATTCCGTGCGACCGATCTCGAAGTAGTTGAGATAATTCGAATGGTGCAAGAACCCCATGGCGTCCGTCTCACAATAGCGGACGCGAATCTCGGTTGACGTTTCGTTGTGCACTTTCTACCTCAAGGGCAATGGTTGAGAAATCAAGACGCTCCTATGCTGACACGAGCAGTCTATTGAAGTCAACGACATCATTCAGACAAGCCAAACCACATGCGAATTCTTGCTAAGCTAATCGCGGAGCAATCCAATAAGAGTCACGGAATCGCCATCGCATTGCAATGGTTGGGACGTCTAGTGTTATTGGTTGGCTCGATAGGTATTTGGTCTTCGCTCGCCGCGGCCTTCTACCTTTTGTACAAGGACGAGGAATTAGTGGAGGTGATCCTCTGCTTTGTCGCCATCGCGGTATTCTTTTTGATCTCACAGATTGGAGCGAGTATTGAAAGGACTGGCAGAAAGTACTTTGCGAAGACAGGAGAAAAGTATCTCATTGCTGGCGGACGGCCACCTGTACTCTATCTCCGATCGTTCAGTGATGACCCCATTACAGAAGCGTCTTCGGTTGCATTCCTTGGCACGCAAACACAGGAAGAACAAATCGTCGAGGCGCTGAGTGAACTTGGCCCCGTCGTCGCAAAGCCTCACGCGTCGCCCAAGGCCCGGCGACGAACAAGATCGCATTGCTGTTCTTCTGATTCTTGAATTTCAATCGTTCTTCAAAGGGAAATTGGATCCGATCGTGCTTGGGCAGGACGACTTCGCCGACAACGTTGCGAAACCAGACCTTCTTGGTGTTGTAGACGAACACCATTCGCTCGCGATTGCCCGATTGACCCGCTGTGACGTCCGTGGCGATGTAAGTCCAATCGCGCCTAAGGATCCGCATCACCGATTTCAGCGCATCTAAGTCCTCGCGGACCTCTTGAAAGGCAACAATGTCGAAAGCGGAAATGATCTCGGCGATGTAATGGAACGACTCTTCCAACCGCTGGCCGTACTTGGTCGAGTCAAATTCGCGGATATTCCATGTCGCTAACCGCAGCCAAGTCGACGAGTCATCGCACTCACAATCGGCCGCGTCATGAATATGTTGCTCCAGAGCTTCTCGGAGCTTCAGCAGCGTACCCGCAACACGCTTCTTCTCTGCGGCTTGTTCGGGGCTATCTTGATCGCGAACCTTCAGACGGTGATAGAACGGCATGAAGTATCCTCTTAGTTAGTAGTGACTGCGCTCTGCCCCCTCTTTAGATATATCCCCGACTGAATCAATTCTACAGTACGCATTTAGAATTTCCGTTCAATTGTTTGATTACAACGATGGCCACATTACCGGTCCGCGCGAATCACCTTGACGTTTCGCAACGGACGACGAGAACATAGAATAAAGGATCTTCAACGACGTTTGCCTAGCTTCACTTAGGCAAGTAATGGATACTTCCAAGTTTTCGAACTCCCGTGATGAATTTCCGATCCTAGATTTCATCGCGCAATTTGAGGCAAAAACAGAGACCTCGATTTTGTTCTCACTGGGACGCTGGGGTGACACGCTCACTCTTGCAGACAGTGAACCTATCAAGCTCCGTTGTCGAAGTGTATTCACCGTCTTCGTTTGGGCGGATGTTCATCATCCTTGCCATGGCCACATCAAGACAGGAATCCGTGCTCGACTTTCTGATGACTTGATGGTCTTTGAATCGCAACATGATTTCATACACGCGATCTTTGATGCTCTGTTGATTCCGCGCGATGAAACATACGACGCAAGTTTCATTTGCGCCGACAAGACGGAAGGAATCCAACAACCAGTTGATCGTGATGGAATGCCTGATCGCCTATAACGTCGCAATGTGTGAGGATGTGAGCTTATTCTGCCAGCAATGTGCGGCACTGAGTACGGAAATGGCAATCGGCTGACATGAAGGCCTCTCAAATGTCCGCTCGACGGATCACGCTAACAACAGACTTTGGCGAGTACGACACTTACGTGGCCCAGATGAAGGGGGCGATCCTTTCGCGAAACCCGTCAGCAACCATCATCGACGGCACTCACAAGATACCGCGACACGACATCACTCGCGGTGCTGTTTTGTTGGGCGAACTCTTGGCCGCGTTTCCGGGGGGCTCGATTCACGTTGTCGTTGTTGATCCGGGAGTCGGTAGCGATCGGCGAATTGTGATTGCATCCATTGCTGGGCAGTTTGTCGTGGCGCCGGACAACGGTTTGTTCACGCTGGTCTCAGACCGTGTCGAGCAAGTTGTCGAATTCCACCATCTCGACGAAAGTGGCTCGGTGTCATCGACCTTTCATGGGCGAGACATCATGGCTCCGGTTGCCGCCGACTTGAGCCTTGGTCGGGAACCAACGGATTTCGGCCCAGTAACTGACGAACCACTCATCACGATCGATCTTCCGCCGGCCAAGTTGACCGGAGATATCATCCAGGGCAGCGTTCGAGCCATCGACGGATTCGGCAACGTGACGACAAACATTGCCGAGTCGATGTTGCATGGACATGAACCGAAAAGTCTCGTCGTTGAAATCGCAGAGCGACGCCTCGAAGGACTCCACTCGACGTATGCGAATATCGCTGCGGGAGAATTGTTGGCATTGATCGGCAGTTCCAATTTCCTCGAGATCGCTGCGAATCAAGCCAGCGCCGAGAAGATCATCGGTTGCCATGTCGGTGACGAAGTCCGCGTTCGTTGCACAGGCTGACTTTTGCCGCCCCTGAGTTTATCTCAGGGGTTCTCGCGTCTTTGCACTACACCGTCCGGTGCAAGGACTTGGTAGTACAAAGACGTGAGGACCCGACGTAAAGTCGGGGGCGTTGAAGGCTTGGGCTTCGTCGCTGGCTTGTATTTCCGGGCGACTCGCCGGACACTCGTTATGTTCTTCGTTCAATACCGAGAATGTTCCAACTTTTCATGCGATCAAGGTGCGCGGCAATGTTTCGATTTTCGTGCTTTATTGGCCTCGTTCTAATCTGCACGCTTGGTAGTGCTGCTGACTGGCAACATTGGCGCGGACCAACGCGGAACGGTGTCGGCGCGGAAACCTCGGGCTGGGACGGGCGGTCTTTCGTTAAAGGCGAGCTGTGGAAGTTCTCTGCGGGTGAGGGCAGTGCCGCGCCGTTGGTCGTTGGAGACAATGTGTACTTGACCGGATGGCGCCGGAATCGCGACTCCGTGATTTGCTTGGATGCCGTCAGCGGAGAAGAGAAGTGGCGGCAAACGTACGCGTCTCCCAAGTACGGCCGCTTCGCTCTTGGCGATCAAGGCCTTTATTCGGGAGCTTGCTCGACGCCCGAGTACGACACGGAGACTCAAACATTATTCACGCTGGGAATCGACGGCGCCTTGAATGCTTGGGACACAAAGCAAAGGGGCAAACGGGGCTGGGGCCTGAACATCTACGATCGATACCAAGCCAAACGGCGACCCGAAGTCGCGAAGCGCCGTCGCACTCAGCGAGACTATGGTTACACAACCGCGCCGCTTGTCATGGGCTCGCAAATCATTGTCGAGGTCGGCGGCAACAAGGGTAACTTGGTCGCTTTCGACAAACGCACCGGCAAGGAGCTTTGGACTTCCGCCAATCGTGACGAGGCCGGCCACACGGGCGGACCAGTCCCGATCACCGTGCAAGGCGTCCAATGCGTGGCCGTGTTGACACTGCGGAATCTGGTTGTCACGCGGACTGACGGCAGTCGCGCTGGTCAAACCGTGGCCGTCTTTCCTTGGACGACTGACTTCGGCAACAACATTCCGACGCCGGCCGTGTTCGGAGACTCGGTGATCATCACGTCGTCTTACAATCACAAGTCAATGTGCCGCGTGCGGATCACTTTACGAGGCGCCACGAAGGTTTGGGAGAACATCGAAATCCAATCGGCCGTCTGCAGCCCCGTGATTCATGAAGGCCGCATCTATTGGGCTTGGCAAGGAGTCCATTGCGCCGACTTCGAGACAGGTCGCGAATTATGGGCTGGCGGCAGCAACGGAACACCTGGCTCGTGCATCGTCACCAGCGATGACCGGTTGATCGTTTACGGAGACAACGGGAACTTGTCGCTGGTCGAAACCACGAAGCGGTCTGCTACGAAATTCACTCAACTGGCAATGGCACGCGTGCTTTCTCGAACGGATGCGTGGCCTCACGTCGTTCTGGCCAACGGTCGAGTCTTTTGCCGAGACCGAAGCGGCGCCGTCCGTTGTCTCGCGGTCTCTTCTGCAGCGGCAAAGATGAAAGTCAACGTAACGTCGAAGCCAACAACTCCCAAGCCGTTTACTCGACCTGCGAAGTTGGACCTCAGCAATTGGCCGGGCAAGAATGATCCCACCCTGTTCTACGCTTGGAAGCGAGGCATTGGACAAGGAACGCCGATGGGAACACTGGCTTCACAGCGGCCAAAACTGGTCCGCCGTGATCGCGCCAAGTTCGACGCCGACGGTCGCATGGACGTCAAAGACGGCTCGTTCCATCTTCAAGGAGCCGCCGCGCCGCTGCTGAAGGCGGCCAAGCAATCCAACGAGCTGACTATCGAGACCATCGCCACAACGCCTGATCTGCGACAGGTCGGACCAGCCCGCATGATCACGTTTTCGACGGATGGGTTTCACCGGAACTTCACGTTGGCGCAGGAGAGGGATCAGTTGCTGCTTCGGCTGCGGACTCCGCGAACGGGCGAGAACGGGATGAAACCGCAATCGATCTTGGGCCGCATCCAGCCGCAAAAGCCAGTGCACATTCTGGTGACTTACCGCGACGGTGAAGTTGTCTGCTACCTGAATGGCGAACGCAGTTACAAGGGAAACAACGTCAGCGGCAACTTCAGCAACTGGGACGATCGCCAACAACTCGTCTTCGGTGCCGAGTACCAAGACGGCAGAAGCTGGAACGGCGTATTTGATGGCATCGCGCTACTGACAAGATTCGTCGGGCCCGAGGAAGCTCGCAAACGATATCAAGCCGCTCTAGGTGGCCGTCCGACGAAGCCTCGCAAAGTGTCAGCCACACGCGGGCCAACTTCTTCGCCAAGTCCAAGCATTCCCGTTGGTAGCCGTGACCGAGTGAACTTGTCCGGTAACGCAAAGCCACGACAAGTGTCCTTGCCATTCCGAGCAACCTTGCGAGCCGGATCGGCAGGCCACGAAAACGGTATTGCAGAGCTGTCCATTCGACTCGACAAGAACACCGAGCACCTGAAAGTCGCCACGAGCCGCGGCAAGGTGCTCCGCCATCAGTGGATGCCAGCAATCGGCTCGCTGCTTGTGGAAGTTCCCGGACAGATGTCGGCTGGTTCGACCGAAAACATCGTCGTCACCGCAGCCTCGTCCAGTGCGTCACGAAACAGTGATGTTCGCATCAGCGACGCCGGCGTTCACGAAGAGTCGGAATCGTGGCGGATTCAAACGGCTGTTGGCAGTTGGTACTTTTCCAAATCGGGTGGTGGGTTTGGCAGCTTGGATGATGTCGATGGCAAAGATTGGATCAACTACCATCCGCGCGGAGGCTCGGCGGGCAACTATCGGGGCTTGCCGAATCTGGTGCATCCAGAAGGTATCTTTCACGCGGGCAGCGGAAAGACCAAATGTAAGACAACCGTCGTGGCCAGCGGGCCTCTTGCCGTTTCATTGCTGTCGGAAACCACCGATGGCAAGTGGGCGATGCGCTACGACATCTTCAAACACCACGTTCGGTGCACTGTGGTGAAGGCCGCGCATGCCTATTGGTTTTTGTATGAGGGCACGCCGGGAGGCAAGTTGGACTTGGATGGCAACGACTTCGTGCTACGAGACGATCTGAACAGTTCGGCTCGCGAGAGTTGGCAAGGCCGCAGTCACGAATGGGTCGCCTTCGGAGACCGCCGAGCGGGCCGCAGCTTGATTTTGGTCCATCAATCAACGGACAACCATCAAGACAGCTATTGGCAGATGCAGGGCAACATGACGGTCTTCGGCTTTGGCCGCCTGGGTCTGGACAAGTTCATGACAGCGGCACCGAACGCGTTTTATGTTCAGTTGGAAGATTCAGTCTCGACATCGCAATTGCGGCGCATTGCCAGTCAGCTTGGAAATCCAATAATGGTCGTTTGGCCACTGTGACAACACATGAAGCCTGCCGCGAAAGTTCTGATGTTGCGCGTCTGCAATGCCTTCGGCATAGGAACGTGCAACGTCCCGCGCGTTGGGTTACCACGGAGATCACATCAGCGGAAATCGGACGCCCAGGATGCTGTGTGGACTAGACTGCGGATCCGCCACTCTCGTAGCTCGTCGAGTAGCTCGCGTTTCTTGTCCTCCGAGTCCGGGTCGTCCCACAGATTTTTGATCTCTTCGGGATCGTCGTTCAAGTTGAACAGTTGACCGTTAGGCTCGTCGACGAAATGGACTAGCTTCCAGTCCTCGCTGCGGACCATCGTCATGAACTCGGTGCCCTCGAGAATGTTGTCGCGACCATGCTCGGCGTAGACGTAGTCGCGTGGGGCCCATTCATTCTCTTCCAATGCAGGCAAGACCGAGCGGGCTTCCATTGTTTCGGGGACTTCGACTCCCGCTAACTCCAAGATCGCCGGGCCGATGTCCATCTGCTGGCAAAGTCCGTCGATCTTCAAGCCGCCTTTGAATCGGCCCGGAGCCCAAACGATCATTGGCATCTTCATGATCGTATCGTACATCGTCCACTTTTGGCTGTGTCCGTGATCCGTCAGGCAGTCGCCATGGTCGGATGTAAAGATGACGACTGTGTTGTCGCCGTAGCCGTTGTCTTCAAGGGCCTGCATGATCTCGCCGACTTTGGTGTCGATCATCTCGACATTGGCCATGTAATAGGCTCGCTGGCGATGACGTTGTTCGGGTGTTGGGTCGGGTAGATGCACGACTGAATCATGGTCGACTTCGAAGTTGTGCTGCCGCATCTGCTTGTAAACCGGCGGCTGACCATCGAGTTCCTCTTCGGTCACATCCATCAACGGTAAGTCGCGCTGCATGTACTTTTCCGCAAGCTCCGGTGTCGGGTCGTAAGGTGGATGCGGTCCGGGGAAGCCAATCTCAAGAAATAGCGGTTGCGTATTGGGATAACTGTTGAGCCACCAAGTTGCCGTGTTGCCGACGAAATTATCGGACTGGAGGTCGGCCGGAAGCTCCCATTTGAAGGCACCCAGGCACTCGTTGTAATCGGGCCGCTCGCGATATTTCTCGCGCTGCTGTTTGACCAAGCCGTGCGCCGCGAGGGCCTTGTCCCATTCGTCGAAGTAATAACGTTCTTCGAGATAGCGGTCTTTGTTCTCGACAACGTATCGCTCGTGAAAGCCCAACGGCGAGTGGTACGGATACGTGTGCATTTTACCGACGTTGACGCAGCGGTATCCGCTTTCGGCCAGAAGTTCGATCCACGAGTGATTCCAAGCGTCCGCGTTTCGCAAGATGCCAGTCGTGTGTGGATAGTATCCGGTGAATAAGCTGGCTCTTGACGGAGCACACGACGGTGCCGAAATGTGACAATTCGTAAACGTCACACCTTCGTTGACCAAGCGGTCCAAGTTGGGCGTATCAATGTAGTCATAACCCAACGCGTTAATGGTGTCGAACCGCTGTTGGTCGGTGATGATAAAGACGATATTCGGACGCGAGTCGCTCATGTTTCGTTACCTTGTCGATTGAGAATCGAAACACTGTACCGTTCGCGGCGCAGATCGTCAAAGCGGCTCGTGGCCCCGCGATTCCGTCGCGGGGCTACTTAGGCAATGCTTGAGCCGAGCTTATTGAAACTTCGCGATATATCTCAGAAAGTTCGTCTCGAGCACATCCATGCCATCACCGAAAGCGTCTTCGAAGTCGTTGATGCGATCGGACTTGTCGTAGTCTTCGAAAGGATCACGGGCGGCTATTTTCTTCAAAAAGCTCTCGTAAGCCCGCGGTCGCGTCTCGGCCAAGAAAAACGTTAGGGCCCAGGCCTCGGCATACGCATCCAACACCGAACTGAACGCGCGATCGGACTCGACAAAGGAACGCAGCGAGCCGCGGATTCGCCGCGACTGAGCGTAATTCTGAAATCGCAGGTAACGTTCCAAGTTCAAGCGGCTGCGTTTACTGACCTTGCCCTTAGTGCCGTTCGAGTTTCGGATGCCAGGTGCCTCGAACAGTGTCGCCAAACCCTCGACGACCCAGCGCGGGTTATCCCCAATGCGATGATGCAAACCGAAATTGAAAGCGACTTGATGCGTGGCTTCGTGAATCAAGGTGGCTTTCAAGCCCGCCTGAATCGATGGATGAACCGAGTGGCGTGCCATCGTGCGTGTCGAGAATCCTGTTGCTCGCGGCGGTGCGAACAAATCAATGCTTGGTTTCATAACGTCGCTGACGTGGCGCCCCCCCTTGGTCTTTGACGATTGAACAAACAATGCGATTCGGTTGGTGTCCGAACTGTAGTAACCACGCAAGCCGGCGGATGGTGTGACGTCGTCGTCGTCGCAGTACTCGACAAAGTCACTTCGGTTGGGAAAGATGATGGCGATCAAGGGATCGCTTTGGTTGTTTGATTTGAAAACCGCGTACGGTGAGGTAGCGAAAGCATGTGCGGTAGATGTCTTCTAGGACGTCGCAAGACTCTTTGGCCTCGCCCTTCGGTCCGCAGACAAGAAAGTGCGTGCTGGCTGCGTAGTCGTACTTGTTGCCGAGCTCGGCCACCAATTGTGCTCGCATGTCGGCTGGCGAGAAGAAGTCGAACTTCGGCTGAAGCTTGCGGAATTTCGTCACGTCGGCCAAATCGACTTCGTAGATCTGGCTATCGCGTTCGATCAGCCAAACCGAGTCCGTGTCGCGCGCGTAAACTCGACCTTGGTACAAATCGCCGTCGGCCGCGAGTTCGATCAGACCCGGATTCGCTGCGTGGGCTGCTTGGTGATCGATGATTCCGAGGCTGAAAATCAAGCATAAAATCGGAAGAATTCGCACAACCAGACCTCTCTATTGAAACAACGATGACTCAAACATACATAGGCCGAGATTCCTATACCCGCTCAAGCCTCCACGCCGGCGAAGCACGATTCCCGTCAATTGCGGGTTTCCACTCGAAGAATCGGACCGGTATCATGGTCGAGGGCACGTTTGACTCCCCCAACGTTTGTTTGAGGCCACCGAATGCAAACCAGGTTTCACATAGCGACATGCACCATCGTCGCCGCGATGTGTTGTCTGTTGGTGATCTCTTCACGCTTTCTGCAAGCCGCCGAGCCCGATGTTGATCGCACCAAAGTCGCGGCGCTCATCAAGCAACTCGATGCCGACAAACGCAGCAAGCGGCAAGCGGCCGAAACAGCGCTGCTGAAGTTAGGGCCAGCGGTTTTGCCTGTTTTGCCGCCAGCAGAAGTTGTTCGTTCGGTGTCGACACGCGCGGCGCTTCAGCGAATTCGGTTAAAGCTCGAAAGAGACAAGGCTCTGGCATCGATCAAGCCGACTCGAGTTTCGATCGAAGGCGAGCACTCGCTAAAAGAAACTCTAGAACAGCTGCAACAACAAACGGGGAATTCGATCGACTCGTCGGGACTCGCTGCGACAGTATTGGCCGGACAAACTTCCATCGAGGCGACAACGTTTTGGCGAACGCTTGACCAACTGGCCGAATCTCAAGGATTCCAAGTCGGTGCGGCCACTGATAAAGCTTCGTTACGATTAACTCCAAACGAGTCTGATCAGCGACCGCCTGTTGCGTATTCGGGTCCGTTCCGCATTCAGTTAACTCAGGCAAGGTTCCGCCCAGTCTTTGGAAACAACCAAATTCAGTTGCTGTCATTTCGATTGCAATTGCTGGGCGAACCTCGATTGCGTCCTCTGTTCTTGTCTTACTCGCCAGCCGACTTTTCTGCCAAGCTGGGCAATAAAGAACTTGCCGTCCGCAGCCGCGACGCTCGTTTGGAATTACCATTGGGCGAGGGTGGCAGCGGTGCTCGATTGAAGGTCGACTTCAACGCCAAGGCAATGTCGACGGCGCGAGAATGTCAACTTCAAGGCCGCTGCCAAATACTGCTCGCCGCGGGTAGCGAGCGATTGGTGTTCACCGAGTTAGCGAACGCCAGCGGCGTCGCTCGCCGTCGCGGTGGTGTCACGGCAATCTTGCAAGAAATCCGCTCAACGAAACAATCGATCCACGTCCGCATTGCCATCAGTTACGATCGAGCCGGTCCCGCCTTTGAATCGCACCGAACATGGATTTTTCATAATCGAGCGTACATGGAATGCGGCGAATCTCGGGTCGACTACACCGACTTCCGCAACCCACTTCAAGCTGGCAAATCCGTTGTCGTCGAGTACGAGTTTCCAAGTAGCAAAGTCGACCTGAGCGCTTGCCGATTCGTCTACGAAGCGCCGACACTGTTGATCAATGTGCCGGTTGAATTTCGGTTTGACCGCGCATCGATCAATGCCCCCTAAGAAATAGTGCTTGCAAAGACGGCGCCATTGCCAGCGTTTAACCCGTAGCCAAAGGCAAGGAGCATTTCCAAGAAGCCTCGCCTTCGGCTACGGGTTAAACGATGGCAACTTCGACGAATAAGGGATTCGAGTGTTTTGTCATGAAAACAAGACTTTTTTTGATCGGTCTTAGTTGTTTCATCAGCGTCGGCAATAGCTACGCTGACGAGACGCCAACTGCCCGAGAGCAAATCGATTCCACGCTCAAACTGCTGCAATCCAGCGCAGAGGTCTACACAGACAAGCGGAAATGCTTCACCTGCCACCATCAAGCATTGCCGGCAATGACAGTTCGATACGCTCGCGACAAGAAACTAACCGTCGACACAGATCGGGCAAAGAAGCAAAGCGAATTCACCAAAGCGTACTTCCGCGGTCGCATGGAAAGGCTGAAGAAGGGCGAAGGTGTACCCGGTGGACCGTACACCGCGGGCTATGCATTGGTTTCCTTGCATGCTGATGGCATTGAAAGTGATGACGTAATCGCCGCGTTATTGCGGTATTTGGAAACGACGCAGAAAGACGACGGCAGCTGGCGAATTCGAACGCACCGGCCGCCATTAGAAGACAGTGACTTCACAGCAACCGCGCTCTCGGCACGAGCACTGAAGCTTTACGGTAAACAGAACAGCGATCGTATCGAACGGGCCCAGAAATGGTTGCTGTCGGCGAAGGTCAAGACGACCGAGGATCACGCTTTTCGATTACTCGGACTACACTGGTGCGGACTCACCACCGAGAAACTCCAAGACCAAAGAAAGCGGCTGTTGGCAATTCAGCGTGAAGACGGCGGCTGGTCGCAATTGCCCGACATGTCGAGTGATGCTTACGCCACGGGTCAAGCACTGGTCGCCTTGCATCATGGTGGACTCGAGCACTCTCATACGGCTTTTCAGAGCGGGTTGCGATTTTTGAAGGAAACGCGCCAAGCCGACGGTTCTTGGCACGTCAAAACGCGAAGCAAAGCGATCCAAAAATACTTTGAGAGTGGGTTTCCTCACAGCAAGGATCAGTTCATCTCGATCAGCGGAACCAGTTGGGCAACGATGGCCTTGATCCTGGCCCTGGACTGATCTTGAGGCTGGCGGCGACGTTGGTCTATTCTTCACGCGCGTTGAGGTAGCGGTGCGGCACGAGCCACCCGGTTTCTCGCGTTGGTTGCCATCTCTGGCACCGGACGGATTGCGCCGTTCCGCTACGAATGTGAGTTCCAGGACATTACTGCATGGATGCAACAAAGAGACCCACCGTTTGGTTTGTCGGCGCGGGGCGACTGCGACTGCGTATTCCGCTGATGAAGCAACTTGTTGATCGCGGATTCGACGTCGGCGCGGTTGGCCCCGAAGAGGCTCCGGAGTTCTTGGAACACGGCTTTCCCTACCATCGATATCCGCTGCGGCGTGCATTCTCGCCCCACGGCGATTGGCAAGCGTACCGCAAACTGTGCCAATTGTTCGACGAGCATCGTCCGGACATTGTCCACGCGGTGAACACGAAGCCGGCCTTGTTGGTGCCGTACGCGGCTCGACGTACTGGCTTATCGTCGATTCGCACGATCACAGGATTGGGTGCTGTTTATTCCTCGTCCTCACCGCTGACGTTGGCGCTGCGGCCGGTTTACAAGACCTTACAAAGTCGAGCCTCGAGAGTTGCTGGCGCGACCGTGTTTCAGAACTCGGACGATCAAGAGTTCTTCCATCGACATGAAATCGTCTCCGAAGATCGCAGCGAATTGGTCTTGAGTTCCGGCATCGATGTCGAAGACTACCGGATGCAACGCAGTGACTTTCAAATCCAAGAACGCATCCGCAACGAACTGGGATTGCACGGTCGCCGAGTCATCACAATGGTGACCCGCATGATCAAGTCAAAAGGTGTCGTCGAGTATTTGAAAGCAGCTCGGCAAGTCCGCATGGAAGATCCAGACACTGTTTTCTTGCTGATTGGTTCCGTCGTTCATGAAGGCCCGGATGCCATTTCGGCCGAGGAATTGAAGCAGTATCGCTCCGATGTTCGCATGCTGGGATCTCGCACGGACATTCCAGACATCTTGGCGCTCAGCGATCTGTTCGTGCTGCCAAGTTATTTTCGCGAGGGAATTCCGCGCGTCCTCTTAGAAGCCGGCGCAATGGGCTTACCATTGATCACGACCGATTGGCCGGGATGCCGCGAGGTCGTCAATCATGGAAGCAACGGTCTTTTGATTCCGCCGCGGGACTCGGAGTCACTGGGCAACGCCATCCTGCACTTGTTGGAACGCCCCGAGTTGCGGCAGTCCATGGGATACGAAAGCCGCCAATTGGTTTCCGAGCGATTTCACCTGAATAAGGTTGCCGATCAATACGAGGCCATTTATCGTCGAGTTCTTGGGCTCGATAGTGAGGCCGGCAATCAACATTCTCGCGCGGCCTGAAAGCTTCCTGCCCTGGTTTAACGCCCAGCCGAAGGCGCCGGCGACCAAAACGATGGTAACCCGAAGCACACTTCCAAGGACAACATCGATGAGCGAGCCACTCAACCTACAAGCTGACTGCTGCCGGCAACGTCAACAACGACTTGTTGACGTCATGAAAGAACGGTCCATCGACCAAGTCGTTGTTGTCTCTCACGACAATGTCCAGTGGCTGACAGGATTTCGCCCGCATCGTTTGATGTCGGCAGTGGCACTTTTGGACTCCGAGGGCAAGTGTGTGCTCGTTGCTCCAAACGCTGAGCCGGAAGATGTTGCTGCCGATGAAATCTTGACTTTCGAGGCTCAATGGTGCGCGACGTTACGGCAAGAACAGCTGCAGTCCGCCGCCGAACAGTTGTCTCGCACCGACATCAATGTGTCTGGACGAACGGGGTTCGAGGCCAGCAATAGCAGCGATCATGTCTTGAGTTTGTTCGGTGACGACCGCGTGGACGTCGATGCCGAGATCTGGAAATTACGCCGACGGAAACTCGACGACGAATTAGCCATGATCCGGCTTTCCATCGCGTGCACTCATGCGATGTACATCAATGCGCGAGAAATCATCGAGCCGGGGATTAGTGAATTGGAGGTCTTCAATCAGCTTCACGCTGCCGCCGTCGACGTTGCCGGAGAACCACTGACGGCAATCGGCAATGATTATCAATGCAACTCGCCCGGCGGTCCGCCGCGAGATCGAAGAGCGCAGGCGGGGGAACTGTTCATCTTGGATTTGGGGCCCGCGGTGCGTGGTTATTATGCCGACAATTGCCGGTCGTTTGCCGTTGATCGCAAGCCGACAGACTTGCAACTTGAGACGTGGCAAAGCATCGTCGATGTGCTATCCATGGTCGAGGCGACCGTGCGTCCGGGTGTGTCTTGCCGTGACTTATACCAGCAAGCCAAAGACACGTTGGACCAAGTTCGGCCAGATGCGTTCTTTCATCATTTGGGCCACGGTTTCGGGATCTTTCCGCACGAAGCTCCGCACCTGAATCCCAATTGGGACGACAAGTTCGAGGAAGGCGACGTCTTCACGGCCGAACCGGGCCTGTACTTCGATGGCCTGAACGCCGGCATTCGGCTCGAGCAAAACTATCGAGTCACCGCCGACGGAGTTGAACGTTTGACTTCGTTCCCGCTGGAACTTTGATGCGATCTTTACTCTTCCTCGTCGGAAGGTTCGACAACATCACTGAAACCGCGTGCGGCCAGAACGCGCTGCTTGATTTCCTCGGTCATTTCCGGGTTTTCTTCCAGGTGTGTGCGCGCCTTCTCTTTGCCTTGTCCGAGCCGCGTCTTGCCGTAGCTGAACCAGCTGCCGCTCTTTTGAATGATCTTGTCTTCGACGGCCATGTCCATGATGTCGCCCTCGTAGCTGATGCCTCGAGTGCTCAACATATCGAACTCGGCAACACGGAAGGGAGGTGCCACCTTGTTCTTGACGATCTTGGTCTTCATGCGAATACCAACGGGGGTATCGCCGTCTTTCAAAGTTGCGATACGGCGAATGTCGACTCGGCAAGAACTATAGAATTTCAGAGCTCGGCCACCGGTGGTCGTTTCCGGACTACCGAACATGACGCCGATCTTCTCGCGAATTTGATTGATGAAGATGACCGTCGTCTTAGCCTTCGCGATCGCTCCAGTCAGCTTCCGCATGGCTTGACTCATCATGCGAGCCTGCAGGCCAACGTGCTTGTCGCCAATCTCACCATCAAGCTCGGCCTTCGGCACCAAGGCGGCTACCGAGTCAACCACGATCACGTCGACAGCGTTCGACTTGATCAACATTTCGGCGATCTGCAGACCTTCTTCACCGTACGATGGTTGGCTGACCAGCAGGCTTTCCAAATCGACACCGAGTCGCTTGGCCCATGACGGATCCAACGCGTGTTCTGCGTCGATGAAAGCGGCAATGCCGCCAGACTTTTGAGCACTGGCAATGACGTGCAAGGCCAACGTCGTCTTACCGCTGGACTCGGGCCCAAACAGTTCGATGATGCGACCGCGTGGAAAGCCATGACCGCCGAGGGCTAAATCTAGAGAGAGGGCACCTGAAGGAATCGCTGGAATCGCCTGATGTGACGAATCCGAAAGTCGCATGATCGAGCCTTCGCCAAAGGCTTTCTCGATCTGACCGACAGCGTTATTCAGCATTGCGTCGGATTCGTTGGCTGTGTCCTGCTTGCGAGTTTTCGTCTTGGTCGCCATCTTCGAGTCTCTCCATACCTCAGGTTTTTCCATGAGTCGTTTGGCTAAGATGCACTTCCGATGACTGTACCGCCGTTTTCCATGAAGGCAAGCGTTGGCCGTGAATTTCTGAGTGAACAAACGATTTTTTTTTGAGACGGCATTCGTCGCTTCCAAGCGTTTTGTTGACTATAATCGAGGGCTCGTCAGCAGCAACTCTCACCGAACGAATACGGCCGCAGAAATCCATGAAATTTCACCGCCAACTTACGACGGCATTCGTGCTCTTGTCACTCGCTTCGACGCTCAAGGCCGAAGACTGGACAGCCAAGCGGTTTGATAGACAGATCGCCGCCATTCTCGCGAATCGATGTTTGCAATGTCATAGCGGCGCAAATCCGAAAGGGAAACTGGATCTGTCCGGCAAACAAAAGGCGACCCAAGGTGGTGAGTCCGGCGCCGCGATCGTGGGTGGGAAGTTAGATCAAAGCCTGTTATGGAAGCGCATCGTTGATGGCGAGATGCCCCCCGACGACCCGCTGCCCAAACAGGAACGCGAAATCATTCGACAATGGATTGTTGCTGGCGCCGTTTGGGGAACAACGCCCATTGACGTGTTCCGCCATTCGTCCAAGAGTCGCGCCGGTTATGACTGGTGGGCGCTTCAACCCGTCAAGCGGCCCGATGTTCCCAGTGCCGATGGAACTCGCAACGCCATCGATGCCTTCATTCGTCAGAAGCTGAAACAGCGAGGCTTGACGGCCTCACCGCAAGCGTCGCCTGAGATAATCATTCGGCGGCTGACGTTTGATCTGTTGGGCTTGCCCCCCTCGCCCGAGGAAATCAGCGCCTTCCAGGTCAATGCAAGCAAAGACTTCGACGCGGCCCTCGAACAACTGATCGAACGATTGTTGGCATCGCGACACTTTGGCGAACGCTGGGGCCGTCATTGGCTAGACGTTGTGCGGTTTGGCGAGAGTCAGGGATTCGAGCGGGATAAGCTGCGTAACAACTCGTGGCATTACCGAGATTGGGTCATCGCCGCGATGAACGCCGACATGCCTTACGATCAATTCACGCGTTTGCAATTGGCGGGCGACGTGCTTCACCCGTCTGATCCCGATGCTGTTACCGCGACCGGTTTTATGGTGGCGGGGCCGTGGGACGAGGTCGGGCAAAGCATGCGCAGCAAAGCCATGAAAGCCGTCGTGCGCCAAGACGAGGTCGAAGATTACGTTGGCACGATCTCGCAAACGTTTCTGGGTTTAACGGTCAACTGTGCTCGCTGTCACGATCACAAGTTCGATCCAATCCGTCAGAAGGAGTATTACCAAATCGCGTCAGCAGTTGGCGGCGTCCGTCACGGCAGCCGAAATGTGATCTCCAAGCAGGATCAACAACGTCGCGAAAAACTGTCTGCGGAACTGAAAACGACACAAGACGAGTTGGCTCGGTTGGATGCCGCGATCCGCAATCGATTGATCGCGGCCACCAACAAAGCTCAAGCCAGCAAACTTCCGCCGCGCGTGAAGCCGATCTCTCGTTGGGACTTTCAGAAAGACACCAAGGATCAAATAGGCGAGGTGCACGCTATTCAACACCCGAAGGCAGAAGTCGTCGAAGGCCGCTTGCTGTTGAATAAAGGTACTGGTTACGCGGCATCCCACATGCAGAATTTCGACTTGTCCGAAAAGACGCTCGAAGCTTGGGTGAAGCTGGACAACTTGAAACAACGAGGCGGCGCGGCCTTCAGCGTACACACCAAGAACGCCATGTTTGATGCCATAGTCTTCGGCGAGCGTCATCCTGGAAAATGGATGGCCGGCAGCGACTTCTTCAAGCGAACCAAGGACCTGAACGCTCCGCAGGAAAAGGATGTCGGTGCCTTCATCCACATGGCCATCACCTACGCCGCTGACGGCACGATCGCCTGCTACCGAAACGGAGTGCCTTACGGTTCGCCTTACAAGAGCAGTGGGCCCGCGCATTTTCGTTCCGGCGAGTGGTACGTTCTATTTGGTCTTCGCACCGGTGGACCCACACCCAGTAGACAAATGGAAGGCACCCTCGAAACCGCGCAACTTTACGATCGCGCGCTAACAGCCGAAGAAGTCCGATCCTCGTTTGAAATGGAAAAGTTTGACGTGACCCACGACAGAATCTTGGCCGCGCAAACGGAAGAGGAAAAGAAAACTCGCGCCAGCATCCTGGCCGAAATTGCCTCCATCAAGAAGTCCCAAAATCGCCACGCGCCGCATTCGGTGTACGCCGTCGTGCCGAAACGGGCGGAGACCACACACTTACTGCTACGCGGAAATCCAGCCACTCCTGGAGACGTGGTCAGTCCGGGTGGCGTCGCTTCCGTATCCGGCGTAAATGCCAACTTTGGGCTGGCCGCTGATGCCGCAGACTCGGACCGCCGCAAGCGACTTGCCGATTGGATTGCCAGCGAGAAAAACCCGTTGTTTGCCCGCGTAATCGTCAATCGACTTTGGCATTATCACTTTGGCATTGGTCTTGTTGACACACCAAATGATTTCGGATTCAACGGTGGCCGGCCAAGCCACCCGGAACTTATCGACTATCTTGCGACCGAGCTAATCGAATCCAGCTGGAGCCTGAAGCACGTCCATCGCTTAATCGTCAGCTCGGCGACTTACTTGCAAGACTCCCGTTTTCGTTCCGAGTGCGCGGCGATCGATGCTGACAACAGACTGCTGTGGCGAAGATCGCCATTGCGGCTTGAGGCCGAAGCGCTGAGAGACGCCATCTTGACGGTGTCCGGTCAAATGAATCCACGCTTTGGTGGCTCGCCGTATCGCGACTTCACATCGTTCAGCAACAACTCGACCTTTTACGAGATCGTCGATCTTGACAAACCGGAAGTTTATCGCCGCACGATCTATCGGACTTGGATACGATCCGGCCGCAATCACTTGCTGGATGCGTTTGACTGTCCTGACCCATCGACGACGGCTCCCAAGCGGACCGTTACGACGACTCCCATCCAAGCCATGACACTGATGAACAATCCCTTCATCTTGCGAATGGCTGATCGATTCGCTCAACGCGTCACAAAGGATGTTGGCAAGGACGCGGTTGCTCAGACGAACCGCGTCTATCAGCTCGCGTACGGTCGCACACCAAATGATGACGAGCGAAAAACCTTATCCGCATTCATTAACAAACACGGCCTCTCCGCACTCTGCCGTGTCGTGATCAATAGCAACGAGTTTATCCATGTCGATTGAATTCCCCACACATGCCGATCGATTCGACCGCCGCGATTTCTTGTCGTTTTCCTCGCTGGGAATCGGCGCGATCGCACTCAGCGACATGTTGCTCAGAGACGGCTTGGCCCGCGCGGAAGGTGTACCCAGCCAAGCCGCCGATCCTTGGCCTCATCATGACGCAAAGGTGAAACGAATCATCCACATCGTGCTTTGCGGCGGCTTCAGCCAAGTCGACAGTTTTGACTATAAACCAGAGTTGGAGAAGCTGCACGGAAAGTCGTTAGTCTCCGAAGAGCGACCCGATGTGTTCTTCGGGAAAGTCGGACTGCTTAGAAAGAGCGATTGGAACTTTAAGCAGCGCGGCAACAGTGGTCTTTGGGTATCCGACCTGTTTCCACACTTGGCGAAAGTTGCCGACGAGCTAACTGTCGTTCGCTCCATGTTCGGCGAGACATCCAATCACACGCCAGCCACATTTCAACAAAGCACTGGTTTTCGATTGAACGGATTTCCAACACTGGGCGCGTGGCTATCGTTCGGCATGGGCTGCGAGACCGACGATCTTCCGGCTTACGTTGTGATTCCGGATCCTCGAGGAGTACCTGCGGGCGGGTCGATCAATTGGACCAACGGTTTCTTGCCAGCTCAACATCAAGGTGTTGCCGTCAAACCTAAGGGAACGCCGATTCGAGACATCTTTCCAGCCGTCAAAGTGAAGCCCGAAACGGAAGCTGCCAGCCGTGAATTGTTGGCGTTACTCAACAAGCAGCATTTGCGAAGACGGGGCGAGAATGACACCTTGACGGCTCGCATTCGCAGCTATCAGTTATCCGACCGCATGCAAAAGGTCGTCCCCGAGGTCACAAACCTGGCTGCCGAATCCAAGGCCACTCAAGATGCCTACGCCATCGAAGGCAAAGAAACACAAGATTTCG